>JANXVR010000255.1 GCA_025351565.1 Actinomycetes bacterium
GGTTGGGGAAGGACGAACGCCGAGCCCTCGGCCGGGACGGCTCCCTCGGCCACCACAACGATGGAGAACGAGGAACGCCGGGCGTGCCGGCGGCGGAGGTAGTCACAGACCTGGTCCAGGTCGAAGGGGTTCTCGGGGATCAGGATGGCGTCGGCGCCGCCGGCCAGGCCCGCGTACACCGCGATCCACCCCGCATGCCGGCCCATGACCTCGACCAAGATGACCCGGTCGTGACTCTCGGCCGTGGAATGGAGACGGTCGATGGCATCGGTCGCGACCTGTACCGCGGTGTGGAATCCAACGGTGATGTCGGTCCCCGAAAGATCGTTGTCGATGGTCTTCGGCACGCCGATCACGGGGAGCCCCTCGTCCGCCAACGCGAGCGCTGCGCTCAATGTGCCTTCGCCCCCGATGGCGATGAGCCCGTCAAGCCCCTGCCGTTCGAACGTGGCCCGGATGCGCGCCGGCCCGTCCTCCACCCGATAGGGATGCAACCCCGAACTCCCCAGGATGGTCCCTCCGCGCGGCAGGATCCCGCGAACCTCGGCCTCTCCCAGTTCCATCGAGTCGTCCTCGATGACCCCGCGCCATCCGTCCATGAATCCGACGAACGAGTGTTGCATCCGCCCGACGCCCTTGCGGACGATCGCGCGGATGACCGCGTTCAGTCCCGGGCAGTCGCCGCCACCGGTCAGAACTCCGAATCGCATGGGGGGAACCTACCCGATGGGCGAACCCAGGGCGCGAGCGGCGCGTCAGCCTTGCGCGGCGTCGTCGGCCACGTCGTCATCCGTAGCGTCGTCTGCAGCTGCGGACTGGCGGGCCTTGAGGACCTGGTACCAGCTGTCCTCATACGCGTGGTCATCACCAGGGCGAGGCTCGGCTTTCGCCTCTCCCACCCCGTTGGCGTCCTGCTTCTTGTCGGTCGTGGCTTCACCCATGTGTCTCTCCCTCGCTCGTACACCTCCATCGGACGGCCCCGGGGGGACCTTGAGCGGAACCTGGCGGGAGGCAGGCGAGCCGATAGGATGGCGACCATGAACGTGCTTGCGATCCAAGGCTTCCTGGAGTGGTTCTTCGTTGGTCTGCTGGTCGCCCTTCTCGGGGTGGTCGGCCTCTTCAGCATCTACGCGGCGTCTCAGATGGTGCGTAACCCCGGCCGCTCGCCCCGGCGTCGCTCTTCGTAGCTACCCCGCCGGGACGTTGAGGTCGGCTAGGACCACGAGGTGGTCCGAGGCGGCCGGGCCCCCTAGCACCGCCACCCGCCCGATCCCGATCTCCCTCGACACGAACACGTAGTCGATCCGAGCCGTTGGTTCGGACGCCGGGAAAGTCGCCCCGGCCACCCGGCCCGCATCCACCGCCACCTCGCTGAAGGCGCCGACCACCGACGAATCCTCCACCGCGTTCAGATCCCCGCCCACCACGAACGGCCTGCGGTCCCCGATGATCCCGAGCAGCTCACGAGCGTGTCGGTATCGTTCGCCGCCGTCGAGCCCCAGGTGTGTCGACACCACCCAGAGGCTCCCAGGGCCGCCTGTGACCAGCGCGATCACCGCACCGCGGGGATGCCGGCGGGACGATCCGGAGAAGCGGTGGTGCCGGACGGCGCCCACCCGCCAGGGACGGCGCACCAGCAGGCCGTCCTGGACCCGGCGACGCAGCACGGCGGGCGGATCTGCCACCCGCTCCATCCCCGCGTGTTCGGACAGCTTGCGGAAGGAGCCGCGCGAGCCCGACTCCTGCACCATCACCAGGTCGATCGCCTCCGTGTCCAGGATCGACGCCATCCCCGCGATCCCGGTCCGGAGCCCGTGCAGGTTGGCGGTGGCGACCTTGACGTTCATCCATCGCCGGACACGATCACCGTGCCGGCCTCTCCCGCCAGCGCCTCGGTTGCCTGCGCCAGATCGGCGATGACGGCCCGGTTCCCCCCTCTCGAGACGAACTCGACCGCCGCCCGAACCTTCGGCCCCATCGACCCTTCGCCGAACTCCCCGGCCTTCAGGAACGTCCGCGCTTCGTCAACGGTCATCCGGTCGATGTCCTCAGTCATGAGAGTGCCGAATCCACGTTGCACTTTGGCCACGTCCGTGAGGATGAGGAACGAGGTTGCGCCCACCTCGTGGGCCAGGATGGCCCCGGCCAGATCCTTGTCCACGACGCCCTCCCGGCCGACCAGTCGCGGACCGTCCTCGACCACGGGGACCCCTCCCCCGCCGCTCGCGATCACGATGACATCGTCGGCGACCAGCCGGGCGATGATCGGCGTCTCCACGATGGAGTAGGGAGCCGGAGACGGCACGACCCGCCGCCATCCGCCGTGGGGGTCCGGCTTGACGGTCCAGCCGCGCGCGACCGCCAGTCCCTGGGCTTCCGCTTCTTGATAGAACGGCCCGATGAACTTCGTCGGGCGCTGGAATGCGGGATCGTCGGGGCGCACCCTCGTGAGCGTCAGGACCGTGGCCACCGGCCGTTCCATGCCGCGCTCGAAGAACACATCGCCGATGGTCACCTGGAGCAGGTAGCCGATCTGACCCTGGCTGAGCGCCCCGCAAACGTCCAGGGGCATGGGGTGCACCACCCCGGAGGCCGCCTCCTGTTGCAGAAGGATCCGTCCGACCTGGGGGCCGTTCCCGTGGGTGATCACCACCTCGTATCCCAGGGCGGCGATGTCGGCGATCCGTTCGGCCGCCCCGCGAGCCGCCGCGTACATCTCCTCGAAGGTATCGTCGGCCCCGCGTCGAAGCAGCGCGTTGCCGCCCAGGGCCACCACCACGCGTTCCATCGCGCCGGTCTACAGGACGAGAGGCGCCGTGTCACGTATCCACCCCGGCACCCGCCGCCGGTCAGCGGAGGAGATCCCCGGGTTCGTCGATGTCGAAGAGCGTTCGGCGGCCGGGGTCAAGCGCGGTCCAGGTCGGCTCGTCGATGACCGCCGTGTGGAGGGAGTCAAGCGCATCGCGAAGGCGCCGGCGCCCCGCGTGCAGGAGCGAGTGAACGACATCGGCGGCAGGTGCCGGGCGCAGCACGCAGGGGAGGGGACGCGCGCGGTCACCGTCCTGGAGCGCGACCGCGTCCGCGCGGGCCTCCCTGGCCACGCTAAACATCTCGCGGAGCACCGGCGTCTGCAGGTCGGGCATATCGCCCCCGACCACCACCACGAGGTCCGCCGCGGCCGCCGCGAGCAGCCCCGCCCCGAGCCCGGCCAGCGGCCCCTCCCCCGGCGTGGGGTCGAACGCAGCTCGAACCCCCGGCGGAAGTCCGGCGGCGTCCGCGCCCGGCGCCAGCACCACCACCACGTCCTCACAGACCTCGGCAAGCCGCAGGATCGAGTGGTGCAGGAGCGGCAGACCCAGATACGGCTCGGCCAGCTTGTCCCGTCCGAACCGCTCGGAGGTCCCGCCGGCGAGAACGATGCCGACGACGCTCAGTCGCGGTCCTCGCGCCGTTTGCGCCTCTGCACGAACTGGAACCCGAACCTCCCCTTGACACAGAGGTGGCCGTTCGTGACGTAGTGGTCGGTGGGGCTCGTCACCTTCACGATCGCGTTGTCCTGCACGTGGAGTTCCAGTTCGCAGCCAACACCGCAGTACGGGCAGATGGTTGCGGTGACGGTCTGAGCGGACTCGTCCCACGTGCCGGCCGCGCGCATGTCGTACTCGGACGTGAACATGAGTGCCCCGGTGGGGCAGACACCGATGCAGTTTCCGCAGTAGACGCAGGCGCTCTGATCGAGCGTCACGGCGTACTCGGTGCTGATCCGGGCATCGAACCCACGTCCGGCCACGGCGATCGCGAAGGTGTTCTGCGCGTCCGTTCCGCACGCCTCGACGCACTTGTAGCAGAGCACGCATCGCGAGTAGTCGCGGATGTACAGGTCGTTGTCGATCTTCACGGGCTGGGCAACCGTTTCGCTCACGCCGGACTCCGGGGCATGGTGGTGTCCAGGTCCCTTCTGATCGCGCTCCCCCACATCCAACGGTTCCATCGCGGCGCCGAACCGCTCGGGGTTGGCCTGGTACTCCTGCATCCACCGGTGCCAGTCCTGGTTCGCCAACGAGGTGTCCGCGCTGGAAGCCAGGAACTCCATCACGAGCTTGCGGGAATGCTGAACCCGCTCGGTGTCCGTGCTGACCTTCATGCCCGCCTCTGCCGGACGGGAGCACGCGGGTACCAGGGCACGAGCGCCCTCCACCTCCACCACGCAAACCCTGCAAGCGTTGATCGGCGTGAGGTTGTCCGCGTAACACATGGTGGGCGTGTCCACACCCTGTGCGCCGCAGGCATCCAGGATGGTCGCTCCCTCGGGGACCCGGACGGCCTGGCCGTCGATCTCCAGGTCGATGAGCTTGCGCGGCATCTCCATATGGACCGGCTGGCTCACGCTGTACCCCCGTCCCGGAACAGTCCGAACGTGGAGATCGCCGATTGCACGGCACTCGCCGCGGTCTGGCCCAGGCCGCAGATGCTCGCGTCGCGCATGACCTTCGAGATGTCGTCCAGGAGCGCGAGTTCGTCATCCACCGAACCGACGGTTCGACCGGCGACCATCCGGTGGATCGCCTCCTCCTGGCGGACGGTTCCCACGCGGCAGGGAACACACTGCCCGCACGATTCGTCCCGGAAGAACCGGGCGATGCGCAGCACCGTGTCCACCAGGTCGGTGTCCTGGCCGAACACCATCACCACGCCCGAACCCAGGGTGTAGCCACCGGCCTTCGCGTCCTCGAACGTCAGGCGCACGTCCAGCCGGTCCGGCCCCACGAACCCGCCTGCGGCCCCGCCCAGGAGCACGGCCTTGATGCCGTTCGTCGGACCGCCGGCCATCTCGATGACCTGGCCGAGCGTCGCGCCGTGCTCGGCCTCATAGACGCCCGGCCGGGCGACGTGCCCAGAGAGGCAGAACAACCGCGGGCCGGTCGAACCCTCCGATCCGAGGGTCGCGTAGGCGGTGCCGCCGATCCGGAGGACCTCCAGGACGTTGATGAGTGTCTCCACGTTGTTGATCCCGGTGGGCTTGCCGAAGAGCCCGCGCTGGACCGGGAACGGCGGCTTGTTGCGCGGTTCCCCGCGCTTGCCCTCCAGCGAATTGAACAGTGCCGTCTCCTCGCCACAGATGTACGCGCCGGCGCCCCGGCGGAGCTCGATATCGAACGCGAGACCCCCGCCCATGACGTCCGGCCCGAGGAGCCCGTGCCGGCGCGCCTCGGCGATGGCGTGCGTGAGCCGTTCGGTCGCCAGCGGGTACTCGCCGCGGATGTAGACGTAGCCCTGCTCGCAGCCGGTGGTGATGCCGGCGATGGTCAGCGCCTCGACCACGGCGAACGGGTCCAGCTCCATGATGAGGCGATCCTTGAACGTGCCCGGTTCGGATTCGTCGGCGTTGCAGATGAAGTAGTGCGGGCGGGCGGGCTGGGTGGCGACGGCTTCCCACTTCACGCCCGTGGGGAACGCCGCGCCACCGCGCCCCATGAGCCTGGCGTCCTTCACCACGGCGATGGTGGCCTCGGGACCGATCTCGAGCGCGCGGTGGAGGGCCTCGTAGCCGCCGCCCGCGCGGTAGTCGTCGATGGATGTGGGGTCGACGTGACCGACCCGCCGAAGCAGCCGGAGATCGCCGCGCGCAGCCGGGTCCCAGGTCTGCGGCGCGGTATCCGCGCCCGCGCAGACCATCGTGGAGTCGGGCACGCTCACGGCAGCTACCGAGGCCGCCGTCGCGCCCCCGAGCGCCACGTCGGGCCGCCCGGCGCGCTGCGCCAAGATCGCCGGTGCTTGCTCGCACAACCCCAGGCATGGGCTCCGGTGCCATGTCGCGTCCCCGCGATCGGTTCCCTCGGGCCCGATCGTTGCCTCCAGCTCGGCGCAGAGTTCCTTCGCGCCGAGGATCCGGCACGCCAGGTCATCGCACACGTGCACGACCGTCTTCGGTCGTTCCTCCGTGGAGAACATCGCGTAGAAGCTGGCCACCCCGAACGCCTCGGCGGGAGGGACGGACAGGCGCCGGCAGATGTAGTTCATTCCGCCGGGGCTGATCCAGCCGATCTCGGCTTGCAGGACGTGGAGCGCCTCGATGAGCAGATGGCGCTGCTCGCGCGCCGCGCGCCCCGACCTGGCAACCCGGTGCGTGTCTGCGTCCCGCGCTCCCCCGGTCCAGCCGTCCTCGGGCGGTCCCAGGTGCGCGTCGATCGCCGCGAGCTCCTCGGGACTCGCCGCCGCGTCCATGAATTTCAGATCCACGTCGTCATCCCTTGACCGCCGCAGTGCTCACCTTGTCGATGCGGACCGCCGTGGCCTTGAACTCCGCGGTTCCCGACCGGGGGTCGGTCGCCTCGATGGTCAGGACGTTCGTGTCCACCTGATCGGGGAAGTGGAAGGTCATGAACACCAGGCCCGGACGCAGCGCGGGGTCCATGTGGATGGGCGCCTGGACCGAGCCCCGTCGCGAGGACACCGTCACGATCTCGCCCTCCGCCACACGGTAGGTCGCGGCGTCCTCCGGAGACATGTCGAGCGACTCCCCCCGCCGCAGCGGCGACGTGTACCCGCTCGTTTGCACCCCCGTGTTGTACGAATCCAGCCGGCGGCCGGTGGTGAGCCGGAGCGGAAACTCCTGGTCCAGGAGATCCACCGGCGGATCGTCGCTCACCACGCTGAACGGCGCCTTCATCCCCTGCGCCCCCGGATCCTCGAACTCCCAGAGCCTCGTGTGCAGGATCTTCGTCCCGGGGTGGTCTTCGTCCGGGCACGGCCATTGGATGCCGCCGAGTTCCTCCAGACGCTTCCACGACATCCCGCCGTGCATCGGGCTCAGGCTTCGCAGTTCGTCCCAGGCGGCTTCGGGTTCCAGCTCCACCCAATCGTCCTTCAGCCGCTTGGCCATCTGGTTGATGATCCAGATGTCGTCCTTGGCGTTGCCGGGCGGGACCAGCGCGGCGCGGCACCGCTGCACCCGCCGCTCGCTGTTCGTCACGGTTCCTTCGCTCTCGAAGGCCGAGTTGGAGGCGGGGAAGATGACGTCGGCCAGCTCGGCAGTCTTCGTCATGAACATGTCTTGGACGATCAGGCACTCCAGGTTTTCCAGGAGGTGGACGGTGTGCTGCTTGTCCGCCTCGGAGCTGGCGGGGTTCTCGCCGATCACATAGACGGCGGTGATGTCCCCGCGTTCCATGGCTTCGAATTGCTGAGTCAGGGTCCAGCCGTACGTGGGCTGGATGGGCACACCCCAGGCTGCCTCGAACCTCGCGCGGGCCTCGTGGTCGTGCTCGATGTCCTGGAACCCCGGGAGCTTGTTCGGGATGGCGCCCATATCGCCGCCGCCCTGGACGTTGTTCTGCCCGCGGAGCGGGTTCACGCCGCTCCCGTAGACCCCGACGTGGCCGGTCAGGAGCGACAGGTTGATCAGGCTCAGGACGTTGTCCACGGCGTTGTGGTGCTCGGTGATCCCCAGCGTCCAGCAGATCATCGCGCGCGGCGCGGTCGCGTACGCGTGCGCCACCTCCTTGATCACGTCCGCGGGAACGCCGGTTATCCGCTCGCCACGTTCCAGCGTCCAGTCCATAACCGAGGCCTTGTACTCCTCGAACCCGGTGGTGGCGTGCTCGATGAACGCGTGGTGCTGGAGGTCGCTGACGATGATCTCGCGGGCGATCGTGTTCGAGAGCGCGATGTCCGTTCCCACGTCGATGCCCAGCCAGATGTCGGCCCACTCCGCGGACTCGGTTCTCCGCGGGTCCACGTTGATCATCTCGGCTCCGTTGTAGATCCCTTTGAGGACGTGGTGGAAGAAGATGGGGTGCGCCGCGCGCGCGTTCGATCCCCACATCAGCACGAGGTCGGTGTGCTCGACCTCTTCGTATGAACTCGTTCCCCCACCTGCTCCGAACACTGTCGCCAGACCGACGACCGAAGGAGCGTGTCAGGTGCGGTTACACGAGTCGATGTTGTTGCTGCGCATGACCTGACGCATGAACTTCTGTGCGACGAAGTTCATCTCGTTCGTGGCCTTGCTGCAGCTGAACAGGCCGACCCCGTTGCCGCCGTTCCGCGTTGCCGCCGCGCGCAACCCCTGAGCGGCCCTGTCCAGGGCTTCGTCCCAGGTGGCCGTGCGCAGCACGCCGTTCTCGCGGACCATCGGCTCGGTGAGTCGCGTGAGCCCGTTCGCCATCGAGCGGCTCCTTTCCACCGGTTGCCGCCAGGATTGTATGCCCGCTCAGCGTTCGGTCGGTAGCCTGCCGGTCACGCTCAGGGCCACGACCACTTGACACCGCTGCAGGATGGGTGCCCGCTGGTCGGCTTCTCGGCGCTCCTCACGACGGTCCACGCGCCCTCCGGGGTCCACATCGCCGCGGTCGCCGTGATCGAGCCTGTGTTGACGTCGACCGAGAGCCACGGTGTGGGACCGGAAGCCGCGTCTCTTCCCAATACGAGTACGTGGGTGGGATCGGGGGAGAGCATCGTCCAAGCCGCGCCCGCGACGCCAGCGTCCAGGCTTCTGCCGGACCAGAACGTGTGCGACCCGGCCCACTCGCACCCGACCCGGAACATCTTGAGGGCATATGACGGGATGATCGACTCGACGTGCGGCGAGTCACCATACCCGACGACATAGTCATCGGGACTCAGCCACGCCACCTGGGTATCGAGGCCGGTGTCGGTGATCGTTTGCCAAGAGCCCCAAGTCGTCGGGGAGGAAAGCGTCGCGCCCGAGATGTGGTCGCTGTTGCGCAGCACCTCGAATCGGGTCGGGATGTCTTGCAAACGGAAGATCATCAGCGACGACGTCGAGTTACCCGGATAGGCGTTGAGGTACCGAGGCGATTGACTCCAGAGCAGGGGCACGTCGACGCGCTGCACACTTGATCCGTCATAGGTCATGACCCGCATCGGAAAGGTGCTCGTCCCCGTGTTACCCGTGCCCCCGCTTGAGGATTCGGTCCAGTAGAGGCGGATCGGCCCCTTGGGATGGGTGGGGGCGGGGACGAAGATCATGGAGGCGACGCTCCAGAACGGGGCGGTTTCGCGCACCGTGAGCACGGACCCATCGGCCCCTAGTAGGTAGAGGATGGTCGAGTCGACGCCATTGCTCTTATTCCCGACGGCTAGGGCCAGTTCTCTTCCGTCCGGGCCCGCTGCCACACGATAGACATCCGCCGCAGGATGTGACCACAAGATACGCGGCTGCCCACCACCCTGCGGAACGGCAGACAGATGCTTCGTGTCGTCGTGAAGAAGAGTTCCGGGCGCGAGACGGGGCGCGGGCCATCGCAACCCGGCGAGGGGTCCGGCATCGCCCGGAAGCGGCATGCTGGAGGGCGATGGGCTTCCTGAACCCGCTGACGTCGCAGCGGGCGACAACGAGAGTGCTGACGGTGGGGTGGCTGAGCATGCGCTCAGAGCCGGGAACAGCGCGAGAACCGCCATGGTGAACGCTCTCCTCGGCAAGCCGCCAGCACTTCCAAGGATCACGGTTTGGTGTAGTGCACGAGGTTGTCAGGCCCGGGAGACCAGCTCTTGTTATCCGTGGAGTTGACCCATTGGTATTTCACACCGTTTACCGAAGGTGCGGGAAGCCTGATGCACCCGAAGGTGGGAGTGGTTGAGAAGTCATGCGCATTGATCCCGCCGTGGATTTCGAACGCGTTCCGATGAGTGCCGGACTGGCTAGCGCCTGAATACACGTCCCAAGGGTCAAGAGGGAACTTTCCCGGGTAGTAGGTGTCGGTCGTGTCCTTGATGAACCCGATCTTGGTGCCATATTTCCAGCCCCAATGGAAGTGGCCCAGGCCGCTCGGGGTCGAACTTGCCCAGTCACCGTTCGGAATTGGTCCTTGGTTCACAATCCAGTGGTCGGCAGGGATGTTGTCGCCGCTTCTTGCCGGATACGTGTACGAGTATGTCGGCTTGGCAATCCCGTTGACGAACTGGGTGACGTGGTTAAAGAGCCAGGCGCAGTAGCCGTGGTATACGACCGTGGCGGTGCCAATACAGGAAGAATCGGCGGGGTAAAGGTTGAAGTCGTTCCATCCGTAAAGTCCCGTCCAGTTCGATGGCATGCCAAGCGCCGTGGTCGACAGCCCGGCCGCCTGCGCTCCCGCGAATGAGTTCGCCACTGCTGCTCCCTCGGCCTCCATCTCCGTCGTGCTGAAGCCTTTGGCCTGAAGTTGTGCCCAGGTTACGCCGCACAACACGGCGCCGGCGCATCTGTCTGAGGGCGAGGCCTTTGTGGTGTCCTGGTACCCGGTCGGAACCTGGCAAGCCGCAGTGAGCCCGGCGGGATTGCCGTCTTGCTCACAGACTCCTGAGATCCACGGGGGTGAGGTGCTCCTGCGGCTAAAGCGGCTGCTCCCAACGGGAGAACCGCCACCGCCAAAACCGCCGCCGCACCAGCAAGAACGATCGTACGCACCCTCATCCCCGCCCTCTCTCGTAGTGAGGCGTGAAATTGGAGCCGACCCAAGTTGACTCGAAGCTAACCTCAGGGTGTTGTATCAGGGGAGAATCCGGATTGTCAAGGGAAACAACCGGCGCTCGGCCCGCTCCGTTAACCTCCGAATCAGGCGAGGCGCTCCGGGTGCGTGTAGACGTTCAGCCGGGCGTCGCGAACGAAGCCGATCACCGTCATGCCGAACCGCTCCCCGGCTTCGACGGCGAGCGAGGAGGGCGCCCCAACGGCGGACAGGATCGGGATGCCCGCCATCGCCGCCTTCTGGACCAGTTCGAAGCTGATGCGGCCGCTGACCTGGAGGATGTGATTCGCCAGCGGCAGGCCGCCGGCCATGAGCTGCTCGCCGATCACCTTGTCGACTGCGTTGTGCCTGCCGACGTCCTCCCTGAGCGAGACCAGATCACCATCGGCGGTGAAGAGGCCGGCGGCGTGCAGGCCGCCGGTTCGTTCGAAGACCTTCTGCTTGGCTCGGAGCTTGTCGGGGAGCGAGGACACCACGTCGGCAGCGACAACGGGACCGGAGCCGACGGGGGCGCAGCGC
Source organism: Actinomycetes bacterium (assembly GCA_025351565.1). Classification (GTDB taxonomy): domain Bacteria; phylum Actinomycetota; class UBA4738; order UBA4738; family HRBIN12; genus JANXVR01. The sequence goes on from JANXVR010000255.1 coordinate 10,989, forward strand.
ACCTGGATGTCGTCGAGCGCCGCTTTGCCGCAGATGCCGCACGAGGACGTCGCATAGAAGTTCCGGCGGAGCACCGCGGGATCGAACGGGCGGTTCAGCGTCACCGTAACCACGTTGTAGCGCTGTTCGGCCGCGTCCAGGTCGTCGCAATAGGCCACGCGCCGAAGGTCCTCGGGCCGCATGAGCCCCTCGGTGAACAGGAAGCCGGCGGCCAGCTCGTAGTCCCCGCCGGGGGTTCGCATGGTGACGGCGACCTGAACGCCCTCCTGATCCGGGCCGGCGACCCGGATCTCCATCGGCTCCTCGGTGGCGAGCGTATCGGGACGTTCGCTCCACACGCCGTCGTTCACCGCGGTGACGCGGACAGGCGCCTGATTCCGTCGGAGCGGTTCGGTGGTTGCCATCCGCCCAGCGTAGGGGCCATCGCCGGTTCGGTCCACCCACCGCGGGGAAGTCTGACCGGGGGTCGCCCTGTGCGCAACCGCGGTTTGGTTCCTGCGGGGTTCGGGTCGTATCGTCGGTGCGCCCCGGCCGCTCAGGCCCCCACGGAAGGAAGCAGCCACATGAAGTCCGGACTCGAGATCGCCCAGGAGGCAACGCTCCTGCCCATCACCGAGGTGGCGGCGTCTGCCGGCATCCAGCCCGGCGAACTGGAACAGTTCGGCAGGTACAAGGGGAAGATCTCGCTCGACATCCTGGAGCGCCTGAAGGACGGGCCCGATGGCAAGCTCATCATCACCACAGCGATCACGCCGACCAAGGCAGGCGAAGGCAAGACCACCACGAGCGTCAGCCTCACGCAGGGGCTGGGCAAGATCGGCAAGAAGGTCATGCTCTGCCTGCGGGAGCCGAGTATGGGCCCGGTCTGGGGCATCAAAGGCGGGGGCAACGGCGGCGGGTTCGCGCAGATCGTCCCGATGGAGGAGGTTAACCTCCACTTCAACGGCGACTTCCACGCCGTGCAGGCGGCCCACAACCTCCTGGCCGCCGCGCTCGACGCCTCCATCTATCACGCGAACGAACTCCGGATCGATCCGACGAGCATCACGTGGCCCCGGACCCTGGACGTTAACGACCGTGAGCTGCGCAACACGGTGGTGGGCCTGGGCGGCAAGGCGCACGGCGTGCCTCGCGAGAACCAGTTCGTCATCGTGGCGGCGTCCGAGATCATGGCGGTCCTGGCGCTGGCCTCGGACCTTTCGGACCTGCGCGCGCGGATGGGCCGGATCGTGGTCGCCTCGACCTACGACGGCAAGCCCGTGACCGCGGAGGACCTCAAGGTTGCCGGCGCGATGACCGTGATCATGAAGGAGGCCCTGAAGCCGAACCTGGTCCAAACGCTGGAGGGCCAGCCCGTGCTCGTGCACGCGGGGCCGTTCGGGAACATCGCCCACGCGAACAACTCGATCATCGCCGACCGCGTGGCGCTGAAGCTGGCCGACTACGTGGTCACCGAGGCCGGGTTCGCCTCGGACCTGGGGTTCCAGAAGTTCTGCGACATCGTCTGCCGGATCGGCGACCTGAAGGCCTCGGCCGCCGTGCTCGTCACCACGATCAGAGCCACGAAGTCCCACGGCGGGGTGGCGTTCAACGATCTGGGAACCGAGGACCTGGGCGCCCTGAAGCGCGGGATGGAGAACCTCTCGGCCCACATCGAGATCGTGCGGGCGTACGGCCTGCCGTGCGTGGTCAGCATCAACAACTTCCCCACCGACACCGCGGCGGAGGTGGCGCTCATCGAGCAGCTCGCCACCCAGGCGGGCGCGGACACGGTCGTGGTCAACCGGGCGTTCGCCCAAGGCGGCGAGGGTGCGATCGACCTGGCCAACGCCGTTGTGGAGGCGTGCGAGAAACCGAATACCTTCGACCAGCTCACACCCGAAGGGGCCACGCTGAAACAGCAGATCGAGGCCATCGCCACCCGGATCTACGGCGCGGACGGCGTCGACTACCTGCCCCAGGCCGAGAAGGACATCAAGCGGATGGACGACCTGGGCTTCGGAACCCTTCCCGTCTGCATGGCGAAGACCCACCTCTCACTCAGCCACGATCAGCTCCTGCTGAATCGCCCGGCCGGGTTCCGGCTCCCCGTTCGCGGCGTGGTCCCGAGCGCGGGCGCCGGGTTCGTCGTCGTGCTCTGCGGGGACATGCAGCGCATGCCCGGCCTGGGCAGGACCCCGAACTTCATGGGCGTGGACATCGACGAGACGGGCAAGACGGTCGGGTTGTTCTAACGCGGGGATCGGCGCGGCGGCCGCTAACGCGTCGGCGGCATGACGCAGAACTCGTTGCCCTCCGGGTCGTGCATGACGGCCCAGATCTGGCCGTCCTCCTCCACCCAGTTCCGGAGTCTGGCTCCCAGGGCCTCGAGCCGCTCGATCTCGGCCTCGTGGTCGTGGTCCGCAGCCAGGTCCAGGTGCACACGGTTCTTGCCGGCCCTGTCCTCGGAGACCTCGGTGAAGAAGATGACCGGCAGGTCGCTGTCTTCAGGTGGTTCAAGCATGACGCTCGGATCGTCCTCCGGGTCGTACACGCCCTTGCGCGCCAGCCGGTCGAGTTCGGCCTCGTCGTAGGGCGCGACGCCCCATCCCAAGGCGGCACCCCAGAATCGGGCGAGCGGTGCCGCGTCGCGGCAGTCGAACACGATGGCATCGATGCGCACGTGTTCAGAGTGAACCCCGAGGCCCGAACGCGCAACCCGCGAAGCGTCAGGAGATGCGCATCTGGAACGCCGTTTGGCCCTCGCGAAGCAGCTGCTCAGCGCGTCCGCGCACGGCGGTCACCTCATCCACCAAGGCGGCTCTTGCGACGTCGTCCTTGATGGCTGCGGCGTTGATCTCGACGTTCGCCATGGCGCAGACGACGGCGGCGTAGGCGCACGCCGCCCCGGAGAACCCATCGGATGCCGCTGCTGGGTTGCCGGTGGCGGTGGCTTCCAGCGCCAGCTCCATCAGGGCCACCGCTCTGCGGGAGATCTCCATCGGCACGGAGGCCGCGTCGAGGTACCCGGCCTGGATCGCCGGGCTTCGCGCGCCCTTCTCCTGGTCGGTTCCCTTGGGCATCTTGAACGCGGCCATGACCCCGTCGAACGCATGGGCGTCGCGGTCTGCCAGGTCCAGGAAGGCACGCCGCGCCGCGTCGCCTTCCGCGATGAGGACTTGCATGCGGTCCGCCACGCCGGCGAACTCGTCCTTGCCGACGGTGAGACGCCCGACCATCGCGATCAAAGCTCCCGCGGCCGCCGCGACGACACCGGCCACCGCTCCCCCACCCGGGGTCGGCGAATCGGACCCGAGCACTTCTAAGTAGCCGCCGATCGTCTGTTCCGCCGTGGTCGCTGCATCCTGGGTCACTGGTCCTCCTCAACGAGGCGTTCGAGTATCTGGGTATCCGCATGAAACCCGGTCAGCCGAAGTCGGTCTACGTCTCCGTCCCCGAGTGCCGCAGCAGGGACCACGCCGACGATCTCGGAATCGAGCACATCCATCCGGGCTGCCCGGGCCCTGGAGGCGACGGCATCGTACGCCGCGCGAAGCCCGGTCACCTCGTGGTCGACCAGGTTCATCGAGACCGTGACGATCCCGCCACGCTCCGGAACCGCGAAGCCGATCGCGCGAAGGGCGGGCAGACCGCCGGAGGATTCGCGGATCTGGCGAGCGATATCCTTGGCCACCGACTCGTCTGTGCCGTCCAGGTAGATGTTGAATGCCACCAGCGGCTTCCGCGCGCCCACGGCCGTCGCTCCCGCCCGCCCGAGCAGGTGGGGCCCGAAGTCCGGAAGGCGCTCCCCCGCAGCCACCGCCACGCGGAGCCCCTCGAACTCGCCCTTGCGCACCACGGCCAACGAGGATCGCTCCGGAACCAGCGCCGCTCGGTCGTAGAGGTAGACGGGGATGTCGGCGGCCTTGGCCAGCGTCTCGCCGAACGCCCGGGCGAGCGTCACCGCCTGATCCATCGTGACCCCGCGGACCGGCATGAACGGGATGACGTCGGCAGCCCCCATCCGGGGATGGCCGCCGTGGTGCTGGTCCATGTCGATGAGCTCGATGGCCACCATCGCCCCGGCAAGTGCGCTGGCCGCCACGGCTTCCCCGCTGCCCAACACGGTCGTGTCCAGCCGGTTGTGATCGGCATCGGCCTCCGCGTAGACGACGCGCGCCCCGGGGACGTGCAGCGCCGCGACGATCGCGTCGATCACATCACGCCGGCGGCCCTCGCTGAAGTTGGGTACGGCGCCGTACAACACATCCGACATGAGCCCGAGGATACGGCCTGGGTCAGCCGCGGGGCTTCTTCTTCTCGGGGTCGTAGACCGACAACACATCGACGGTCGCGGGAACCGTGCTGCCACCGACCGCGACATCGACCTTCTCCCCGTCCACCGCTACGTCGGTGTCCAGGATCGCCAGGCCGATCGTCCCGACACGAGGGCTGGACGCCGGTGAGGTCACCACGCCGACCTCCTTGCCGTCCTTGGTCACCGGCGCCCCGTAGTCCGGAGCCTGCTCCCCTTCGATCCGCAACGTCTTGAAGCGCTTCGGCGGGTTAGCTCCGTGGGCGGCGAGCGCAGCCGCGCCGACGCATTCGGTGTCGGTCTTGATGAACCGGTCCATCGAAAGATCGTAGGGCGAGATCTCGTTCGCCTTGTAGTCGACGGCCATGATAAGCAGGCCCACCTCCGTGCGCGCGAGGTCGATCGCGGTGATGCCGAAGGGCACGCCGCCGGCGGCGATCAGCGCCTCCCAGATGGTGAGCGCATCACCGGGGGCCGAGAGGACCTCGTACCCCTTCTCGCCGCTGAACCCTGTACGCAATACCCAGGCCCGCACGCCGGCCACCTTCGTAGGCTCCGGCCAGAACCGGAAGTATCCGAGGCCGGAGAGATCGCGCTCGGTGATGCTCTGCAGGGTGGCCTCCGAGGTCGGTCCCTGCGCCGCGATCAGCGAGTAGTCCGTGGTCGTGTGCTTGATCTGCGCGTCCAGTCCGTCCGCCGTCTCGCGGAACCAGTCCTCGATGCCGGGAGAGTTGATCGTGAGCCAGAAGTGATCGGGGGCCAGGCGGTAGACGTTGCCCTCGTCGATCATCGTTCCGTCGGCGTTCATCCATGCGCCGTATCGAACCGAGCCGTCCGTCATGCCCTCCAGCGCGTTCGAGAAGCGGCGCTGGATCATCCGGCCGGCGTCGGGACCGGAGACGTCGTACTTCGACGTGGAATGCAGGTCCCAGATGCCGGTCGCGGTGCGGATGGCTTCGTATTCGACCATCGGGTCGGTGCCCTCGTGATTGTTCCACGGGTAACCGTCCTCAAAGGCGATGTCGGCCCCGTGGGCCTCGTGCCAGTCGTTCAGGGGTGAGAGATGGCGCTCTTCGGTCATCGCGGTTCCTTCCTTCGTCGGGTCCGCGCTCAGCTGCGCGGACGTGTCTTCTGTGGGTCGTAGATGGCCAGCGGCTCGACGGTGGCGTTCACGGTGGCATCGCCAACTGCGACGTCCACCTTCGTGCCGTCGGCGGAGAGATCGGTCCGGATCATCGCGAGCCCGATGTTCGCCTCCAGCTTGGGGCTGCGGGCGGGCGAGGTGAGCGTCCCGACCTCCTCACCCCCGATGGTGATGGCGGCGCCGTACTCGGGGAGGGCGTCGCCTTCCAGCCGAACCGTCTTGAACCGGTTGGGCGGGTCTTGCGCGATCTCGCGGAGCTTGTCCTTGCCCATGAACTCGCCCTCCGCGTCCAGCGCGACCATCCGGTCAAGGCCCATGTCGTAGGGCGAGGCCTCGTGCTCCTGGTAGTCGTAGCCGGTAACGATCATGCCGACCTCGATGCGGATCGATTCGATGACGTCGATGCCGTAGGGAACGGCGCCGGCGGTCCGCACGGCCTCCCAGACCTGACCGGCGTGCTCGGGGGCAAGGAAGATCTCGTAGCCCAGCTCGCCGCTGAAGCCGGTTCGGCTGATGATCACCGGCGCCCCCGCGAACATGATCTGCTCCGGGATGAACGTGAAGTACCGCATCTCGTCGATGTTCGCCCCGGTCAGGGTCTTCACCAGATCACGCGACCTCGGGCCCTGGATCTGCATGCTCGGCGTTTCGGGCCCGATATAGCGCACCTCGACGTCCAGCCCCTTCGTGGCGTCGGCGAAGTACTCCTGGCGCTCCATCATGTTCGTCATGACCCAGAGATGATCGTCGGCGAACTTGAAGACCGTGCCGTCGTCGATCAGCATCCCGTCTTCGTCAAGGAACCCGCCGTAGCGGACCTGGCCCGTCTTCATGCTCAGGATGTCGTTGGTGTGGGTGCGCTGCACCGCCTCGGCGGCCTCGGGCCCCGCGAAGTCCCATTTGTTCAAGGGGGACAGGTCCCACATCCCCACGCCTTCACGGACGGCCCCATATTCCCTGTCGAAGTCACCCCAGCCGGTGGTCCAGAGCCACCCGCCCTCCTCGACGAACCCGGCGCCGCTGGCGGCCTGGATGTCGTGGAACGCGCTCTTGATGGGATCGGTCACGGTCGTCCTCCAACGATGGGCCAACGGATGGGCTGGGACCCGGGTTATACCGCTTCATTGAACCGTTGTTCAAGTCGGGACCCGTTACGGGCGCGCGATCTTGAGCAGGTCGCGGACGGTGGGCGCCTCATGGTCCGGCACCTTGGCGGCCAGGGTGATGAAGAGCTGCGCCGTCACCAGCGCGTCATCCATCGCTTCGTGCGCGTTCGCCACCGGGATGTGGAACCGCTCCGCGGTGCTGGTGAGGCCGTACCCGAGCTGGGAGCGCGACGCTGCCGGGAGCCCGTCCACGACGATCGCCATGGTTCGAACGTCGATGGTTCGCCGTCGCCAGGCACGTTGCGCACCGCCGAAGATCGCCCGCAGGAAATGCATCTCGACCTCGGCGTACCAGACAAGGAGGTACCGTCCGTTCAGGGCGGCGTGAAGCACATCCCGTACGTCGGCCATGTCCGGCGAATCGGCCAGGTCCTGCGGCCTGAGCTCATGGATGGTCTGGGACCGCGGCGACGGAGGGATCTGGGGCCGCACGAACTGGTGCACGGACTCACCCACGATGACCCTGCCGGCGAGCACCGGAACGACCCCGAAGGAGATGACGGCGTCCCTCGAGAAGTCCAGCCCGGTGGTCTCGAAGTCCAGCGAGGCGAACTCGGCCTCGCGCCACGGGATACGGGCGCGCGCGGGCATGTCGGGCAACGGCATGACCTACGTTATCCCGCCGGCGCGGCGCCGGTCCGGATGACCTCATCCTCGGTGACGACGAACTGCACAGGCAGGTCGAAATGCCCGGCGGGTAGGGCTTCGTCCAAGACCTGTAGCGACATGGCTACCCCCACACGCACGGCGTTCGTCTTCGGGAAGAAGCGGTCGTAGAAGCCGCCGCCGTAGCCGATCCGTCGCCCTCCTCGATCGAAGGCCACCGCCGGGGTGAGCACGATGTCCACCTCCCCCGGCGGCACGAGCCCTCCGCCGGCAGGTTCAAGGGCTCCGAACGGGGCTTCGGTCATCGGGTCGCCGGACGCCCAGCTGCGCACCTGGAGATCACCGTCCGCGATGCGGGGCAGCGCCACCTCCTTGCCCGCGGCCATCAGCGTTTCGATGATCGGCAAGGTCGGCACCTCCGAACCGAATGACCAGAACGCCATGACGACCCGTGCGGAGGCGACCTCGGGCAGCTCCAGGCACCGCGCAGCGATCGCGGCGGCCTTCGCCGCCCGTTCCTCCGGTGATGTTGCGTCGCGCAGGTCCAGCACGCGGCGCCGCACCGATCGCTTCGCCTTCTTGAGTTCGGCGCTGCTCACGTGAGTTCGTCCAGAGCCAGCATCGCGGCACCGATGGCGCCGGTTTCGGTTCCAAGGGTTGCCGCCACGATCGGCACAGCAGGGCGGTGCGCCGCGGCCTCCACCGCTCCGACGAACGCGGCCCGGGCCGGCTCCAGAAGGAACTCCCCCGCCGCCGCCACGCCGCCGCCGACCGCCACCACCTCGGGATCGAGCACGTTGACCAGGCCGGCGATCCCCTCCCCGAGTCGCCTGCCCACCTGCGCCAGGATCCCCCGCGCAACGGGGTCGCCCGCGCGCGCACACTCGGTCACGAGCGGCCCCGTCACGCGCGCGGGATCGCCCTCACACCGCCGGGCGATCATGGACTGAGGGTGCTGCCGCGCGGCCTCGCGCCCGGCCCGCGTGACCGCGTGCCCGCTGGCCACCTGCTCCCAGCACCCGTGGTTCCCGCATCCGCAGAGCGGACCGCCGGGCTCTACCACGATGTGCCCGATCTCCGCCGCGAACCCGTGCGCGCCGCGGAACAGCTTCCCGTCCGCCACGATGCCGCCCCCGATGCCCGTCCCGACCCCCACGAACAGCAGATGCGAACGGCCTCGGCCGGCACCCAGTCGGAACTCGGCCCAGGCAGCCACGTTGTTGTCGTTGTCCGCGATGGTCGGGAGCCCGACGGCCTCCCACATGTGTTCAACGAGGGAGACGTTCCGCCATGCCAGGTTCGGTGCGAACGTCAGCCGTCCGGTTCCCGCCTCGACCAGTCCCGCCGCGCCGATCCCGATCGCGCGAACGCCGGGGGTGAGCACAGCCCGGGCGGCGCGAACCGTGGTCTCCAGGGTCGCCTGCATGTCATCGGCCGGGGTGGGCAGCGTCTCGCGCGCCAGCACGGCTCCGGAAGCCGAGATACGGACGGCCGCTGTCTTCGTCCCGCCGACATCGATCCCGATCGTCTGGAGACCCTCGCTCACCCGATGTCGATCTTCTCGAGAGGTCCGTCGCCCTCGTCTTTCGTGTCGGCGCCGAGAACCGCCAACGCCGCCTTAGCCGCCAGCAGGAACTCGCGCCCGGCGTTCAGGAGGTGCTGGGCCACCGCAGGGCTGAGCGGCTGAAGCAGCTGCACGGCCGCGCAGACCGGGCAGAGGGCCACCGGGCAAGCCGCCGACCTGTGTCGCTCCTCCGGAGCATCGCCCAGGGCCGGGTTCGCCCCGGTCGTGTCGGGCACCGCCGCGACATTCGCGGATCCGGCCTTCTTCTTCGCCGATTCAGCCATCGCGTCTCCGCTCCTTCCGTTTCTTCCTCTGGGGCGCAGGATCATCCGTCTCGCCGGGGCGCGGCTCGCGGCCGAAAGCGATCTCGAGATGATCGCCTTCGAACGCGGCCCCGCGCACGGTCATCCGTTTCAGTGTTTGTGGCAGCACCAGGTTCCGCTTGTAGGACCCGACCCGGACGAAGAGTTCCTCGCCGCGCCGATGGATGTCCATGTCATCACGGCTCACGAACGGCAGCCGCATCGACAAGATGTAGCCCGTCCCCTTCTTCCGAACGCGGATCGGATCGTCCCGGTACAGGACCGAGGTCGCGTCCAGATCCCCATAGACTTCGTCACCCATCTCGTCCAGCAGGGTCACGCCGACCATCTCCCGGTCGAAGAGCCGGGCCTCCAGGATAGGCACCGGTTCGAAGGACTCGTGGATCGTGGCCAGATGCTCGGACTGGATGTCCTTCCACTTGCCGAAGTAGGGGTCGGTGACGTCGGGGGGGAGCACCCGGTTCACGATCACCGCGTCCACCCGATAGCCGAACAGCCCCAGGTAGGTGTAGGTGCGGCGGGCCTCGGAGATGACCATCTTCTCCGGGTTCACCACCAGCCGGACGCTCGAGACCTTCTCGTCCGTCAGGATCTGCTTCACCGCCTCCAGGTTGCGGTGGAGCCGCTCGATGGCGCCGAACACCTGGTCCCCAGCGATCGGGAGCGTGGTCATCTTCGACACGATCGGACGAACGGCCTTCACGACCCGCCGTTCCACCGGGAAGATCCGCTCGATGTACCAGTTCATGACCTCGGGAAGGCTGAGGAGGCGGAGCGTCTCGGCGGTCGGAGCACAGTCCACGACCAGCATGTCGTAGGCCCCGGACTCCACGTGGGTCTTCACGTCGATGAGCGCGAAGATCTCGTCCAGGCCCGGGATCACCGTGAGTTCCTCCGCCTGGATCGTCTCCGTCCCGGCCCAGTTCATGAGCTGGATGAAATAGTCCTGGATCTCGCGCCAGTTGCCCTCTAATCGGTCCTGGGCGTCGATCTGTTCCGCCCAGAGGTTCGGCTCGATCAGTGCCGGTTCGGATCCGATCTCGATCTCGAAGGAGTCCCCGAGCGAGTGGGCGGGGTCCGTGCTCATGACCAGGGTGCGTTTGCCTGCGCGGGCGGAGCGAACCGCCGTGGCCGCGGCGATCGTGGTCTTTCCCACGCCGCCTTTCCCCGTGAACAGCAGCACCCGCATGCGGGAAGCTTACGCGGCTCTAGCCCATCTCCACGCGGCGCTTCAGCCGTTCCAGGGCGTTCTCGATAACGCGCTTCGCGCCTTCGGTTCGCAGGAATCCCGGGACCAGGACCCCCAGCTCGACCGCCAAGCGGTAGACGACCTTCGTACCGCCGTCGGGAAGGTCCGTGAGGAGATACTCGCCGCGGATGTCGCGGATGGTCCCGCGCGCTTCCTTCGTGGTCCAGGACAGCCCCGTGTCGCCCGCCGCGTAGATGTAGGAGAGCGTGTACGAGGCCTTGCCCATCACGGGGACATCCACCTCGAACGCCACCTCCGTGGCGCGGTCCCCCTCACCCCGCTGTCGAACCTCCACCTTCTGGACGTCGGCCCACTCCGGGTACGCCTCGTAGTTCTCGATGACCTCGATGACGTCTTCGAGCGGTGCATCGATCACGATCGAACCCTCGGCGTGTTCCACTCCGCGAATCCTAGCGTCTGGCGGACACGGTGGCGGTGATGGCGAGCAATGCGATCGAAACCAGGAGGAACCCGACCGTCACCCACATGAGCGTTCGAGAGGACACGAACGGCGCCGCGCCCGCGGCGATGCGGTACGCCTCAACCGCCGACCCAAGATACAGCGTGATGGTGGTCACCAGGTAGAGCGACGCCATGGCGACCTCGCCGGCCGAACCGTGCGTGGACAGCGCAACAACCACAAGGAGGATGAGGGAAAGCGAGAACGCCATGCCGCGCGCCACCCCTTCGGCGCCGCGCCCGGCCTTTCGGTGGCCGATCCCAGGGTAGATGAGCGACCATTTCAGCGCTTCCATCGGTTCGACCCTCACCGGTACCTCATCGGCCTTCATGAGGGCGGCGAACGAGGTCCCGCAGCGCTCGCACCGGTTGAGCTCGATGTCGTTCTCCTGCTCGCACGCGGGGCACGTCCAGGAAAGACGGGGTTTGGGCTCCTCGCTCACGTTGATCCCGATCTTGGCGGCGGGTTCCTCACGGGGCACCGGATCAGGCCGGAGCGAGGCGAAGCACTGCCCGCACCACTCGGCGTCGGCGGTGACGAGCGCACCGCACGACGGGCATCGAGCGTCGTCACTCAACCCATCGATCCACGGCGGGGAACCTTCCATCCGGTCAGGGTACCCCGCGGTAATCGCGTGGAGAACGACCTGCGCGTCAGCCGGCGGCGGCTTGGAGCCAACCCGTGAGTCGGGCGGCCAAACGCGGCCAGGAAAGCTCGCGTTCCACACGGGCGCGGCCGGCGCGGCCCATCTGCGCGGCCAAGCCGGGATCCGCGAGCAGATCACCGAGCGCTCGCACCACCGCGCCGATATCGGTTCCGTCAACCAGGAATCCCGTCTCGCCGTCGACGAGCGACTCGCGCGCGCCGCCTGAGTCGCCCACCACCACGGGTTTGCCGCACGCTGCCGCCTCGACGAACACCGCGCCCCACCCCTCGACCTCTAGACCGGCCAGCCGGGTCCTGCACGGCATCGCGAACACGTCTCCCATGGCGTAGTAGCGCGGCAGTTCCTCCTCCGCGACCTCTCCCGCGAAGAACACCGAGTCCGCGGGAGCCGCCGCCGCCAGACCGCGGAGCGCGTTCTCGTGCGGGCCGGCCCCGACGATCAGCAGCGCGGCGCCCGGGATCCGCCGTTGCAGGTCGGCCATCGCTCTGATCAACACGTCCTGCCCCTTGCGCATCACCAGGCGGCTCACGCACACCACCAGGGGCCGATCGCCGATCCCGTGCCGGATCCGCAGATCCTGCGTCGGGAGATCGGGATGGAACCGGCTGACGTCAGCGCCGGGGTGCAGGATCGACACTGGCACGTGTCGCGGCACGGCCGTCCGTACCGTTCGGCCCACGAACTCCGAGCACGCGGTCACCCGGGAGGCTCGCGCCGTGGCCCTGCGCATCAGCGCGCGGGAGCCCGGGAGCGTCGAGAGCCAGTACTCGAAGCCATGCGCGATCACCAGGTAGGGGATCCCCGCCGCCGCGACCTGCGGCCCCAGGATCCCAAGAGGACTCGCCGCGCCGAACACCAGGACCTCGGCCTTCGTCTCCTTCGCGACCTCCAGGATGCGGGCCAGGAACGACGGGGACGGCCAGATGAACCGTTGCGGCTCCCTGAAGATGCGATACGGCTGCGCGGCGTCGGATCCGACCGCCCCGTCCCAACTGGGTGCCAGCACGGACACGCGGTCCGGGGGAAGTTCGTCGACCAGGGACCCCAGCATCCGCTGGATCCCGCCCACTCGCGGCGGGAAATCATTCGTGACCAGGAGTGTGCTCGGAACGTCCATCGTGCCGATGATACGGTCGGAGGACCCATGGAGCCGATGTCGCAGGACCACCTTTCCGCGATCGACGAACAGCGGGCGTTCGCCGATCTTTCGTCGTGGCGGAAGGTGCGCGTCCAAGGCGCCGACGCCGCCCAGTGGCTGCACGACCTGGTCACGGCCGACATCCTCACCCTTCGGCCCGGCCACTCGCGGCGAACCCTCCTGCTGTCCCCCACCGGGCGGATCCGCGCGGACTTCACGGTTGCTCGGGACGAGACGTCCTTGCTCCTGTTGCAGGCACCGGATCAGCCGGATCACGTCGGGCTCCTCCTGGGGCCCTACATCCTGTCCTCGGATGTCTTCCTCGAGGACGCGACGACCTCCCACTTCCTGTTCGCCGTGCTGGATGATGCCGCCGGCCGTGTGGGTCTGGCGGGCCTCGAACCCTCCGTGCTGGGCCCCGGTCTGGACGTGATCACGCCGAACGGGAGGCCGGCCCGGCGCGTCGAGGACATGATGATGAAGAAGCAGCTCACCGAGGTGGGTGAGGCGGCGCTGGAAACGCGGCGGATCCGGCTGGGGATCGCCAGGATGGGCGTGGATTACCCCGCAGGGGCTCTCCCCGCAGAGGCCGGACTCGAAGGCGCCGTGGACTGGCAGAAGGGGTGCTTCCTGGGCCAGGAATCCGTGGCGAAGATCAAGAACCTGGGCCATCCCGGGACCGTCCTTCGACATCTGCGCTCAGGCGGCACGGTAGCCTCCGGCTCGCCGGTCGAAGACGGCGAGGGAACGCGGGGCGTGGTCACCAGTGCGGCTACCGGTCGCGGTGGCGGCACCCTCCTCATCGTGCGGGTTCCCTGGACGGCCCGCAGCGCAACGCTTACCACCGCCGACCACGCCGCGCTCGGCGACGTCAATGGCACGGCGTGACTGACGTATCCCGCACCTGTACTAGCCCGTTCGTGTCATTTCTTGTCAGCCGCCTGGGAGTTTCGAGAATGCATGCCTTCGCCCCCTTCCGCTCGGAGCGGTCCCTCTGTTATGAATCGGTTCCGGTCGCGGTGACCGGAGTGCGCGGGGGGAGTGACTGGTGAGAATCGAGCGGTTTCCGGATGTCGACCTGAACGCCCTGCCCCCCGATCCCACGCCACCCGACTTCTGGCAGGACCGTGCCGCCTGTTTCGGCGTCGATCCGGACGTCTTCTTCCCGATCTCTGAAGAGGAGGCCGGGCCGGCGCTCATGTTCTGCGGCGTGTGCCAGATCCGCGAGGAATGTCTGGCCTGGGCGCTGAAGAACGGCGAGCGCTACGGGGTCTGGGGCGGCCTGACCGAGCAACGGCGGCGGCGCGTCGCCCGCCGGGTCGCCTAGCCCACCGGACGTCTCCTCGCTCCTTGCCATGTCAGACCCTCGTTCCACCATGGGGCATGGCTTCCCTCGCCCACGGGTCCTACGGCTCGATGTCGCTGTTTGACGTTCCGACGCAGATCACGCTGGAACAGGGCATCCCGCTGGACCAGGTCACCTTCTGCGTGGTCGACCTGGAGACCACGGGCGGTTCGCCGGTTGATTCCCGTATCACCGAGGTCGGCGCGGTCACCTACCGGGCAGGCGAACGGCTCGCCACCTTCCAGGCGTTGGTGAACCCCGGCGTGGCCATCTCCCCGTTCATCACCCAGCTCACCGGGATCAGCGACCACCTCGTGGCGCGGGAACCTCCTATCGAACAGGTGCTGCCCTCGTTCCTGGAGTTCTCGAAAGGGGCGGTCTTCGTGGCGCACAACGCCAGCTTCGACTTCCGATTCATGAACGCGAACCTTGCCCGGCTCGACTACGACCCCATCCCCGGGCCGCCGGTCTGCACGGCGAAGCTCGCGCGGCGCATCGTGTGGCCCGACGTCCCGAATGTGAAGCTGCACACCCTGGCGGGCTATTTTCGGACCCGGGTCCAGCCCACCCATCGTGCGCTCGCAGACGCCGAAGCCTGCGCCGAGGTACTGCACGGGTTGCTGGACCTGGGCGGGCGCCTCGGCATCGCGACCCTCGGCGATCTGCGGGAGGCCTCCCGCGCGCGTGGCCGTCCGCACTACGCGAAGATCCGGATGGCCGACCACCTTCCTCAGGCGCCGGGGGTGTACCTGTTCAAGGGCAGCGGCGGGCAGGTCCTCTACGTCGGGAAGGCCACCGACCTGCGCGGACGGGTGAAGAGCTACTTCTACGGTGACGCGCGCAAGAAGATCGAGGACCTGCTTGCCGAGGTCGCCAGCGTGGACGCGATCCAGACCGACGGAGGCGAACTTGAAGCCCTGGTCCTGGAAGCGCGGCTCATCGGGCGGCACGAACCGAAGTACAACCGTCGGGGGAAGTCGTTCCGGCGGTACGCCTACCTGAAGCTCGACACCGCCGAGGCGTTCCCCCGGCTGAAGACCGTCCGCCGGGTCGGCGCCGATGACGGCCCCTACCTCGGACCCTTTTCGAGCGGCCGCCGGGCCGCGCTCGTGAAGGAGGCGCTGGAAGAGGTCTTCCCGGTTCGTCGATGCAAGACGGCGATGGGGGCCAAGACCAGGTTCGCGGCCTGCGCGCTGGCCGATCTCGGTCGGTGCCTCGCGCCCTGCATCGGGCTCACAGACCCTGAGCGCTACGGAGAGCTCGTCGGGAAGCTCGTCTCCTCCCTGACTGCGCCCGGCGAGCTCCTCGGAGCGCTCGAGGATCGGATGCGGCACCTCGCCGAACAGGAGCGGTTCGAGGAGGCGGGGTTGGTTCGCGACCGGCTGCGGACCCTGGCGGACGCGCTGCGCAAGAGCCGGATGGACGCCTGGCTCGTCGGGGCGGGTGACCTGGATCTGCTGACCGCCGACGGGCGGAGGCTCCGGTTCCGGTCCGGAAGCCTCGCGTGTGGACAGGATCCGGGCCCGCCGTCGTATGCGATCACGCTCCCCTGCCCCCGCGAACGCGCCGACGAACTCGCCGCGGTTAGGACATGGCTCGCCGGCAACGGATCCAGGACCCGGATCGAGCACTGCGACCACCCGTTGTCCGAGCCCGTTGACGGTGGCCGCCAGATCTCCGCACTGCTCGGGCTGGTGCGGGAAGCACAACTCCCACCGGTCTCCCGCCCCACGACGCATGCGTTGAAACGCCCCGGGACGTAAGCGCGCGCCCGGTCCATGACGGCCCCACAGCTACACTGGCCCGATGGAGGACGTGGTCATCGTCGAGGGCGCCCGGACCCCCGTTGGGAAGTTCCTGGGGTCCTACGCAGGGCTCCCCGCGGTCGAACTCGGAACGCGCGCCGCCGTCGAGGCCATGCGTCGAGCCAACGTGGTGCCCGACCAGATCGACCAAACCATCATGGGCCACGCGCGCCAGGCCGGGAACGGCCCCAACACCGGCCGTCAGGTCAGCATCCGTGCCGGTGTTCCGAAGGAAGTCAGCGCCTACAACGTGAACATCGCCTGCGGTTCGGGCATGAAGGCTGTCCAGTTGGCAGCCCAGCAGATCAAGCTCGGCGACGCCGAGGTCGTGCTGGCGGGCGGCATGGAGAACATGACGTGCGTACCGTTCCTGCTTCCGCAGATGCGCACCGGCCAGCGGCTGGGACACACCGAGGTCCTCGACGGCATGTACACGGATGGTCTGCTCGATCCCCTCTGTGGCCTGATCATGGGAGAGACGGCGGAGAACCTCGCTGACATGTACAGCATCAGCCGCGAAGAGCAGGACGAGTTCGCCCTGCGCTCGCAGCAGCTCGCGGTCGGATCCGCAGATCGGCGGGCCCAGGAGATGTTCCCCGTGGAAGCTCCCGGGCGAAAGGGGTCCGTCACCGTCACCGAGGACGAGCACATCCGCCCGGACACCACCGCCGGGACACTTGCGGAACTCAAACCCGTCTTCCGCGACGGCGGGAGCGTGACCGCCGGCAACTCCTCCGGCCTCACGGATGGGGCCGCGGCGATGGTCCTGATGGCGGGTTCACGCGCCAACGCTGAAGGACGCGAGGCCCTGGCCCGGGTCATCGGCATGAGCTGGGCGGGAGTTCCGCCCGAGATCATGGGCATCGGGCCCGTCCCGGCCACGCACAAGGTTCTCGAGAAGGCTGGACTCACCATGTCAGACATCGAGCTCATCGAGATCAACGAGGCGTTCGCCGCGCAGGTCATCGCCTGCGAGCGGGAGCTGAAGTTCGATCGTGAGCGACTGAACGTGCGGGGAGGCGGGATCAGCATCGGTCATCCCATCGGGATGAGCGGGGCGAAGATCATCCTTTCGCTCGCGTACGAGATGCGCGAACGCGGCGTGTCCCTGGGTCTGGCGACGCTGTGCATCAGCGGGGGCCAGGGACTCGCGGTGCTGCTCGAACGGGTCTAGTCCGGCCAGTCGGCCGCGACCGCCAGGGCCCTGCTCCCCCAGTCCGACAAGTTGGCTTCTCCTCTGAGGGTGTACTTCTCGACGAGCAGCTTGCGGGCCGTCGCGTCTTCTTCGCTCCCCGCGGAAAGGACTCGCGCCCGCGACGGGCGCTTCCTGTCTCCGATCTGCAACACGACGTCGGCAGACACCATGATGTTGCGGACCCAGTCGGACCGATCGCCGTCACCGGCAAGGAAGTAGGCGGTCTGTTCGTTCGTCGCGAACCAGATCTCGATCCGATGCGCGTTCCCGGACATGCGCCCGCTGGTGATCAGGTAGGCGAGGTCCGGCTCGGCCGCGTCCGATGCCATCACCGGGTCGCCCAGACCACCAGCCCCGCGATAACCACGAGTGCGGAGATGAACATGATCCAATCCGCCTTCTTGATCTTCCCGGGCTGCTGGTAGTTGAACCCCACGTCAGTCCTCGTCGATCCGGTAGTACTCGCGGAACTTCTCCGGAGTCAGCCAATACAGATGCTGGCGGACGGTGGACGCATAGGTCCGCGCCTCCGCGCCGTCCCGGCACGCCCGCTCGGCGGCGACCCCGCCGTGGGGATCGGTGATGATCACCCGCCAACCCAACGGCGTGTCTCGCAGTTCTACGGCGTAGGTTCCGGGCACCACCGTCACCTTGCGAGTTCCCCTATCCCTGGACCACGAGATTCTGCTCGAGGCGGTCCAACTGGGCGCGGATCGGCCCAACCAGCGACGCAGACTGGAGCGAGAGATCGGGTCGCAACGCGGCGATCTTCTCCAGGGACTGCACCAGGAGGCTCGCGTGCTCCTGCGCATCACGAAGCGAATCCACGAGTACCACGGCGTAGTCGCTCTCGAACGGCTCACCGTCCCAGGGGCAGGCGCCCCCCGACTCGATGACCTGGTCGACCATGAACTCCCGGCCGTCACGCTTGCACGTTCCCTTGATCTTCACGCGCTCTCCTTCTGCGGAACCAGCTGCAACGACAGATCGGCTAACTCGAACGGATCGACCGGCTTGACGAACCAGGCATCGGCTCCCGACCACTTCGCGAGCCACGCGTCCTGCCGGCGCTCCAGCAAGACGAAGATGACGCCCGTGTAGGGGTCTTCAGCATCCCTAAGGGTCTTCGCCAGGGAGAAGGCACCCTCGCGCGATGCGATCTGGTCCGCAACCACCATGTCCGGCCGGTCCCGAAACGCCGCCGTGGCCCCGAGCTCACCGTTCTTCGCGGCCCGGAACGTGATCCCGCTCCCCAGTCGACGCTCGATCGAACGAACCGCCAGGGCCATGAGCTCCCGTGACTTCGGGTCAGGCGAGATAAGCAGGACATCCACGCCGGGAATGCTACTACGCACACGCTGCGGTCTTTGCCCCGAGCGAGCCCCTGCACTACGCTCGCGGACAACTCAACAACAAGGCTCTTCATCGAGGAGGTAACCGTGGGAGACACCGGTAGAGGCGCCGTCGCTGAATTCCTTGGCACGTTCGCGCTCATCTTCATCGGCGCAGGTTCGATCGTTGCGGCGACGCAGGGGGGCGGAAACGGCCTCGTAGCCATCGCACTGGCTCACGGGTTGGTGCTGTTCATCATGATCTCGATCTTCGGCCACATCTCGGGCGGGTTGTTCAACCCAGCCATCTCCGTCGCGCTCTGGGTCACCGGGAAGCTGCCGTCGACGAAGACCGTCGTCTTCATCCTGGCGCAGCTCGTGGGCGGCATCGCCGGTGCGTTCCTGTTGAAGTTCCTGGTCCCCACGGAGATGTTCAAGGCAGCCGGCGGTGGCGGGGCCGCGGTCATGAGCGGGCTCGCGGTCGGCAAAGCCGTCCTCATCGAGGCCGTCGCCACGTTCTTCCTGGTGCTGGCCGTCTTCGGCACGGCGATCGACGATAGAGGTCCCTGGAACAAGACCGCAGGCCTCACCATCGGTCTCACGATCGCGTTCGACATCCTGGCTTTCGGGCCGTTCACCGGCGCCGCGATGAACCCCGCACGATGGCTGGGACCGGCGCTGGCAACCGGGAAGTTGGACAACTGGTACGTCTGGATCGCGGGGCCTGTTTCCGGGGCGATCATCGCGGCCGTCCTCTATTGGGGTGTGTTCCTCCGGGGCACGGAACCGGCGACGCCCTGACCCATCCTTCGTTGATGGCAGACATCTACCTGGATTCCGCGTCCGCCACTCCCCTGCTTCCCGCGGCGCGAGAGGCAGTTCTGGCCGCGCTCGACGCGTTCGGCGACCCGCTGAACATCCACGCCGACGGACGGGCCGCCCGTCGCCTCCTGGACGACGCCAGGGACACGATCGCCCTCGGCATCGGCGCGCAGGCCGATGAGATCGTCTTCACCTCGGGTGGCACGGAGTCGGTCGCGCTCGGGATCTGGGGCGCGGTCCGCGCCCAGCGAGAGCTGGGAGATCGCATCGTGGTGAGCGCCGTCGAGCACCCCGCTGTGGGCGGCGTGTGCAACGTGCTCGAGAGCGACGGCTTCCAGGTGACGTGCGTACCAGCCGACCGGTTCGGCCGGATGGATCTGGACCGGTACGCTACAGAGATCCGCAAGCCGGGCACGCTGGTCGCCAGTGTGCAGCATGCGAACCACGAGCTGGGAACGCTGCAGCAGCTGGGCGAGGCTGCGCGGCTCGCCTGCGAGGCCGGCGTGCGGTTCCACACCGACGCCTGCCAGACCGTCGGTCACCTTCCTGTTTCGGTCGATGCGCTCGGCGTAGACCTCCTGTCGCTCTCGGGCCACAAGTTCGGCGGTCCCCCGGGCGTCGGCGCGCTGTATGTGCGGCGGGGGGTCGGCGTGACCGCCTATCCGTGCGGGGACGACCGCGAACGCAAGCGCCGCTCCGGGATGGAGAACACCCCTGGCATCGCGGGGATGGCGGCGGCGCTCAGCTCGTCCCTGGCCTCGATGGCCGATCTGGCGGCGCTGAACTGGGCCCGAACCGCCCGCATCCGCTCACAGATCGAGTCCATGCCCGGTGCTTGCGTGCACGGTCATCCGACCCACCGGACACCGCACCTGGTCTGCTTCAGCATCGACGGTCTGGATGCCGCAACCTTGATGATGGCCCTGGATTCGCGCGGTTTCCGGCTCGCGGCCGGCTCCATGTGCAGCGGCCAGCCGGGGGATGCCTCCCCTGTCCTGGAACAGGTGGGGTATCCAGGGATCTCGGGATTCCGGGTGAGCCTCGGCTCGGCTACCACGGACCAGGAGGTCGACGCGTTCATCGAGACCTTGCCGTCCCTGGTTCAAGAACTCCGAGAGGTGGAGCAGGTCAGTGTGGACGCCTTGGCGAGATTCCGGCCACCTGGCGACCACTAGCTCCGACGCTCAGACCGTCCAGGTGTCGCCCGAGTGAAGCAGCTTCTCCAGATCGCCCTTGCCCGATCGTTCGATCGCGTGCGACAGCTGCTCGTGCATCGCCTCGCCGTACACCGGCCGCTCGAACTCGCGGAACACCCCGATCGCCGTGGGCTCCGTGGGTCTATGCGAGAGGTGCGCCAGCGCGAACGCCAACGATGGGCGTCCGTTGACGTCGTGCGTGATGATCCGATCTGCCGGCGTGTCGGCGACCGTGGCGACGACCAGCCGCCCGTTCTCTCCGGCGGCCACGCACCGGTTGCCCTCGTCGAAGACGATCGGCTCACCGTGGACAAGGCGGATCTGGTTGTGCGCCCCCTGCGGCTTCTCGCGCAGCAGATCGAAGGCCCCATCGTTGAACACATTGCAGTTCTGATAGATCTCGACGAACGCTGTTCCCTTGTGCGCCGCGGCCTGGCGGAGGACTTCGGTCAGATGCGGCCGGTCGTTGTCGAGCGTTCGCGCAACGAACGTGGCTTCGGCACCCAGAGCTAGTGCGATGGGATTGAACGGGTGGTCGACCGATCCGAACGGGCTGGACTTCGTGACCTTGCCTTCCTCGCTCGTGGGCGAGTACTGACCCTTCGTCAGTCCGTAGATCTGGTTGTTGAAGAGGAGGATCTTGAGGTTCACGTTCCGGCGGAGCGCGTGGATCAGATGGTTGCCGCCGATCGAGAGCGCGTCCCCGTCACCGGTGACTACCCATACGCTGAGCTCGGGGTCGGCCGTCGCGATCCCTGTGGCGATCGCGGGCGCCCGCCCATGGATCCCATGGACCCCGTACGTATCCATGTAGTACGTGAATCGCCCGCTGCAGCCGATCCCCGACACGAACACCGTCTTGTGCGGCTCGATCCCGAGTTCGGGGAGGAAACCCTGAACGGCGGAGAGGATGGCGTAGTCTCCGCAGCCGGGACACCAGCGCACCTCCTGGTCGGACGTGAAGTCCTTCTTCGCCAAGGTCTCAACCATCGAGCAACCTCATGATCTCTCCTTCGAGTTCCTCGGCGAAGAGCGGCAGCCCTTCAACCTTCGTGTAGGCGTGGGCGTCCACCAGGAACTTCGCCCGGATCAGCAGGGAGAGCTGCCCCGTGTTCATCTCGGGGATCAGCACCGTGCGGTACCGGGCCAGGACGTCCCCGATGTTTGAGGGGAACGGGTTGAGGTAACGCAGGTGACTCGTCGCCACCGACCTCCCCTGCGCCCTGACCCGTTGCGCGCCCGCCTTGATGCTCCCGAGGGACGAACCCCACCCAAGGACCAGCAGGTCCGCCTCGCCACTTGGATCGTCGACCTCGAGCTGGGGGATGTCGCGGGCGATCCCCGCGACCTTGGCCGCTCGAAGATCGGTCATGCGTTGGTGGTTCGCCGGGTCGTAACTGATGTTCCCCGTGAGGTCCTCACGCTCCAACCCGCCGATGCGATGGACCAGGCCGGGGGTTCCGGGGACCGCCCACGGGCGGGCCAGGCGTTCATCGCGCGCGTAGGGAAGGAAGAGATCGCCCTCGGCCTGTGCGAAGTCGGGGTCGATGAGGGGGAGGTCGCCGAGGGACGGGATGCGCCAGGGCTCCGAGGAGTTCTGGAGGAACGAGTCGGTCAGCAGGATCACCGGGGTTCGGTAGCGGACGGCGATCCGCGCAGCCTCCATCGCCATGGCGAAGCAGTCCGAAGGCGACGCGGCGGCCAGGATGGGCATCGGAGAGTCACCGTGGCGCCCGAACATGGCCAGCAGCAGGTCCGACTGCTCGGTCTTGGTAGGAAGCCCCGTGGAGGGACCGGCGCGCTGGACGTCGACGATGATCAGCGGGAGCTCCATGATGACCGCCAGCCCCAGCGTTTCAGCCTTCAGGTCCATACCCGGCCCCGACGTTCCGGTCACCGCCAAGTGGCCGGCGAACGCGGCGCCGAGCGCCATGTTGGCTGCCGCGATCTCGTCCTCAGCCTGGAGGGTGAGTACACCGAAGTTCTTGTGCCGCGAGAGTTCGTGCAGCAGCTCTGACGCGGGGGTGATGGGGTAGCTGGCGTAGAACAGGTGGAGACCGCTGCGCTCCGCGGCGCTCACCAGGCCCCACGCGGTGGCCGTAGCGCCCGCGATGTTCCGGTACTCGCCCGGTTCCGCGGGCGCCGCCTTCACATGGAAGGAATGGGCGAACAACTCGGTAGTCTCGCCGAAGTTGTAGCCGGCCTTGAACGCGGCAACGTTCGTGTCGAAGATCTCCTGCTTGCTGCCGAACTTCTTCTCGAGCCAGTTGAGCGTGGTCTCGGGGGGTCGCCCGTACATCCAGCTCACGAGCCCGAGCGCGAACATGTTCTTGGCCCGCTCGGACTCCTTCTTACCGACGCCGATGGACTCGGTGGCGCGGGTGGTGATCGACGTCATAGGGACCGGGTACACGTCGTACCCATCGAGCGTCCCGTCCGCCCTGGGGTCGGTTCGGAAGCCGGCCTTCTCGATGTTCCGCTGGGTGAACGCGTCCTCGTTGAGGATGACGATCCCGCCGGGGCTCACGGTGCCAAGGTCTGCCTTCAGAGCGGCGGGGTTCATCGCGACCAGCACATCCGCGTGATCCCCTGGCGTCGTCACGTCTGTAGACGCGAACTGGATCTGGAACGCGCTCACCCCGTGAACCGTGCCGGCCGGCGCTCGGATCTCGGCGGGGAAGTCCGGCAAGGTGGCCAGGTCGTTGCCGAGGACGGCGGTTGCCGAGGTGAACCGATCCCCGGTGAGTTGCATCCCGTCGCCCGAGTCTCCGGCGAACCGGATGACGACGCGTTCCTTCTCTTCGACGGTCTTGGCCATGTCGTGAGCCGCGGGCCCTCGCTCCTTCGCCGGTCGAGCTGCCCCTGCAATCTACCGCGGCGCGCCGCCAAGAACGGTCCCGGCGGGTACATTCTCGCTATGAAGATCAACAGATGCGGATCGCAGGGACCGGAGTTGACGGTGATCGGCTACGGCGCGTGGGAAGCCGGCGGCGACGCGTGGGGCCCGAATGCGTCCGAGTCGGCAGTGGTCGAGGCCATGCGGGCCGGGCTGGACGCGGGCATCAACTGGATCGACACCGCGGAGGTCTACGGGAACGGCGTCTCCGAGGGGCTGGTCGGCAAGGCCGTCGCCGGTCGTCGCGGAGAGGTCATCGTCGCCTCGAAAGCGGCCCCCGCTCCTGAGGGGTCGGGGTTCCGTCCAGAGCAGATCCGCGCGGCCTGCGATGCGTCCCTGTCCCGGCTGGGGATCGAGGTCATCGACCTGTACCAGCTCCATTGGCCTGACGAGGTCATCCCCGTAGAAGAGGCCTGGGGCACCATGGCCGAGCTCCAGACCGAAGGGAAGGCCCGCTGGATCGGGGTCTCCAACTTCGATCGGGATCAGATCGAGCGGTGCCTGGCCGTCCGGCACGTTGACTCGTTGCAGCAGGAGTTCTCGATGGTCGCGCTGGCGGACCGCGAGCTCATCGCCTGGTGCGGGCAGGTGGGGGTCGGCGTGGTCAGCTACTCCCCGCTCGGCGCGGGGCTGCTGACCGGCGCTATCGGGGCCGACACCACGTTCGCCCCCGGCGATTGGCGCCTCACCGAGGGCCAGAACCTCTTCGGACCCGAACACCTACCCCGCCACCTCGCGCTCGTTGGGGCGTTGCGGCCGATCGCCGAGCGCCTCGGGGTGAGCCTCGCCCAACTTGCGCTGGCGTGGAACATCGCGCAACCGGGCGTCACGGCGGCCATCGCCGGGAGCCGGAACCCCGCGCATGTCCGGACGAACGCGCAGGCCGGCGACATCGTGCTGGACGGAGAAACGCTCCAGACCATCGAAGCGTCGTTGTGAGCCGGTCCCCCTAGAGGCCGGCGCCGGAGATCTGCCGGAGCCGCGCGACGATCCCGTCCAGCAACTTCGTCGAGAAGTCCGGTTCCGACTTCACCATGTCGACCAGCGTATGCCTGAACAGGCGAAGCAGGCTCATCGGCGTCTCCGCGACCACCGAGGCGCTGCGCTCCCCCCCGTCGATGGCCGATAGCTCGCCGAAGAAGTCTCCGGGGACCACCTGCCCGACCTTCCGCTTCTTGCGGGTCACCTTGGCCTGGCCCTCCAGGACGACGAAGAGCGTTTCGCCCGGCATCCCCTCTTCCACGATGATCTGCCCGGGTTTGAAAACTTGGACATCCGCCTCGGCGGCCAGCGTGCGCAGGTGGCGCCGCGAGATGCCGCTGAAGAGCGGGACCCCCGCGAGCGCAACCTCGTTCTGGCGGCGGGTTCGCTTGGCGGGCTGCTCCGGCTGGCGGGCTGGCTTCGATCCCTTGCCGGGTTCTCGTAGCAGCATCATCTCCGGGAAGGTCGGACTCATGCTCATGCCCGGAGCCTACCCGCAACCCGCCCCCGAGCGCCAACCTCGTTGGTCGTTCCTCGCCACGCGCCGATAGGGTGAACGCCATGGGCCAACATCCCGCACTCAAGGCGCTTCTGGATGAACGGATCGTCGTCCTGGACGGTGCCTGGGGCGTGCTCCTGCAGGGACGCGGGCTGACAGAGGAGGAGTTCCGGGGGGAACGGTTCGCGGAGCACGGCAAGGACGTGAAAGGCGATCCGGACCTCCTCAACCTCTCGCAGCCGCAGATCGTCACCGAGATCCACCGCGCCTACTTCGAGGCTGGAGCCGACATCACCTCGACGAACACCTTCACCGCCACCTCCATCGGCCAGAGTGACTACGGACTCCAGGACGCCGTCTACGACATGAACATCGAAGGGGCGCGGCTGGCCAAGGCGGCAGCCGCGGAGTTTCCCGGCACCCGGCTGGTGGCCGGTTCGGTCGGTCCGCTGAACATCACGCTTTCGATGTCACCCAAGGTGGACGACCCGTCCTTCCGGACGGTGTCGTTCGACGCCGTATATGAGGCGTACGCGGAGCAGATCAGGGGGCTCCGGGACGGCGGCGCCGACCTGCTGTTGATCGAGACCATCTTCGACACGCTGAACGCCAAGGCGGCGATCGCCGCGGCGATCGACGTTGCGCCCGAGCTCCCCCGCTGGATCAGCGTGACCATCGTGGACCGCAGCGGCCGGACCCTTTCCGGGCAGACGGTCGAGGCGTTCTGGACGGCCATAGAACACGCCGAGCCCGCGGTGGTAGGGGTCAACTGTTCGCTCGGCGCCACGGAGATCCGGCCCTACGTCGAGGATCTGGCGAGGATCGCGCCGATCCCCATCGCCTGCTACCCCAACGCAGGCCTGCCCAATGCCTTCGGTGGCTACGACGAAACCCCCGAGATCACCAGCGCGCTCCTGCGCGGGTTCGCGAGCGACGGCCTCGTGAACATCGTCGGGGGTTGCTGCGGAACAACCCCCGATCACATCCGCATGATCGCGGACGGCGTGCGAGCGATCGAGCCCCGAACGATCCCGACGTTCGATCAGCGGGTCACGACGTGGAGCGGGCTGGAGCCGTTCCGGATCACCCCGGAGACCGGCTTCGTCATGGTCGGCGAACGCACGAACATCACCGGATCGAAGAAGTTCCGCGGGCTCATCGAGTCCGGCGACTACCAGGCGGCGGTGGATGTGGCGGCCGAGCAGGTACGCGCCGGGGCGAACGTCATCGACGTGAACATGGACACAGACCTCCTGGACGGTGAGCTGGCGATGACCACCTTCCTGAATCTCATCGCCACCGAACCCGACATCGCCAAAGTCCCCGTGATGATCGACTCCTCGAAATGGTCGGTCCTGGAGGCCGGGCTCAAGTGCGTGCAGGGCCGCGGCATCGTCAACTCGATCAGCCTGAAGGAAGGAGAGGCGGACTTCCTGGACAAGGCCCGGAAGGTCAAGCGCTACGGAGCCTCGGTCGTGGTCATGGCCTTCGACGAGAAGGGGCAGGCCGATACCCTGGAACGGCG
>JANXVR010000258.1 GCA_025351565.1 Actinomycetes bacterium
CGCCGGCGAGATGGTGCTGTTCGACCGGAGTTGGTACAACCGCGCAGGGATCGAGAAGGTGCTGGGGTTCTGCACGCCCGAGGAGCATCGCCGGTTCCTTAGGCAATGTCCGATCTTCGAACGTCAGCTGGTGGAGGACGGCATCATCTTGGTGAAGTACTGGTTCAGCGTGAGCGACGAGGAGCAGGAGCGGCGGTTCGAAGCGCGCGTGGACGATCCGATGCGTCGGTGGAAGCTCTCGGGAACCGATCTGTCCTCACGAACGCATTGGGTCGACTACTCCAGGGCCAAGGACGAGATGTTCGTGCACACGGATATCCCGGAGGCTCCGTGGTGGGTGGTCGAGGCCGACGACAAACGCCGCGCGCGGCTGAACTGCATGGCGCACCTGCTCACGCAGATCCCCTGGGAGTCCAAGCCCCTGGCGGCCATCGACATCCCCGCGCGACAGAGCGATGAAGGCTACGTACGCCCGCCCCGTGAGGCGTTCACCTATGTCCCCGACCACGCGTCGACCCTGGAGGACGCGTGACCGACGAGCCGCGCGCCGTGCTCATCGACCTGTACGACACGCTGGTCCACAGCCAGTGGCCCTGGCTCAAGGGCCAGTTCGCCGAGCTACTGGGCGTGGCGCCCGATGCCGTCGGTGAAGCGATGACCAAGACGCGGGCGCTGCGGAGCATCGGCACCTTCCCGGACGTGCACGGCGACACGCGGAACTGGCTGGAGGCGCTGGACCTGGAACCCAACGATGCGTTGGTCGGACAGGTCGCGGATATGGAACAGGAGGCCATGCGCGTCGGCGTCCTTCTGTACGAGGATTCGCTCCCTGCGGTGCACGACCTTCGTTCACGGGGGATCCCGACGGCGTTGGTGAGCAACTGTTCGCACTCCACTCGTCCGGTCGTTGATCGGCTAGGGATCCCTGACGCCTTCGATGTAGTGGTCCTGTCCTTCGAGGTGGGCTCCCGCAAACCGGAGGCGGCGATCTACTTGGAGGCCCTTACCAGGTTGGGGCTCCATCGAAAGGACGCGCCCGCCTGCCTGCTGGTCGATGATCAAGCCGAATACTGCGACGGCGCTGCCGCGTTCGGACTGCAGACCCGGCTAATCATCCGCCCGGAGGCCGATCCGGCAGAAGCTGTGAGTGTCGGCTCGCCCGGGCACCCCGTCATCACCTCGCTCACCGACATCGTGTGACCGAGTGTGGCACTCCGACGATGTGCACCTGACCTAGCAGCCGATGGCGACGAGGGCCTTGCTTTCCAAAGACCCGGATGAGTAGCTGGTGTGTGGGCACAATGCCGTGCCCTCAACCTTGACCGTCCACGACTTCACCGTGCCATAGTCCGTTGGACCCCATCCGTCGCCGCGCGAGTTGCACTCTTTGTAGGCATAGTTCGCCGTCACTCGTCGAGTCCCTGTGAGGAACGCATACACCCTCTGATGGGTCGTGTTGTTGTTAAGCGTCCACGTCTCGGAGTAGCTGGACTGCTTCGTCACGCTCCCGCTGGCCTGAAGTGCCAGAGAGGTAGAAACGCCCAACTTGAAGATGATGAAGTCGGCATAAGCGCTGGCCGCGATGGTGCCGTTGATACCAGCCGACACCGTGTCGGTCCAGGTGACCGTTCTCGTTACAGCAAAACCGGTTCCCGGGGCCATCGTGATCGCATTGGACACGTGCGTGAGTATGTTTGTCTGGTTCGTGCTCGAAAGGTTCACGCTCCTGAACCCTGGCGAACACACGGTCTGGCCGGCAGCCAGCGCGGGAACGGCGTTAACTCCACCAAGTATCAACGGCGCGACCAAGAACAGCATGACCCTCAGAGATCTGTTCACGTTGCCCTCCCGGTTCGATTGTTTGGTCCACATCAACTGTCTAACGTCGATCCACCATGTATAGGGGCGGGAGGCTCAACGGTTCGCAGCCTATTCGTCTGCTGAATGCGTGTCAAGGTATCGAGTTGACTCACCAGAAATGTCCTTGAAGGACCACTGATTGCCTCACCAGGAATGTCCTCGAAGGGCCACGCTGCCTGGGGTGAACCCCGAGGGGCGGGAGGCCGGCGGTGGGACTTTCGATGGGCGAGCGAAAGGCAGTGACCAAGCAGATGGCACGGCGCTACGCCAAGGCCTCGAGATCGGAGAAGACGAAGATGCTCGATGAGCTCTGCGCGCTCACGGGCTGGAGCCGCCGCCATGGCTGCAGGGCGCTTTCGGCGGCGCTCCAATCCAAGGACCCACCGGCGCCTGCTCCCCGGCCACGCATCTACGGCAAGGAGGTCTTGGAACCGTTGACGTTCATCTGGGCCAGTCTGAACGGACCCGCAGGCAAGCGTCTTGCTCCCTTCATGGAAGAGATCGTTGAAGTCTTGGAGCGCACCGGAGAACTCGCTGTCTCCGATGAGGTCCGCTCCAAGCTCACGCAGATCTCGGCGGCCACGATCGACCGGATGCTGGGGGCCGAGCGGGATCGATTGAAGATGAAGGGACGCTCGGGCACCAAGCCAGGCAGCATGCTCCGCCGTCAGATCCCGATCCGAACCTTCGCCGACTGGGACGATGCCGCCCCGGGCTTCTTCGAGGTGGACCTGGTCGCCCACGACGGTGGCCATGCCGTCGGGGAGTTCTGCCAGAGCCTCAACATGACGTGTGTGGCAACGGGTTGGACCGAGACCAGGGCTGTGCGTAACAAGGCCCAGCGCTGGTGTCTGGAGGCGCTTAGAGACATCCAGGCATCCCTGCCCTTCCCGCTTCGGGGGATCGATTCGGATAACGGCGCCGAGTTCATCAACGCCCAGCTGATGGCCTTCTGTGAGCAAGAGCAGATCACCTTCACCCGCTCACGGCCCTACCGCAAGAACGACAACTGCTTCGTCGAGCAGAAGAACTGGCCCGTGGTGCGCCAGCAGGTCGGCTACCTGCGCTATGACACACCGGGCGAGCTGAGGGTGCTCAACGAGCTCTACGGCCACCTTCGCCTCTACGTGAACTACTTCCAGCCCCAGATGAGGCTGGTGTCCAAGACCCGCTCAGGTGCCAAGGTAACTAAGCGCTACGACCGAGCCGCAACCCCTTACCGGCGGGTCCTTGTCTCCTCGGATGTCACCGCCGAAGCCAAGGAAGCCCTGACCGCGACCTACATGGGCCTGAACCCCGCCGCGCTCAAGCGCCAGATCTCAGCCTTGCAAGACAACCTCATCCGAATCCAGCGCACGAAGGAGCCGAAGAAGGAGGTGGGACAACCACCCGATCACCCGTTCAGGATGACGGTCTCTTGGAAACCTCCGAGGACATTTCCGGTGAGGCAACCGGCGCAGCCTTCGAGGACATCTTGACGTGAGGCAACATGGGTATACCGACTGCGCCAGCACGTCGCCGACAGAGATCCTCTGACGCCGGGTCAGACCAGATCGGCGAGGGCCTCGGCCACCGGCTTGCGGATCCCCGTGATGAACGGGATCTCCACCTTCGTGTAGAGGCGAGCCTTCGTGTCGCGCAGTGCCCGGATGCAGTCGACCAGCATGTCGGCGGCCGGCGCCTCGAACGCCAGGATCCACTCCCAGTCGCCCAGCCCGAACCCGCTGGTGGTGTTCGCCAGAACCTCGGGGAAGTCGCGCCCGAGCAAGCCGTGTTCGCGGAGCATCTCGCCGCGCTCCTCCGCCGGCAGCAGGTACCACTCGGGCGTCCGCACGAACGGATACACGCAGAGGAACTTCTCGGGGGGCACGCCCTTGACGAACGCAGGCCGGTGATCCGCAACGAACTCCGCGGGCTTGGTCACGCCCATGAACGTCCAGGTCAGATCGAGCAGGCTCCCCGCTTCGGTCCTGCGGAACTCGACCAGGAAGGTCTGGATGTCGTCGGGCGCGCCGCCGTGGACCCAGAGCATGAGGTCGGCGTCGGCGCGGAAGGCGACGGTGGAGTACGTGCCGCGGCACTCGACGCGGCCTTCCCAGCGCTTGAGCAGATCCTCCACCTCGCGCGCGGCTCGCGCCAGGTCGTCCGCGTCGGCGAACGCCTCCCGGTAGTCCGGCGTGGACATGAACACGGGGTAGAGGGCGTAGACGGACTCGCTGATGATGTCGCTCATGCCTGCTCCTTAGGGCCGTCCTCAGGCGCTCCCGTGCGTGCAAGCAGCCGGCCGGCGATGTCGGTGGCAGCGCGCACGCAGTCGGGGATCCCGACGCCGTCGTACGCGTTGCCGATCACGAAGATACCTTCGGGAAGGTGCTGACGGATGCGTTCGACCCGTGCCCCGTGGCCAACCTCGTATTGGGGCATCGAGGCCGGCCACCGAACCACCACGGCCGCTTCCGGCTTCTCCGGCAGGGGAACGACCGCCGCCAGGTGGCGGGCGCACGCGTCGATGATGTCCTGGTCGGGTGCATCCAGGACGTCCTCCTCGCCTGCGGCACCCACGAAGCAGCGCACCACCGCCCTGGTACCGAACGCCGGGTCCGGCCACTTGTTGCTGACCCAGGTGGCCGCCGTCATCGGGGCCATCCCGCGCGGCACCACGAATCCCGTCCCCTCCGCCAACGCGCTCTGCGTTCCCTCGGCGTAGACGAACGAGACCACGCTGGTGGAGACCAGTCGGATCGCGCCCAGTTCCTCGGCGGCGGTTGGGGCCAGGTCGCGAAGTTGCGCGGCAGCGGCCGCGGCGGGCGTCGCAACGATCACGGTGTCCGCCTGCAACACCTCACCTCCCGTGGCGCGCACGGAGTACGTCGGCCCCGCAGCGGCGGCGATCGACTCGGCGACGACGCCTGTCCGGACGCGATCCCCCAGCGCACGGGCGAGCGCATCCGTCAACGACGCCATCCCGTCGCGAGGCTTGACGAACATCGGCGCCGGCTTCCCATCCCCCGCGTCGCGGGCGTTCCGCTTCGTCGCTTGCGACCCGCGGATCAGGCTCCCCTGCGCGCGCTCCCACGCGATCAGCTCCGGGAAGGTGGCCGAGGCGGAGAGCCGGTCGATGTCCCCCGCGTACAGCCCCGCGAGCAACGGGGCCACCGCGCGGTCGGTCGCTTCGTCGCCCAGGCGCCGGCGGAGCAGCGACCCGAGCGATTCCTCGGCGCCGTCCTTCCGCTTGCCTATCAGGAGATCGCGTAGCGCGCGGCGCCGCCCGGCCCTGGAGAGCCCCGGCCACCGCAGCACATCGCCCACATCTCCCGGGATACCGAACGGCGCGTCCTTGAGGAACGGCGTGAGGCCGCGCTCGGTCCACAGCATCGCCCCACTCGCGCCCGGGGAAACCAGCGGCAACCCCAGCTCGCGGCACAGGTCGACCGCCGCGGGCTTGCGGGCCAGGATCGAGTCGGGGCCGGTTTCCATCTCGATCCCGCCGACATCGACGAACCCCATCCGTCCGCCAGGGCGCTGGCTCGCTTCCAAGAGGGTGACGTCGGCACCATCTCGGTGCAGACGGTACGCGGCGGTCAATCCGCTCACGCCCCCACCCACCACCAGCACCCTCACGCGCGCGCTCCTATCAGCCGCTCGCGGACCACGGCCGCCAACACGTCCAGGTACTCCGGGTCGGCGTTCGGCATCCGGGTCCGGCTGAACGCGATGCCCGCCTCTTCGGCAAGCGCCTTCGCCTCGATATCCAGGTCGTAGAGCACCTCCAGGTGATCGGCCACGAAGCCTGCGCTGCAAACCACCACGGCGCTGCGGCCTTCGCGCGCCTGTTGCACGATCACGTCCTCAACGGGCGGTCCCCACCACGGGTCGGCGGTCCGGCCCGCGCTCTGCCAGGCCGTAGTGTAGAAGGGCAGGCCACCCAGTTCGGCGGAAACCAGGTTCGCGGTGGCGCGCAGGCCGCCGTCGTAGCGGCACGCCGCCTCGCAATCGCATCGCAGGCAGCGCTGCGTCCCGTCCTCGAGCGTTCGCACCGGCAAGGAATGCGCGGAGAAGATCACGGCAGCGTTCGCACGGACGCCGGGGTCCAGCGCGTCCAGCGCCTCGCTGACTCGGCCCGCAAGGAACCGGACGAACGCCAGGTGCGAGCCGTACTCGCGCACGAACGTGAACCGCGGTCCGCCGTTGGTCTCGATGTCTTGCTCGACGCGTTCGATGTAGGTCTCCACGGACATGCCCGACCAGTGGGGAGCCATGACGATCCCGATGGCCTCTGTGATGCCGTCGGCGCGGAGCCGCTCGAGCCCTTCGGCGATGAACGGAGCCGAGTGCTTCATCCCCGGGTACGCGCGATAGATGCGGCCGTCGGCATCGGTGTTTAGCCGGTCGACCAGACCCTGGGCCTGCGCGCGTGTGGTGTCGAGCAGTGGGAACGCGTTATCGATCGCCGCGTAGCGCTCCTTGAGCTGTGCCAAGTGCTCGGGGGACGGTGCGCGGCCACCTCGGATGTCGGTGTAGTAGCGCTCGATGTCGTCCGGGCCGCTCGCGGTGCCGTACGCCATGACGAACACGCCGACGGACGTGGGATCGCTCACGCGGGGGGCCGTTCGGTTTCGGTGTGGACCAGGTCGACAACGCGTTGGAGCTGTGCGAGGTCGGTCTGCGGCAGGACCCCGTGCCCAAGGTTGAAGACATGCCCGTCACGCCCTCCGGCGGCGGCGAGCACGGCGCGGACCTCGCGTTCGGTGGCCTCCCAGGGCGCGAGCAGCGCGG
>JANXVR010000001.1 GCA_025351565.1 Actinomycetes bacterium
ATTCGCTCCGCTGGGGCTGACCGGCGGGGCAGGGCCGGGCTCGCGATGACGCCCGGCCCCTAGCCCTGCCTCCTCGGTAGAGGTCTCAGCCCGTGACGCTCACGAGCTTCGCCGTCTCGACTTCCGTGAGCGCATTCTCGAACACGATGCCGATACCCGGCGCGTAGACCTTCTGGTCATACACGCCCGGCTCGACCTGCGTGGCCTCGAGTGAGGTCATCACGTTGTGCACGGTGCCGTAGGGCACGGTGAACTTGCCTCCGAGGTCGACGACCCATCCCGTGTCGGCTGCCTGTCCCGCAAGGAGTTCCTGCCGGTAGGCGTCTGGAACCTGCGGATGTGCCTCCATGATGATGCCGGGCTCACCGTCGTTCACGCCGGCGACCCATGATCCCGACGTGTCGATCGTGCCGTTGGCGTTGTAGTGCTTGGTGTCCTCGCCCAGATACCAGACGTTGCCCTGCGCGTCCTGGGCGTACCAGTCGGTGGTCTTCTCCAGGAGTGTTCCATCGTGCTTGGCGACGTCACTGATCGCGGTACCCGTGATTTCTTCGATCACCCTGGTGGCGCTGGTCACCGTGACGGTGTCCACTTGCGTGGTCCCGTCCTTGAGCCCCTTGTAGACGAGGACCCTTCCGACCGGGAGCGGGTAGTACGGGTTGTCGATGACCGACACGAAGTTCGCCGGGTCGAGCACCGGCTCGTAGCTCACCGGCGTGCTTCGATGCGTAGCCGCCCCCGCGAACGATGCGAACAGCCCTACGCCGGCGCCGGTGACCCCGAGGGCGATAGCCATCACCACGGCCGTCTTCCTCCATCTGCGTTCCATGTGCATCTCCCTTCCCTTATCTCGCCGGTTCCGCCGGCTCGGTTCGTCCGGGGCCACCGTCACATCCGGACGATGAAGCCACCATGAAGTGGCCGCGGAGTGCCCTTCATCCGGGCTTCATCTGGGGGGCGTAGGCTCCAAGCCGGAGGTGAGCTTCCCTGCGCGTGCTGGTCGTCGAGGACTCGGTGAAGATGGCGGCGCTGGTCAAGCGTGGCCTCGAGGAGGGCGGGTACTCGGTCGACGTGGTATCCGACGCCACCGATGGATTCTGGCTGGCATCGGAGAACCAGTACGACGCCGTCGTGCTGGACGTCGTGCTGAGCAGTGAGCCGGACGCCGAGGACGGCTTCGACCTCTGCCGCCGACTTCGCGAAGCGGGCCGCTGGTCACCCGTCCTGATGCTCACCGCACGCGACGCCGTGCGCGATCGGGTGCACGGCCTCGACGTCGGGGCCGACGACTACCTGACCAAGCCCTTCTCGTTCGAGGAGCTCCTTGCCCGTATCCGGGCGTTGGTGCGCCGCGGCGCCGACCAGCGTCCCGTCGAGCTCGTCGCGGGCGATCTCGCCCTGAACCCGGCCACCGCGGAGGTGCGCAGGGGCGACCGGCCGATCACGCTCACCGCGAAGGAGCGCTCGCTCCTGGAGTACTTCATGCGGCACCAGGACGAGGTCCTCTCCCGCACCCGTTTGATCGAGCACCTATGGGATTTCGCCTTCGATGCGAACTCCAACGTGGTGGATGTCCATGTGCGGAACCTGCGGGACAAGATCGACAGGCCCTTCGGGCGGTCTTCGATCCACACGCTGCGGGGGGAGGGCTACCGGTTCCATGATGATTCGCTGGGCGCGCCTTCCGCTTAGGGTCAGGCTCACCATGCTCTTCGCCGTCGGGATGACGGTCGTCCTCTCGGCGGTCGGGGCGTTCGTCTACGCCCGCGCGGGGCGGGATCTGCTGGCCACCGTGGACGCGGGGCTCCGCTCCCGGGCGGAGCTGGTGTCGGCCGACGTTCGCGGTCAGGGTCCGGCGCTGGTGAACGTCGGTACCAGCCTCATCGAGAACGACGAGGCGTTCGTCCAACTCATCTCATCGTCCGGCCGGCTCGAGCAGTCGAGCGCGATCGTCGGTGCCGCTCCCATGCTTGCGCCGAGCGTCGTCGCCACGATCACGCGGCCCGTGTGGTTCGATAGGCGGGTCTCGGGCATCGACAACGTCACCCGCATCCTGGCCGTGCCGGTCGTGTCTCGAGGGACCCCGTTGATACTGCTGGTCGGGAGTTCCTTGCAGGACCGCCGCGACGAGATGCTGGGTCTGGCCTACGCGCTGGCGGTGAGCGGGGGGATCGCGCTGGTCGTCGTGGCGTTCGCGGGGTGGCTGCTTGCGGGGGCGGCGCTGCGTCCCGTCGAGCGGATGCGCCGCGACGCGGCGAGCATCTCCGTGGACGAGCTGGACCGGCGTCTCACGCTGCCCGCGGCCGACGATGAGATCGGCCACCTGGCACGGACCTTGAACAGCATGCTCGACCGGCTAGAAGGTTCGTTCGCGCGCGAGCGTCGCCTGCTGGACAACGCGAGCCACGAGCTCCGGACGCCGTTGGCGGTCCTGCACGCCGAACTGGACCTCGCGACAGCGAACGACCGGACGCCGGAGGAACTCCTCGCCGCTCTCCGCAGCGCGCGCGAGGAGAGTACGCACCTGGTGCGGCTGGCCGAAGACCTCCTGGTGGTCTCTCGAGCGCAGGAGGGCGAGCTGCACCTCCTTCGCTCGCAGGTCGCGGTGGATCAGCTGCTGGACTCTGTCGTCCGGCACAGCCGGCCGCGCGCCGCCGAAGCGGGCATCGACCTGGCCGTGCAGGCTCCCCCGGTGCTCGCGAGCGTCGATCCGGACAGGCTCCGCCAGGCGGTAGACGACCTTCTGGACAACTCGATCCGCCACACCCCAGCGGGAGGTCGGATCAGCGTGCGCGCGGCGCAGGCGGACCGGCAGCTGCGGATCAGCGTGACGGATACCGGAGGCGGGTTCCCGGCGGGGTTCCTCCCGTCGGCATTCGAGCCGTTCTCACGCGGCAGCAACGGCGACCGGTCGGGCCGAACGGGACTCGGGCTCGCGATCGTGCGGGCGATCGCGGAAGCGCACGGCGGACGGGTCGAGGCCGCGAACGCCGACGACGGCGCCGTGGTGACGATCGTGCTCCCCGCTACGCCAGAACCCACACCTCCTTGAACGGAACCTCCAACAGGTGCCACGTCGCCTCGACGCCTTCGGGAAATGAGGCGATGTCCCCGGCTCGCACCGTTACGCTCGGACCGTCCTTCAGGTCGATCCGCGCGGCCCCCTCCAACACCACGATGGTCTCTCTGCCGGGTGGCGTGTAGCTCACCGGCTCCGCCGGCACCGCGTCGAACCGGGACATGCCGGCCTGCGCCCTCTCGGTCTCGGCGAGCACATGAACCAGGCCGCCGACCTCAGGGTCGGCCTCCCACTCCTGCGTATCGATGTTCGAGGTGAACACTCCCGGAGCGATCTCCACGGCGGACTCCTTTTCGGTCAGGAGCGACGTTGTACCACGGGGCCTAGCCGGCGAGATCTGCACGGGGCGAGACGCGAGAGGAGAGTGCGGATATCGTTGTGACCCCTTGGATGCGCCCGACGGAAGGAGTCACCGATATGCCCCCTGAGGCCGAACACCGTATCGACGCCACCGACGTCAAGATCCTGACGCTGCTTCAGGAGGATGGAAGGAGGTCCTACACGTCGATGGCCGAGGCCCTGGGCGTCTCCGAGGCGAATGTGCGCCAACGGACTAAACGCCTACTTCGCCGGGGGGTGGTCACGATCGCGGCCGTGGCCGACCCCATCAGCCTGGGGTTCGGGATCATGGCGTCCATCGGCCTTCGCCTGAAGGGGCCGGGTCGCGACCGCGCCGCCGGGCAGGTCGCCGAGAACCCGGAGATCAGCCATCTGGTCCTGTGCACGGGTTCGGTCGACCTGCAGGCCGAGGCGGTGTGCCGCGATCGGGAGCATCTCCTGTCCCTCACGGAGCGGATCTCGAGGATCCCGGGTGTGGAGTTGGGCGAGACCCGCATGTACCTGCGCACCGTCAAGGAGAACGAGCAGTGGTTGGCCGGCGGAGCAGCCGCGCTGATCGAGTCGGCCCTGGCCGACTGACCGAACGGAATCCTCCGGGATTCCCCTCGACGGGCACGGTTTCCGTGGCATTCACCCTTGCGCTTCCACCGTGGCTGGACCTACGCTTCGCCCCGGCGCCGGGCGTACCCGGCCTTGGGGGGTAGGATCATGGCGAACGAACATCTTGACGCGGCATGGATCCGCGGACTGACGGAGCCGCGGCTCTCACGTCGCGACATGCTGAGGTACGCGGGGGCCGGCGCCGGGGCCGTGGGGTTATCCGCGTTCCTGGCGGCATGTGGCGCGAAGACGGGCGGGGTTGCCGGGGGGACGTCCTCGTCAGCGGCGTCATTCGACTGGGCCGCCCAGCAGCTGCACCACAAACTGAACTTCGCGAACTGGCCGTACTACATCGACACGCACCAGGGCACGCATCCGAGTCTCGATCTGTTCCAGAAGCAGACGGGGATCCAGGTCAACTACCGGGTCCCGATCAACGACAACGCGGCGTTCTACCAGACGCTTCGTCCGTCACTCCAGGCGGGCAAGCCGACCGGCTGGGACCTGGTCGTCATCACGAACGGCGCACAACTCTCGGAGCTGATCGCGAACAACTGGCTGATCCCGCTGGATCTTGCGAAGCTCCCCAACTTCATGAAGTACGCGTCGACAGCGGTGAAGGACCCGACCTATGACCCGAAGAACATCTACACCATCGCATGGCAGTCGGGGATCACCGGGATGGCTTTCAGTCCCAAGGCCACGGCGGCGCTGGGCCGGGAGCCCAACTCGATCGCTGATCTGTGGAACCCGGTGTTCAAGGGCCACGTGGGGATGATGAGTGACAACACCGAGCTGGGTTCCTTCGGGTTGCTCCACACGGGGGTTGATCCCGCCACATCCACGCAGACGCAGTGGAACGCCGCCGCCTCCTCCCTGATGCAGCAGCAGCCGCTCGTGCGCAACTACTACGACCAGTCCTACATCAACGCCCTCGAGAACGGCGATACCTGGATCACGCAGGCGTGGTCCGGGGACGTGTTCATCGCGAACCAGTCCGGCTATCCCGACCTCAAGTTCATCGTGCCGAAGGAAGGTGCGATGTTCTGGACCGACAACATGATGATCCCGGTCGGGGCCGAGAACCCGTTGGATGCCCTGACCTACATGGACTTCGTCTACGACCCGAAGATCGCGGCCATGCTGGCGAACTACATCTGGTACATCACTCCGGTTCCGGCGTCCAAGCCCCTGGTCGCGGCGATGCCCGGGGGAGCCGCCGTCGCAACGAGCCCGCTCGTCTATCCCGACGCCCAGATGCAATCGAACTTCCGCGAGTACTACGTCTTCAAGGGTCAGACGGACCTCAACGCGTGGAACAACGTCTTCGAACCGATCATCCAGGGTTGAGTTCCTCGCCGGGCCCGGTGGCTTGGAGACGGTCGAGCAGTCGGCGGCTTCGCCGCGGTCTTGCCCCTTACGGCCTGAGTGCAGGCGGCGCGATCTGGCTGCTGGTGTTCTTCGTGATCCCGATGTTCTCCATGCTCATCCTGTCGCTCAAGTCTCAGCCGCTCTCCACCACGTTCCGTATCGTGCCCTACACGTTCACGTGGCATTGGGCCAACTACCACATGGTGTGGTCCCTCTACCACTCTCAGCTGTGGCGAGCCTGCTACTACGCGGCAGCGGTCACGGCGGGCACGCTCCTGGTCGGCTACCCGGTTGCGTACTGGATCGCCTTCCACGGAGGCCGTCACAAGACCACGTTCCTCTTCCTCCTCCTGCTTCCGTTCTTCGTGTCGTTCGTCATCCGGTCGCTCGTCTGGCAGTTCATCCTCTCCGACGGCGGGCTGGTGTTCCGTGGGTTGGAGGCGATCCATCTGCTACCCCACGGATTCCACGTCCTTGGCACGTCGACCGCGGTGATCTGGGGGATCTCCTACAACGCGCTGCCGTTCATGATCCTCCCGCTCTACGTCGCACTCGAGAAGATCGACCGGAGAGCGGTGGAGGCCGCCAAGGATCTCTACGCGAGACCGTCGATGGTCTTCCGGAAGGTCATCCTGCCGCTCTCGCTTCCCGGGGTCTTCGCCGGGATCCTGCTGACGTTCGTGCCTGCGTCCGGTGACTACGTCGAGGCGACCATCTTGGGCGGACCGCACACCACGATGGTCGGGCAGGTCATCCAATTCCTCTTCCTTCAGGGCGAGCAGTACGCCCAAGCCGCCGCCCTGTCGAACATCCTCATGGTGCTGTTGCTGGCCGGGATCCTCCTCTATGCGCGGGCGCTCGGAACCCGGCAGATCGACGAGTACCTCTAGATGGCCATCGCGACCGCGCCCGGCGATCAGGTGGTCTCTCCCGAGCAGCCGCCGGTGCGACAGCAACGCGGTCTGCGGCTGAGGGCTCTCATCCTGCCGGCGTTCACCGTGCTTGTCATCGTCTACCTCATCGTCCCGATCGCGGTGATGATCCTCTACAGCTTCAACAAGGGCACGGCGGCGACCACGGCCGCGGCGCCGAAGGTCTCCCTGATCTGGCAGGGGTTCACGCTGGATTGGTGGCGCCAGTGGAACGGCGTGCCCGATCTGACGGCGGCCCTGTGGAACTCGATCATCATCGCCGTCACCTCGACCGTGGTCTCGGCGGTGCTCGGCACAGGTATGGCGCTCGCACTGGTGCGATATCGGTTCCGGGGTCAGGGCGCGCTGGAGATGGTGATGTTCCTCAACATCGCCGCTCCCGAGATCGTTCTGGGTGCCGGGCTCCTCTCGCTCCTGGTCACGCTCGGCACCACCCGGGGCCTCCTGACGATCTTCATCGCGCACGTCATGTTCAACGTCGCGTTCGTCGCGATCGTGGTTCGTGCAAGGCTCGCGGGGTTCTCGCGAGAGGTCGAGGATGCGGCGAAGGACCTGTATGCGAACGCGTGGGGGACGTTCTTCTTCGTGACCTTGCCGCTGATCTGGCCCGGCATCATGGCCGGCGCCCTGCTGGCCTTCGCCCTGTCGATCGACGACTTCATCATCACGAACTTCGTTGCCGGGCAGACCATCACCTTCCCGCTGTGGGTGTACGGAGCCGTGAAGACGGGGATCCCCCCGCAGGTGTTCGTGATGGGGACGGCGATCTTCTCGGCCGGCATCATCATCGCGACGATCCAGGTGTTCGGCGGAGCTCGGAGGAAACGGCGGGCCGTGACCACCACGGAGGACGAGCTGGCATGAGCGGATCGGACGGCCACCGGTGAGGCCGCCACGGCCCGGCGACTACTCCTCGGCGCGGCGGCGGAGGGCGTCTGCGACCTCAGCGGTCACGGCACGCCGCCGATGCACGCCGTAGGCAGGGTCCACCCGGACGTGCACGACCGCGACGCCGCCCCGGCGTTCGGCCTCATGCAGTGACGGCAGGAACTCACCCGCCCGCTCGACCAGTTGGTAGGTGGCGCCGGCGGCATCGCAGACGTCCGCCAGCTCGAGGTCATGAGGTGTCCGGAAGAGGCGCTCGTACTCGGGGAGATCGCGCTGCGCGAGTAACCCGAAGATCCCGCCCCCGCCGTTGTCCACGACCGTGATGATCGCGTCGTACCCGCGCCGGGCGAGCCACAGCAGAGCCCCTGCGTCATGGAGGAACGTGAGGTCGCCCATGAGCGCGTACACATGTGAGCCCGTATCCGGGGCAACCGCCGCCGCGCCGAGCACGGTGCTGATGGAGCCATCGATGCCGCTGGCGCCGCGGTTCGCCATGATCTGAACGTGGGCGCGCGGCGCCATCGCGAGATCGAGATCGCGTACGGGCATCGACGACCCGGCGAACAGGGTCGCGCCGGCCGGGAGCGCCGCCGCAAGATCGCGCGCGATGCGAGGTTCGAACGCATCCCGGCCTGTGTCGAGCGCGACGTCAAGCGCCGTCCGCACCACGGAGTCGCCGTCGCGCCAAGCCGCGAGCCAGCCGGCTTCGGCCGGTTGCAGCGGCGTCCCGCGCTCAAGGAGCGTGGCCGCGAGCGTCTCCGGGTCTTCGCGCAGCCGGATGGTCGCCCGGGCCTCGGGGTCGGGGTCCGGGTGAAGTCGGTCCACAACGATGCGCTGTTCGGCAGACGCGACCAGGCCTTGTGATGCACGGGTTGTGGGCGTGGCGCCGAACTGCATGACCGTGTGCGGGGTGTGCTCACCCATCCATGTTCGATCCGCGAGCAGGGATTGGCCGCCGGCCAGAACCGTAGCGCCGCCGGCCGAGGCGGGAACCCGGCACCCGCTCAGCGGTTCGGCCACCACGGGCCATC
>JANXVR010000007.1 GCA_025351565.1 Actinomycetes bacterium
CGGCCAGAGGGTTCGACCCGGCCCGTGACCTGGGCGAGCCGGGACAACTGCCCTACACCCGGGGGCCCTACCCGAGCATGTACCGCGGCAAGTTGTGGACCATGCGCCAGTACGCGGGCATGGCCACCGCGGAGGAATCGAACAAGCGCTACCGCTACCTGCTGGATCAGGGCCAGACCGGGCTGAGCGTCGCGTTCGATCTGCCGACGCAGATGGGGCTGGACTCGGATCACCCCCGCGCGGAGGGGGAGGTCGGCAAGACCGGCGTGGCCATCGACTCGGTTGAGGACCTGGCGCGGATGCTGGACGGCATCCCTTTGGACAAGGTGAGTACCTCCATGACCATCAACGCGACCGCCCCGATCCTGCTCCTGATGTACGAGTTGGTCGCCGAGGAGCAGGGCGTGCCGGCGGGCGACATCAGCGGCACGGTCCAGAACGACATCCTGAAGGAGTACGCCGCGCGCGGGACCTACATCTACCCGCCCCGGCCGTCGATGCGCCTGATCACGGATCTGTTCGCCTATTGCGGGGAGCACATCCCGAAGTGGAACACGATCAGCATCAGTGGGTACCACATGCGCGAGGCGGGCTCGACCGCGGCGCAGGAGATCGCGTTCACTCTGGCCGACGGGATCGCGTACGTACAGGCGGCGATCGACGCCGGGCTCACAGTGGACGATTTCGCGCCTCGCCTGTCGTTCTTCTTCGCCTGCCACATGAACTTCTTCGAGGAGATCGCGAAGTTCCGCGCAGCCCGTCGCCTCTGGGCGCGGATCATGACCGAGCGTTTCGGCGCGAACGCCAAGAGCGCGATGCTCCGGTTCCACACGCAGACCGGCGGCGCCACCCTCACCGCGCAGCAGCCCGAGAACAACATCGTTCGGACGGCGCTGGAGGCGCTGGCGGCGGTCCTGG
Source organism: Actinomycetes bacterium (assembly GCA_025351565.1). Classification (GTDB taxonomy): domain Bacteria; phylum Actinomycetota; class UBA4738; order UBA4738; family HRBIN12; genus JANXVR01. The sequence continues at coordinate 919 of JANXVR010000007.1, forward strand.
GCGGCACGCAGTCCCTCCACACCAATGCCTACGACGAGGCGCTGGCCCTTCCGACCGAACGCAGCGCGACCATCGCGCTGCGGACCCAGCAGATCATCGGCTACGAGACCGGCGTGTCCGAAACGGTGGACCCGGTGGCCGGGTCCTACTTCGTGGAATCGCTCACCACGGAGCTGGAGCAGCTGGCCCGCGACTACATCGAACGGATCGACGCGATGGGCGGCGCCGTCGCGGCGATCGAGGCCGGCTTCTACCAGGACGAGATCCACGAGTCGGCGTTCCGCATCCAGCAGGCCATCGAGTCCGAAGAGCGGATCGTTGTCGGGGTGAACCGGTTCGTCGAGCAGGACGAGGAACCGATGGAGCTGCTGCAGGTCTCCGCCGCCGACACCGATAAGCAGATCGAACGGGTTGGGGCGCTGCGCGCCTCCCGTGACGGCGCGGCCGTCACCGCCGGGCTGGCCCAGGTGAAGGCCGCCGCCGAGGGGACGGGCAACCTGCTCCCACCGATGAGGGAGGCGCTGCGCGCCAGGGCCACGCTCGGCGAGGTCAGCGACGTGCTGCGCGAGGTCTTCGGGGAGTACCGCCCCGCGCGCTGAGGCCCAGCGCCCGCGCGGCGATCAGCCCGACTAGCCCGATCAGCGGGGGCGAACCGAGGACGCGACGACGCGCCAGCCGCCCTTGTCGACGGCTTGGCGGAAGCGCCAGGCCTCCCGCGGCCCGGGGAAGTCGCTCCGGTAGTGGCCGCCGCGGGATTCCTCGCGGCGGAGCGCCGCATGGGCCGTCAGCCACGCGGCGAGCGAGGCGGTCGGATGGCTCGGCTCCGGGTCGCCGTTCCGCCCGGCCACGAGTTCGGCGATGGCGGCCTCGAGCCCTTCGCGCGAACGGCTGACCCCGATATAGCGGTCGGCCAGGGTGCGGATCGCCGACAGGGGAAGGGCGTTGCCCGGGGGTTCGGCGCCCAGCGGCACCGGAGCTCCGGCGAGCAGGCCCACGGCCGGTTCACCCGGGGCGATCCCCGCGCGGCGGCCGAACACCAAGGCCTCGGCGAGCGAGTTGGAGGCCAGGCGGTTCGCCCCGTGCACGCCTGTCGAACTGGCTTCACCGCACGCCAGGAGGCCGGGCACCGTGCTCCGGCCCCACCGGTCCGTGAGGATGCCACCGGTGAAGTAGTGCGCCGCCGGGGCCACGGGGATCGCGTCCTTGGAGATGTCCAGGCCGACCTCGCGGCATTGCGCGTCCGCCGTGGGGAACCGCGTGCGCACATCCACCACGCCGGTGGCATCCAGGAACACCGGCCGGCCGGTCTCCGCCATGATCCGGAACTCCGCGCGAGCGACGACGTCTCGCGGCGCCAGTTCGGCCCGGGGATGCAGGGCCGGCATGAACCGGCGTCCGTCGGCATCGATCAGGAGCGCGCCCTCGCCCCGTAGCGCCTCCGTGAGGAGCCGGGCGGGGTGGCCGGGCACCGTCAGCGCGGTGGGATGGAACTGCACGAACTCGAGATCGGCCAGGGCCGCCCCGGCCTCCCATGCCAGCGCGAGTCCGGCGCCGGTGGATGCGTCCGGACCGGTATGACGCCCGAAGATCCCGCATGCCCCGCCGGTCGCCAGCACGACGCGGTCTCCCCGCAACTCCCGGCCGGACTCGAGCAGGACGCCGATCGCCCGCCCCGCGTCCACGATCACCCGGATGGCCCGGCCGTCCAGACGTTCGATCCGCGGGTCCGCTTCAACGGCGTGGACGATCGTGCTCAGGAGCGCCGCGCCCGAGGCATCGCCGCCGGCGTGCAGCACCCGCC
>JANXVR010000032.1 GCA_025351565.1 Actinomycetes bacterium
CATCGCGCAGTCGATGATCTGCCCGCGCTTGGCCTCGGTGCGGGCGCTGCGCGGTGACTCGAGGTCACTGGACATGGCTCTGGCTCCCTGGTTGACGGGGTGGACAGCCTAATGGAGCGGCGGCAGGCCGCCTGACCTGAAGTCAGGGACCGGCGTCGCTACGAACGAGTGACCGCAGGTCACAGCTGAGCGCCTGGGGCCGTTCTCCCCAGCCACTGACCTGCGCTACCATCGCCGTCTATCGAGCGCGCATGCCGGTGACCTTCGGTCACCTGCACGGGGCCGAGAGCGAGGAGTCAGATGAACGACGACATGGAGATCCTGAAGCGCTCGCTCATCAACGCCGAGATGGATCCAGGCGTGGAAGCGGTCACCCGGCTCATCCAGGGTGGCGCCAACCCCACCCATGTCCTCGAGGACGGCATGGCCGTGGCCATGTTCGAACTGGGGGAGATGTGGAAGCGCGGCGAGGTGTTCCTGCCCGAGGTGGTCGCCAGCGCCGAGGTATTCAAGGCCTGCAACGCCATCGTCGAACCGGCCCTCCTCGCGAACAAGGACCCGAACGCCGCCGCCAACGCGCTCGTCATCATGTGCACGGTGAAGGGCGACCTCCACGATTTGGGAAAGAACATGGTGGGTGCCATGCTGCGCACGAGCGGATTCGACGTGCACGACATGGGCAAAGACGTCAGTGCCGACCGCATCGTCGAGGCCATCCGCGAACTGGAACCGCAGATCGTCGGCCTCAGTGCCCTGCTGACGACCACGGTTCCCTATCAGGAGACGGTGATCAAACGGCTGGTGGCGGAGGGACTGCGCGACAAGGTGAAGGTCATGGTTGGCGGCGCGCCCGTCACCCCTGAGTGGGCCGAGAAGATCGGCGCCGACGCCTACGCGAACAACGCCCCCGAGGCCGTGGAGATCGCCAAGAAGCTCATAGGAGTAGCGCGATGACCGTGGCAGACACCGTCCTTTCCGGCCCCGATGGTGAGGTCCGCATCGGGGACACCCATCCGTTCGCGATCATCGGCGAACGCATCAACCCGACGGGCCGCAAGGTGCTCAGCGAGCAGATGCGCGCCGGCGACATGACGATGGTCATGGCCGACGCGATCGCGCAGGTTGCGGCGGGTGCTCGGATCCTGGACATCAACGCCGGCGTGCCCGGGTTCGACGAGGCGGAGATGCTCTCGACCGCGGTGAAGACCGTGCAGTCGGTGGTCGGCGTTCCGCTGTGTATCGACTCGTCCACCCCGGCGGCACTGGAGGCGGCGATCCCGCTGGCCCAAGGCAAGGTGCTCATCAACTCCGTCACCGCCGAACGGGAGTCCATGGAGCGCCTGTTGCCGCTGGTGGCTCGCTTCGGCGCCGCGGTGATCGGCATGTCCAACGACGAAGAAGGTCCGCAGATGGACCCCCAGAAGCGCTTGGCGGCGGCCAAGAAGATCGTCGAGGCGGCCGCCGATCACGGGATCCCTCGTGAGGACGTCATCATCGATGTCATCGCGATGCCCATCGGCGCCATGCCCGAGGCCGGGCGCGCGATGTACGAAACGATCCGGCTGGTTCGCGAAGAACTGGGCTGCAACGTCAGCTGCGGCGCATCCAATATCTCGTTCGGGATGCCGGGCCGTCAGGAGATCGATACCGCGTTCCTGTCCATGGCGATCCTGGCCGGGATGAGCACCGCGATCACGAACCCCATGCACCGCTCGGTCCGAAAGGCCATCCTCGCCACAGACCTGCTGCTGGCCAAGGACGAATACGGCTCAGGGTGGATCGCGGATCATCGCAGGGAAACGCAGAGCCCCGCCTCCGAGCAGGGATGATCGCGGTGGCCGGGGCGTTCGCGTGAGCACCACCGGCGCGAAGGTCGCCTTCCTGGCGTGTGGGGCGGTTGCCCTGGACACGAAGGCGATCGTGGACGCGCGCGGCTGGGACGCCGATGTGCACGGCATCTCCTCGGACCTGCACATGACGCCCCTGGAGATCGCGCCGGCGGTTGAGGCGAAGCTGGCCGACCTCGCGCAGCGCTACGACCGCGTGATCGTGGTCTACGGCGACTGCGGCACCGGTGGCCGACTGGACAAGGTCCTGGAGAAGTACCCGGCCGTTCGGCCTGCGGGCGTGCACTGCTTCCAGTGGTACTCGGGGGAGCTGTTCGAACGGTTCACCGAGGACTACGGCATCTACTTCCTCACCGATTGGCTGGTCACGAACTGGGATCGCGCGGTCATCAAGGGGCTGGGGCTCGACCGTTTCCCGTGGCTGAAGGAGACCTACTTCGGCAACCTCACGCGGGTGTTGTTCGTTCGTCAGCACCCCGATCCCGAGCGAGAGGCGAAGGCCAGGGAGATAGCCGGTTACATGGACCTGCCGATCGAGATCCACGACCTCGGGGTCAAGCCCCTCGAGGACCTGCTGGTTCCCCTGATGGAGGAGTTTGCCCATGTTCGAGCCTGAGAACGCCGTGAAGGTCCTGACGCCCGAGCAGGAGGAGAAGGTGCACGAGCAGGCGATGCGGATCCTGGAGGAGATCGGCACCGATGTGCTGCACGATCAGGGCCGCAAGATCGCAGAGCAAGCGGGACTGAAGGTGGACGGTGAACGCGTCCGATGGGATCGCGGCTTCATCATGGAGCAGGTGGCGAAGGCTCCGGCGTCCTTCACGCTTGCGGCGCGCAACCCTGAGCGAACGTTGCAGGTAGGTGGGGGAGCACCGCCGGTCCTCATGGGGGTCGGTGGGCCGCCGTTCGCTTCCGACATGGACCGCGGTCGGCGCAGCGGCGACATCAACGCCCACGAGGACTTCGTGAAGATGACACAGGCCACCGACGTGCTGAACTGTGTGCAGGTCGGCGCCTGCGAGCCGGTCGAACTAGATGTCAACTTCCGTCACATGGACATGGAGTACTCGGCGATCCGCTGGTCGGACAAGCCGTACACCACGTACGGGACCAGCGGGCCGAAGGCGCGCGACGGCATCCGGATGGCCGAGATCGTGCACGGTGGGCGCGACAAGATCGAGGCCACACCGGCGCTGATGGGGATCGTCAATCCGAACAGCCCGCTCATCTGGGACTTCCGGATGACCGACGCTTTGATCGCCTGGGCCGAGGCGAACCAACCCATCGTGGTCACGCCGTTCCTCCTGGCGGGCGCGACCTCGACCGTGAGTACGGCGGGCGCACTGGCCCAGCAGGTGGCCGAAGCGCTGTCCGGCGTGGCGCTGGCCCAGCTGATCCGACCGGGCGTGCCCTGCCTTTACGGCTCGTTCTTCACCGCGCTCGACATGCGGACCGGATCGCCGGCGTTCGGCACGCCGGAGAGCGTGTTCGGTGTGCTGGCCGGATCGCAACTAGCCCGGCGATATGGATTGCCCTTCCGCGGTGGCGGTGGCCTCTGCAGCGCGAACCAGCTGGATGCCCAGGCGGCCTTCGAAACGATGATGATGCTGTGGGCCACGTTCCTCGCAGGGACCGACGTGGTCCTGCACGCGGCCGGGTGGCTGGAGGGCGGCCTGACAGCGTCCTACGAGAAGTTCGCCTACGACGTCGAGTTGCTCACGCAGTTCCGGTTGCAGGGCAAGGGCATCGGGTTCAGCGACGAAGAGCTTGGGTTCGAGGCGCTGGCCGATGTCGGGCCGGGCGGGCTGTTCCTGGCCTCCAAGCACACGAAGGCGCACTTCAAGGAGTGGCTCTACATGAGCCCGCTGTTCCAGACCCCCGACTTCTCCTCGTGGGACGTCTCGGGACGTCAGAGCACGGAGCAAGCTGCGAACATCGCGTGGAAGAAGCTGCTCGAGTCCTACGAGGACCCGGGCATCGACCCCGCGGTCGACGAGGAACTGCGCGAGTACATCGCGACCCGCAAGCTCGATCCTCCGGAGCCGGAGGACTAGCCGCCGCCGACCTCCCGGTAACGGAAGCAGGTGGTCACGTGGTCGTTGACCATGCCGGTCGCCTGCATGAACGCGTAGCACACGGTCGGTCCCACGAACCGGAAGCCCCGGCGTTTGAGACCTTCGCTCATCGCGCGTGAGACCTCCGTCTCAGCTGGGATGTCCGCCATCCGCCGCCAGTGGTTCGTGACCGGCGCGCCGCCGGCCAGCGACCACAGGCAGTCGTTCAACCGGACCCCTTCGGCCTCCAGCGCCTCGATCGCTCTCGCGTTCGACATCGTCGAGGTCACCTTCAGCCGGTTCCGGACGATCGACGGATCGGCAAGCAGCCGATCGATGTCACGGTCGGTGAACCGCGCGACGGCCGCCACGTCGAACCCGGCGAACGCCCGCCAGTATCCCGCACGCTTGTGCAGGATGGTCGCCCAGGAAAGGCCCGCCTGCGCGCCTTCGAGCGTGAGCATCTCGAACAGCCGCGCGCGGTCGTGAACCGGCACGCCCCACTCTTCGTCGTGGTACGCCATGTACAGGGCGTCTGCGGCCGGCGCCCAATCGCAGCGTCGCGGCGCCGTTGCCGTCACGGTGCGGCGCGGCCCTCTTCGCGGATCTCCGCGAGCACCTCGTCGACGCGGGCCAGACCCTTCATGGTGTGTTCGATGTCGTAGCCGAACCCGAACCGCAATCCTTTCCCCTTCTTCAACCCGAACATCTCGCCGGGAACCAGGAGCACGCTCGCCTGCTCGCGGATCCGTTCGACCAGGGCCCCGGACCTGACGGGCAGGTTGTAGTCGACGTAGGCGATCGCCCCGGCGGCGGGCCGGACGTAGGTGAAGATGTCGTCGTGGGTCGCGATCCACCCCTCCATCGCCGGGAGGTTCGCGCGGATGATGCTGCGGGTCCGCGCGAAGATGTTCTCGCGCACCTCAGGCTGCATCGCGAACCGACAGAGCTGGTCGCCGGCCATGCTGGGCGTGAGCGTCGTGTAGTCGTGACGCTCCCAGATCTTCGAGATCATCTTGTGCGGCGCCACCATCCACCCGACCCGCAGTCCCGGCATGGCGAACGCCTTCGAAAGACCGCTTGTGATCACGACCTTGTCGTACCGGCCCCAGAAGGTGGGGGAGGCGACGTCGGCGTCCACCTCTGCTCCGCGATAGATCTCGTCGGCCACGATCCACGCCCCGACGCGCTCGGCGGCGGCAACCACCGCGTCCATCTCGGCCTCCGAGAGGACGTACCCGGTGGGGTTGTTCGGATTGCAGACCATGACCGCCTTCGTCTTCTTCGTGACCGCCTCGCGAAGCTGGTCCAGGTCCAGGTGCCAGCGGCCCTCGGAGTGTCGGAGGCTGAAGGTGTCGACCCCTTTGCCGAACGCCCGGCCAAGCCCTTTCCCCTGCATGTAGTTGGGCACCATGAAGGCGAGCCGGTCGCCCTGGTCCAGGAGCGACCACAGGGTCAGGAAGTTCGCCTCCGAACCGCCGTTGGCAACGGTCACGTTCTCGACCGCGGCGCCCGGATACCACTGCGCGATGTTCGCGCGGGTCTCCGCAGAGCCCTCGGAGAGGGGGTACCCCAGGCTGGTTGCCATGAACGCCTCGGCGTCGGCCACGGGGCCAAGGAGGTCCCGGATGCTCATCGGCCGCACGCCGGATTCCGAGAGGTCGTACTCCACCTCGTGCCAGTAGAGGGACTGGTACCGCTCCATCGTGAAGAGATCGAGATCCATGGCGGGCCTCCCGGCGTCGTGGGCTGATGTGGTGCCGACCAGGTCCGACCGTAGCACCGGGCCCGGACGCAGCGCGAGCCTAAGGGAGGTGGCAGGTGACCGGGGGTTCGGGGCGGGCACGGGCCGAGGACCGGGCCGCGGTTCCCGGTCCTCGGGGGTATCACTCGTGGTCGCGGGGGTGATCCGGTCCGTGCTCGGGCTGCGAGCCGTCGTGCTCCCATCCGTAGCGGCGTGCCCGGCGGGCGACGGGGCCCATCCGGTGGTGGTGGTGGTGCGGGCCGTGCTCGTGGCGGTGCGGGTGTTCGTGCGCCGCCTCGGGGTGCTCGGCCATGTCGAGGGCTCGGTGCAATCGCATGAGTCCGGGCATCGGGATGATGGTGGTCAGGCGGTCGAGTGTCTCGTCGTTGGCTTCGCTGAGCCTGCGGGCCAGGTTGGTCCGAAGTTCCTCGGCCCGGCGGTGCCGCCAGGCCTTGGCGCGATCTGCGGAGCTTTCGTACTCCCTGGGTCGTGGTGCCATAGGTGTTCACCTCCTTTGCGTTCGCTAACTTGTGAACGATACGCTCCAGGTAACGTTCGTGGCAACCCGAACGATTCCCGGCGGGAGGCGGGACGGACCCGACGGTATAGGGTTCGCGGGTGATCCTGGGGCGCGAGGTACGGATCCTGCGGGAGGCCGACGTCCGGGCGGCGCTCGACATGGCCACCTGCATCGACGCGTGCGAGCGGGCCTTCGCGCAGTACTCGGGCGGCGGCGCCGAAACCCCGGATGTGATCTCGTTGGGCGTTCCGGAGCATCACGGGTCCGTCCACGTGAAGGCCGGGCATCTGCACACGCAGCCGTACCTCGCGGTGAAGGTGGCGTCGGGCTTCCCCGACAACATCGACCTCGGGCTCCCCACCAGCGACGGGCTCGTCCTGGTCCTGGACGCCGTCACCGGAGCGCCCGCCGCGTTCCTGTTGGACAACGGCTTCATCACCGATCTCCGGACGGGGGCCGCGGGTGGGGTGGCCGCCAGGCACCTCGCGAAGGATCAGGTGTGGAACGTCGCGGTGATCGGTTCGGGCGCGCAGGCGCGCTACCAGCTGGACGCGCTGGCCGTCGTTCGGCCGGGGTTCACCCGGGTGCGGCTGTGGGGGCGGAACCCGCAGCGCGCGGCCGCGGCCGTGGCGGATCTTCGCGAACGCCCGGGCCTCCCGGAGGATTGCGTCTTCGAGGTGGCGACGGATGTCCGGACGGCGGTCGAGGGAGCGGACGTGGTGATCACCGCTACCGCCGCGCGTTCGCCGCTGGTGCGGGGTGAATGGTTGTCCGAGGGCGTGCATATCACGGCGGTAGGCGCCGACGAACAGGACAAACAGGAGCTGGAGACGGCGGTCATCGCGCGAGCCGACATCCTCGCCGTGGATTCCCGGAAGCAATGCGCCGCGTTCGGCGAACTGCATCACGCGCTGTCGGCCGGACTGGTGAAGGAGTCGAAGGCGGTGGAGCTCGGGCAGATCTGTTCCGGCGCCGAGAAGGGCCGGACCGCCAGCCATCAGCTCACGGTGTGCGACCTCACCGGGCTGGGCGTCCAGGACGTGGCCGCAGCCAACGTCGTCATGGCCAACGCCGAAGGCCTCGGCGAAGTCGTGAAGATCTAGCCGGTCAGCGCCCCGCCAGGCGAGCCAGCACCTCGTCGTGCACCAGCCCGTTGGAAGTCACGAGCGATCCGCCGTGAACGGGAGGACCGCCGTCGAACGTGGTCACGCGGCCGCCTGCCTCTTCGACGATGACCTGCATCGCCGCGAAATCCCACACGCTGAGTTGGGGTTCCAGCATGACCTCGGCCGCGCCGCGGGCGACCAGGGCGTGCGCCCAGCAGTCGCCGAACCCTCGGTCCCGCCAGCAATCCGCGACGAGCCCGAGGACGGGCTCCCGGTAAGGCCCGGCCAACAGATCCTTCATCTCCGCGTACAAGAGATGCGCGTCGGAGACCGCGGTGATCTCGCTCACGCGGATCGGCCGGCCGTTGCAGCTCGCGCCTTCGCCTCTCGCGGCGGCGTAGCGCTCGCCAAGAGCCGGCATGTCGCAGACACCCAGCAGGCCCTCGCCGTCCTGTCGGAGCGCGATGAGCGTTCCCCAGGCGGGTACGCCCCGGACGAAGTTCGAGGTGCCGTCGAT
>JANXVR010000045.1 GCA_025351565.1 Actinomycetes bacterium
GGAGTTCCACGATGTGAGCAGTTCCCTGCTGAAGGGGCTCTCAACCGGCGAGTCCGGCGCGCAACTGGTGACGCCGGCGGGCACGGTGGTCGAATCCACCGGCGACCCCGTGGCCACGGGTGCGCTCCTGTCGGCCGCGGATCTTACGCCCGTGTTCCAAGGCCACGACGTTCGCCGAACCGTGGCGGTAGGCCCGGATGGTGAGACGTTCCGGGTGTTGGCCGTGCGCCCGCCCTCGACCGGCTGCGCGGATGCCGTCGTCGTCGTCGCGTCGCTGGATGACGTCGCCCGATCGGTGCATCGGCTCCGGGTCCTCCTGCTGATCGCGGGGCCTGCGGTGCTGGCCGTGGCCGCCGCTGGAGGATGGGTGCTGGCCGGGCGGGCATTGCGTCCGGTCGCCAGGATGACGGGCGAGGCGCGCGACCTGGGCACCGCCGATCTCTCCGGGCGGATCGAGGTTCCTGCCACGTCCGATGAGCTCCAGCGCCTGGCGGAGACGCTCAACGCCATGCTCGGCCGCGTGCAAACAGGCGTGGACGAGCAGCATCGGTTCGTCGCCGACGCGTCACACGAGCTTCGGACGCCCCTCGCGGTCATGCGCACGGAGCTGGACGTGGCCCTGCGTTCGCCCGCGCTCGATCCGGCGGCGCGCGAGGTGCTCACCAGTACCCGCGAGGAGGTTGAGCGCGTCGGCAGCATCGTCGAGAGCCTTCTCATGCTGGCCCGGATCGACGAGGGAAGCTTGGCCCTGGCGCGCGAGCCCGTGTCGCTGGCCGAGGTCGCCGAGCGCGCCGTCGGCGGGCTCGCACCGCTCGCGCAGGCGACCAACGTCACGTTGGTCCGGGAGGGTCCGCCGGCCGTGGTGACGGGGGATCGCGCTCGCCTGGACCAGGTGGTCACGAACCTGGTCGCCAACGCCATCGCGCACTCGCCCCGGGGCAGCGCGGTCCAGGTCGAGACGTGGGAGCGGGACGGCGAGGCCGGGTTGAGCGTGCGTGACCGCGGTCCCGGTATCGACGACGCGCTGCTGCCTCGGGTCTTCGACAGGTTCGTGCGCGGCGAAGGGGCCAGGACCAGCGAAGGTGGCGGCGGGCTGGGACTCGCGATCTGCCGCGAGATCGTCATCGCCCACGGCGGGCGGATCTGGGCCGATTCGCGACCGGGGGAAGGGAGCGAGTTCTCGTTCGCCCTTCCGGCCCTTCCGGCCATCGGGTCGGCCGGCTCGGCGGGCTGACCGTATCCTCTCGGCGTCATGCAGATCCTTGTCTTCGTGGTCCCGGCCGTCGTTGTCATCGCCGTCGCTGCCGCGTTGCTGCTCCTGCGTCGCCGGCGCGCCGGGGCACCGGACCCGCGGTCCAACGGGCACGGCAACCGGGGCGGTCCCGGCATCCTGCGCTGACGGCTCAGGCGACGATGCTCGCGGCGAACGCCCCGATCGATCCCGCCGCATCGCGCTCCCGTCGCCAGAAGTAGTGGTCCGTCCCCTCGATGACGGCAGCCGTGGCGCCGGCCGCTGCCGCGTAGTCCTGGAGCGCTTGGGCCGGGCAGTAGTGGTCGTTCTCGCCTGCGAGCATGAGCGTCGGCAGCCGGCGAACGCGCACGAGCGCCGCATCGGGCAGCGGAGGGAGGCTGAGGTCGCCGGGAACCAGCGGCAGTCCGACCAGCGCCAGGCCGGCGACGCGGTCGTCATCGAGCGCCTCGCGGAGCGCCACATTGGCGCCGAACGACCACCCGGTGACGACGGTCGGGACATCGGGTGCGGTCTGCCGAACACGCGTGATCGCGGCGGCGGCATCACGGAGCTCGTCCCGGCCTCCGCCGTAGGTTCCCGCCGAGCCCATCACCCCCCGGAAGTTGAAGGACAGCACGGCGAACCCGCGGATGCCGGTCAGGTCGTTGCGGATGGCCCACAGCAGCGGATGGTCCTTGCTCCCACCGTGACGGGGGTGCGGGTGGCAGATGATCGCCGTGCCGGCCGGATCGCCGTCGGGCAGACGTAGCTCTCCCTCCAGCCGAACCCCGTCCTGCGTCATGAACGTCACTACTTCCATGTCCATGGCACCATGCACGGATGCAGCCCAGCCGACAACTCCCCGGGACGGCATTCGCGTTGCGCGATCCCTGGCCGTGGCCCGAGTTCGCCAGCCTGGCACGCGATGGTGAAACCCAAGGCTACTCCGGGGTGTTCCTGCCCGAGATCGCCGGTCGGGACGCGTTCGCGGCCCTGACCGCGTTGGCGGCGGAGACCTCGACGCTCCG
>JANXVR010000047.1 GCA_025351565.1 Actinomycetes bacterium
GCAGCGCCCCGGCGCTGCGTAGCACGCTCGGATAGAACGCCGAGTACATCGCCGCGACCCCGGCAAAGCCGATCGCCCAGGCGAGGACCCCCCGCTGCTGATCGCGCACGGTCTTGCGCAGGAGCGCACTCATCCGTCTGCTCCGGTTCGGTAGAAGGCCAGGAACGCTTCCTCGAGACTGGGTTCGCGGGTTTCCAGCGAAGCCACGCGGTACCGCGCCGCCTCCTTGATCACCCGGTCGACCGTCCCTTCGACGCTGAGCAGCACTGTGTTGCTGTGAACCGACACATCCTTGACGCCCGGCAGACGTTCGAACGATGAACCCGGAACCGGCTCGGAGAAATGGAACTCGATCCGGCGAAGGACCTTCGCCTTCAGCTCGCCGATGTCGGCAACGGTGGCCAGGCGGCCTTCCCGGATGATCGCGACGCGGTCGCAGACGCGCTCCACTTCCGGCATCACATGCGAACTCAGGAAGATCGCGGCGCCTCGTTCGCGCTGCTCGTCCTGAATCATCCCGTAGAAGGTCTGCTGTACCAGCGGGTCGAGCCCCTGCGTCGGCTCGTCCAGGATCAGCAGCTCGGGTCCGTGCATGAACGCCTGCACCAGCCCGATCTTCTGTTTGTTCCCGTGTGACAGTTCGTGGATCTTCCTCGAGAGATCGAGATCGAGACGCTCGGCCAGCTCGTTGATCCGGCCAACGCCTCCTCCGCCTCGGAGGTCGGCGAACGCTCGCAGGTAGTCCTGGCCCGTCATCCGTTCGTAGAGGGCGAGTTCGCCCGGAAGGTAGCCGACACGCCGGTGCACTTCGACACCTTCCGCGCGGGGATCCATGCCGAAGAGCCGCGCCGTCCCCGAGGTGGGGCGTATGAAGTCCAGCAGCAGGCGGATGGTGGTGGTCTTGCCGGCGCCGTTGGGTCCGAGGAAGCCGAACGCCTCGCCGGGCCCGACGTCGAACGTGAGGTCCTCGACGCCCCGCGAACCGCCGTAGTGTTTCGTCAGGTGCTCGACCCGGATGATCGCTTCCCGCTCCGACATGCTGCTCCCGAACGTACAGGTCCCGCGTATGTCAGTGTGCGTCCGAAGGTCCCGGTGGGGAGGGGCCCTCGGCCGCCGTCGCCGGCACATACGGGCCCTACGCTCGAAGCGGATGCGCGAAGGAGGTGCTCCATGACCGCAGGGCTCGCGGGCCGAGACGAAGGGGTATCCCTCTCCGTCGCCGCCACGATGGAGCCCACAGGGTTACTTCAGAGCCTCCGTGCCCGGCCTGACGGCCTGTCGTCCGAGGAAGCGGCCGGGCTCCTGCGCGTCGCCGGGCCGAACCGTCTCCCCCAGTCCCGGGGCCCGAGTCTGATCGCGAAACTTGCGAAGCAGCTCACCCACTTCTTCGCCGTCATGTTGTGGGTGGCGGCGGTGCTGGCGTTCGTGGGGGGTATGCCGCAGCTCGCCGTCGCGATCGTTGCCGTGGTCGTCATCAACGGCGTCTTCAGCTTCGCCCAGGAGGAGCGCGCCACACGGGCCGCGGCGGCGCTCACGCAGCTCATGCCCACCACCGCTACCGTCCTGCGAGATGGCGGAACCACTCGCATCGACGCCGAGACGCTCGTGCCGGGTGACATCCTGCTGCTCCGAGAAGGTGTTCGCGTCTCGGCCGATGCCCGGTTGATCGCCAGCGATGGGCTCATCGTCGACACCTCCACGATGACGGGGGAATCGATCCCGGTTGCCCGGCAGGCTCTGACGCTCCGGGACGCGCCCTTGCCCCTGTCCGGGGCCGAGAACCTGGTCCTTGCCGGGACGCACGTGGTCACGGGCTCCGGAACGGCTGTGGTCGTGCGAACCGGTGCGACCACGATGCTGGGCGGCATCGCCCGCATGACCGGGGAGGTGGTGCGCCGCCCCACGCCGCTGCAGAACGATCTTCGGCGCACGGTGAAGATCATCGCCGCGTTCGCGATCGGCGCCGGGGGCGTGTTCTTCGGGGTGTCGGCGGCGTTGGGCACACCGGCGCGCGACGGGTTCCTGTTCGCGGTGGGGGTCATCGTCGCGCTGGTTCCGGAAGGGTTGCTTCCCACGGTGACGCTGGCGCTCGCTATGAGCGCGATGCGGATGTCGCATCGAGGGGCACTGGTTCGCAGGTCGGAGTCGGTCGAGACGCTTGGGGCCACCACGGTGATCTGCTCGGACAAGACCGGCACCATGACGACGAATCAGATGACGGCTCGGGTGCTGGTGTCGGGATCCACCGTTCTTCGGGCGACGGGCCTGGGATGGGGGCCTGGGGGTTCGCTCTTCGACGGCGATCGCCCGCTATCGGACGCGGAACGAACCGGACTCTCGCCGGTGCTGCGGGTCGCGGCCCTTTGCGGCGACACCGAACTCGAGTCCTCCGAGGGACGATGGCGATGCATCGGCGACCCCACCGAAGGCGCGCTGGTGGTCCTGGCCCGCAAGGGAGCGATCGAGCGCGACGCGGAGGGCAGGCGCACCCCGAGGATCAAGACGTTCCCCTTCGATTCCAGGCGGATGCGGATGAGCACGATCCACGCCCGCCCGGACGGCTCGGTCGAGGTCCTGATGAAGGGCGCCCCGGAATCGGTCCTGCGGGTGTGTGAGAGCGAACGCGTGGGCGAAAGCACGGAGGCCCTCAGCGAGCGCCGGGCGGCCGAGCTGCTGCGGACGGTGGACGAGCTGTCGAGCGATGGTTTCCGGGTCCTGGCGTTGGCGCGGCGGGAGATCGCCGGCGCGCGACCGACATCGGCCGCGCAGGCGGAGAGGTCGATGACGTTCCTCGGCCTGGTGGGGCTCGAGGATCCGATCCGACCGGAAGTTCCCTCTGCCATCCGGAAGTGCCGCAACGCCGGCATCCGGGTCGTGATGGTGACCGGGGATCACCCCAACACCGCGGCATCGGTGGCCCGGGCCGTCGGGCTCGAAGGGGACCGGCTACTGCTGGGCTCCGAGCTCCCCGAGGATGACGACGAACTCCGGGACGCGTTGGCAGATCCGCGGCTGGGCGTCCTTTCCCGCATCGAGCCGGAGCAGAAGCTGCGGATCGCGGCGGCCCTGCAACGGGGCGGCCACGTGGTGGCGATGACGGGCGACGGCGTGAACGACGCCCCGGCCCTCCGCCAGGCCGACGTCGGTGTTGCCATGGGGATCACCGGCACGGATGTGGCCAGGGAAGCCGCCGACCTGGTGCTCCTGGACGACAACTTCGTGCACATCGTCGAGGCCGTCGAGGAGGGCCGCGCCGCGTTCGACAACACCCGGCACTTCCTGACGTACCACCTCACGGACAACGTGGCCGAACTTGCGCCGTTCGTGCTGTGGGCGATGTCGGGCGGCGCGATCCCGCTGCTCTTATCCGTGCTCCAGGTCCTGGCGCTGGACATCGGCACCGACCTGTTGCCGGCGCTGGCCCTCGGTGCGGAACGGCCGGGGCCCGGCACGATGGAGCGGCCTCCGCGCTCCGGATCGGAGCACCTCCTGGATCGTGCGGTTCTGTTCCGCGCGTTCGCCTGGCTGGGGCCGATCGAGGCAGCGGCCTCGATCGGCGCCGCCTTCGTGGCGGGCGCGATGCTGTTGCACCGGGGATGGGGCGATCCGCTCCCCGGCGCCGGCCCTGGTCTTGCCACACTCAGTGGGGTCCTGTTCGCGGCGATCGTGCTGATGCAGATGGCGAACGCGTTCGGGTGCCGGAGCGAGAGACTGTCGATCCTCGCCGTCGGCTTGCTCCGGAACCGCTTGCTGCTGTACGCGGCTGCAGCGGAAGCGCTGACGCTGGCCGTCTTCCTCTACGTGCCTGCGATAGCCCGGGCGCTGGGAGGTGCCCCGCCCCCCGCCCTCGGCTGGCTGTTGGTGCTGACGACGCCGTTCCTTCTGACCGCGTTGGAGGAGGCGCGGAAGTCCAGGGTGCGCCGCGCGGGTGCCGGGCGCTGATTCAGCCGGGCCGGCCGGCGAACGGCGGGCGCGGCTCCGGTGCGCGAACCCGCACGCGCGCGTCCACCACGACCGCGCCGCGTGGCATGACCATGACGGGGTTGCAGTCCATCTCGATGATCGCCGGGTGGTGCTCGGCCATCGACGAGACCCTTATCACCACGTCGATCAAGGCCTCAACGTCCTTCTTCGACGCACCCCGGAACCCATCCAGGAGCGGGAACGTCGCGAGGCCCAGGACCATCGACCGCGCGTCCGCGTCGGTGAGCGGCGCGACACCGACCCGCACGTCCTTCACCAGCTCCACCGTGGTGCCGCCGGCCCCGCACGCCACGACGGAACCGAACTGCGGATCGGCCACGATGCCGACCAACATCTCGGCCGCATCCACCACCATCGGCTGGACCAAGAACCCAGCCTGCTCGCCCCCGGACGCTCCGACGCGTGACGCCATGGCACGTGCTTCCTCGGCAACCTGGTCGGCGGCCAGCCCGAGCCGAACGGCCCCGGCCTCGGTCTTGTGGACGGGCCCGGCCATCTTCAGCGCAACCGGTCCGCCCAGCTGAACGGCGACCCGCGCCGCGGCCTCTGGGTCCCCGGCCTCCCGTTCCTCGACGACGGCGATCCCGTAACACCGCAGCAGCCGCCGGACCTCGTCGGCGTGCAGCCACCCTTCTCCGCGTTCGAGCGCGCCGGCCAGGAGCCCAGCGGCCTCATCGCGCTGCACGTCCTGCAGCACCGGCACCGAACCACGCGGTCGGGCGCGCCACTGGCCAAGGTGCCAGGCGTGCGCCAGCGCGATGGCCGCCTGTTCGGGGAACGCGAACGAGGGGATCGGCGCCCCGGGTACCCGCAGCGCTTCGGGAACCCCGCGGGCCGACATGAAGCACGTCAAGACCGGGAGGCGCCGGTCGATCGCCCCGATCGCCTCGACCATGTGGCGGGCGACGTCCGGGGCATCGTGTTCCAACGGGGGGATGTAGATGACGATCAACGCGTCGACGTGCGGGTCGGAGGCCACCGCAGAGATCGTCGCGGCGTAGTCCTGGCCGCGGGCCGACGCGACCATGTCGACAGGGTTCCCTACGCCGGCCTCCGCGGGAAGCACCGCGCGCAGCCGATCGACGGTTCCGGGCGCGAACTCGGGAACCTCCAGACCGCCCGCCTCACACATGTCGGCGCACTGGATGCCGAGACCACCCGCGTTCGTCACGATGGCCACCCGAGGGCCCTGGGGGACTGGCTGGCTCGCCAGCAGGGTGGCGACGTCGAACATCTCCTCCAGCGTGTCCGTGCGGATGACCCCGTTCTGGCGGAACAGGGCCTCGACAGTGGTGTCCGATGAGGCCAGCAGCGCCCCGGTGTGCGAGACGGTCGCCCGCGTCCCCGATGCGCTGCGACCGCTCTTGACCACCACGATCGGCTTCGTGAGCGCGATCTGTCGGCAGAGCCGGGCGAACCGCCGCGGGTTCCCGAACGACTCCAGGTACAGCAGGATGACGTGGGTTCGCTCGTCGTCCTGCCAGTAGCTGAGGAGGTCGTTGCCGGAGATGTCGGCCTTGTTCCCGATCGAAACGAACGAGGACAATCCGGTCCCGAGCGACTCGGCCAGGTTCATGATGGCGATCCCGAGCGCCCCGGATTGCGACATGAACGCGATCCGTCCGTCACGGGGCGAGACACCCGCGAACGTTCCGTTCAGCCGGACGTGTGGGTCGGTGTTGACCAACCCCATACAGTTCGGTCCGATCAGTCGCATCCCGGACGAGCGGCAGATGTCGACGAGCTCGGCTTGGCGGCTCGTTCCCTGGCCGCCTGCCTCCCGGAATCCGGCCGAGATCACGACCAGCGATCGCACGCCTTTCTGGGCGCATCCGCGTGCGACCTCCGAGACGTGGACGGCCGGCACGGCAACGAACGCAAGATCCACCGGTCCGGGCACGTCGAGCACCGTCGAGAACGCGGTGACGCCCTGCACGGCGGGAGCGTTCGGATTGACGGGGTAGACCACGCCGTCGAACGGCTCGGCAAGCAGGTTTCCGAACAGACGCCCTCCGATCGAGGAGGCATCGCGAGAGGCGCCGATCACGGCGATGGAAGCCGGCTGAAGGAAGGCGCGGACCGCACTGGCCGCCGCCAGCCGCTCGCGGTCCTCGTACTGTTCGATCGCACCGGGGACGGCGGCGGTGGGCAGGTCGACCTGGACCACCCCCGGCTGGGTCCGTACGGTGACCGGGTACCCGGTCTCGCGGAAGACCTTCAGCATCGTGTGGTTCTCTGGCAGGACGTCAGCTCGGAGCCACGCGATGCCCTGCTCGGCCGCCGCCTCCGCAAGGTGGCCGATCAGGAGAGACCCTAAGCCGAGTCCCTGGAGGTCATCGGCCACGCTGACGCCCACCTCCGCGGATCCAGAGTCGGAGGTCGCGATGAACTGGGCTCCACCGACCACCTGCGCCGCTGGCGAACCGGTGAGAGCTAAGAGGGTTTCATGGTCCTGGTGGTCGATCTCGACGGCTGCGCGTGCAGTCTCTCCGATGTCCAACGACACCCCCCAGAAGCGCAATCGACGCGACTCGGGCGAAAGAGCTAAGAGGTAGTCCTCGACCGCGGTTCGGTCCTCGGGCCGGGCGGGCCGCAGATGGATCGTCCTGCCATCGCGCAGGACGACATCGGTCTCTCGGTGGGCCGGATAGGACGCCATCACCGAGAGCCTAAGCGGTAGCGAACCGGGTGTCCGTTCCCCGCGCCGGTATCATCGGCACGGACGTCGCCCGGCGTCCGTTCGTGACCCGAAGGAGCGACTCCACCATGAAGATCCTGGTCGTAGGTTCGGGCGGCGTCGGCGCCGCCTTCGCCCCCATCGCCGCCCGGCGGGATTTCTACGATCAGATCGTGTTCGCCGACCTGGATCCTGCGCGCGGGAAGCGTGTCGTGGACCGCTACGGCCGGAACGGGAAGTTCAGCGCGATCGCGCTCGATGCCTCGGACCCGGTCCGCGTCGCCGAGGCGTGCCGGGCGCACGGCATCACCCACGTTATGAACGCGGCCGACCCGCGGTTCGTCATGCCCATCTTCACCGGCGCGATGCAGGCCGGCGTCGACTACATGGACATGGCCATGTCGCTCTCCGAGCCTCATCCGGACAAGCCCAACGAGCTGGTCGGGAAGAAGCTCGGTGACGATCAGTTCGCGATGGAGCAGCAGTGGAAGGACGCCGGACGATTGGCGTTGGTCGGGCTGGGGATCGAGCCCGGCGCCGCCGACGTGTTCGCTCGGTATGCCCAGGACCACCTGTTCTCCGCGATCGAGGAGATCGGGGTGCGCGACGGCGCCGACCTGGTGATCAAGGGGCATGACTTCGCTCCCACGTTCAGCATCTGGACCACCATCGAGGAATGCCTGAACCCGCCGGTCATCTGGGAGAAGGAACGCGGCTGGTTCGCCACGCCGCCGTTCTCCGAGCCGGAGCAGTTCACGTTCCCCGAAGGCATCGGGCAGGTGGAGTGCGTCAACGTCGAGCACGAGGAAGTGCTCCTGGTGCCCCGCTGGATCGATTGCAACCGCGTCACGTTCAAGTACGGCTTGGGCGATGAGTTCATCCAGGTGTTGGAGACGATCCACAAGCTGGGGCTCGACCGGGTACCGAAGGTGAACGTTCGCGGCGTGGAGGTGAGCCCGCGTGATGTGGTCGCGGCTTGCCTCCCCGATCCGGCGTTCCTCGGCGAGGAGATGACAGGCAAGACCTGTGCCGGAACCTGGGTGAAGGGCACCGGCACGGACGGCAGGGCCCGCGAGGTATACCTCTATCACGTGGTCGACACCGAGGAGACCTGGGCCAAGGACGGCGCCCAAGGGGTCACCTGGCAGACCGCGTTGAACCCGGTCATCGGACTCGAGCTGCTGGCCACCGGGGCGTGGCAGGGGACCGGGGTCCTGGGGCCGGAGGCGTTCGACGCGGCGCCGTTCATGGACCTGATGAAGGAGTATGGGAGCCCGTGGGGGATGACGGAGATGGCCCCGGGCGCCTGAACCGGCCTCATGCCGTTGGATTACTCGAACCTAGGTAGGTCTTTCGCTAAGGCATGGGCTCCCCACGGACGATGTCCTTCAGTAGCAACCGAAGGGCGATCAGGGAATGACCACGAAGGCACGAACCTCAGCCGCTGCATCGGACGCCGCCATCTCGCGCTTGG
This sequence comes from Actinomycetes bacterium, assembly GCA_025351565.1. Taxonomy (GTDB): domain Bacteria; phylum Actinomycetota; class UBA4738; order UBA4738; family HRBIN12; genus JANXVR01. Next base: position 8,136 of record JANXVR010000047.1, read on the forward strand.
CCGGCCTCATCGAGCCGGGCTCGCTGCTGGAGGCGACTCCCGAATGCCTGGTGGTCACCGCGGCCGACGGCGAGATCCTTTTCGCCAACCACCGGCTGCAGGAACTGACGGGGTACTCCTCGGAGGCGCTGCTGGGTTCGTCAGTGGAGACGTTGCTGCCCGAAGGGCTGGGGGCAGCAGACGGGGGGGCGCGGTTCGAGGCGCCCTGCCATACGTCGGGCGGCACGGATATCCCCGTCGAGGTGCATCTCGGCGCCATCGAGGGGACCGAGCGGCTCCTGGTGGTCACGCTCCGCGACGCGTCCGATCTCCAGCAGGGACGGGAGGCACGCTACGAGGCCGAGGCGAAGTACCGCACGCTTGTCGAGCAGATCCCGGCCGTCGTCTACCTGGACCCCGTGGATGAGAACGATCTCTCCGTGTATGTGAGCCCGCACATCACGACGTTGCTCGGGATCACGCAAGAGGACTACCTGACCGACCCGTACGCCTGGCGCCATCACGTCCACCCGGACGACATAGACAAGGCGTGGGACCAGTACCAGGAGGCATCCAGGACCCACGCGTCGCTCAGCTTCGAGTACCGGATGATCCACGAGGACGGATCCGTTCGCTGGATATTGGACCAAGCCTTCCCCATAAAGAACGAGCAGGGCGAACCGTGGCTCGTCCAGGGCGTCATGTTCGATATCACCGACCGGAAGAAGGCCGAAGAGGAGATCAAGTTCCTCGCCTACCACGACAAGCTCACGGGGCTTCCGAACCGCGCGTACTTCGAGGAGACGTTGGCACTGTCGCTGGCGCGCGCCCGCCGGCACGATCTCGGCGTCGGTGTGCTCTACCTGGACCTGGATAACTTCAAGCTCGTCAATGATTCCCTCGGCCACTCGGCAGGGGACCTGCTGCTCCAGCAGCTGGCAGCGCGGCTGGAGGTCTGTACGCGCGAGACGGACCTGGTGGCCCGTCAGGGCGGGGACGAGTTCCTCATGCTCCTGTCCGATCTCGAACGAGGATCCGGTGTCATCCCGGGAACCGACGCGGCCATGCTCATCGCGGAGTCGGTGGCGAGCCGCGTGCACGAGGCCCTCCGCGAGCCGTTCGACCTGGGTGGGATCGAGTTCTACGCGTCGGGATCTGTCGGGATAAGTCTCTTCCCGCAGGATGCGCTGGATTGCGAGGGACTGTTGAAGAACGCCGACACGGCGATGTACCAGTCGAAGCGCTACGAGCCCGGCGGCTACGTCGTCTACAGCGCATCGGACGACGATCCCGCGCAGAAGCTCTCGCTGACCTCTCGCCTCCGCCGGGCGGTGGACCAGCAGCACTGGGTGCTCCACTACCAACCCATCATCGATCTGGGCGATGGCCGCATGGAGAGCGTGGAAGCGCTCATCAGGTGGCAGGACCCAAACGGGGGCATCGTTCCCCCGGGGGAGTTCATCCCGCTGGCCGAGGAGATGGGTTTGATCGAGGCCATCGGCGATTGGGTGATCGACGAGATGGCGCGTCAGCGCGGCGAATGGTCCGCGGCCGGCCTGGAACTCAACGTCGCGTTCAACCTGTCGCCGCGCCAGCTGTGGTCGCCGCACCTGGCGGAAAAGGTGCTGGCCAAGCTCGCCGACGCCGGCACCGATCCGCACCACATCACGGTGGAGATCACGGAATCGACCGCCATGGCCGACCCCGATCGCACCCAGAAGATCCTGTCCGAACTCCACGCCTGGGGACTCACCCTGGCGATCGACGACTTCGGGACCGGGTACTCCTCGCTCGCCCGCCTGAAACATCTGCCGGTGGACATCTTGAAGATCGACCGGTCGTTCATCCGGGACGTCCACAAAGACCGTGATCTTGCGAGCATGGTTCGCGCGATGATCCAGCTGGCACAAGGCCTGGACATGACCCCGCTCGCCGAGGGGATCGAAACCCCCGGCGAACTCGAGTTCCTCCGGGCGAACGGCTGCCGGCTGGCGCAGGGGTTCCTGTTCGCGCGGCCGGTGCCGGCCGGGGAGATCCCCGCGTTGGCCGCGCGCGTCGGGGGCCTGCTCCCACCCGCCTGAGCGGTAGCGGCTCTTCCGGCGCCTGCCGTTCGTTACCATCTGCGGATGCGCAGGTACGACGCCTCAGAGATCGAACCGAAGTGGGTCGCCGCCTGGGATGCCGAGGGGCGGTTCCGCGCCTCCGAGGATCCCGGCGACACCCGCCCCAAGTTCTACGCGCTGGACATGTTCCCCTATCCCTCCGGGGATCTGCACATGGGCCACGCGGAGGCGTTCAGCGGTGGGGATGTGGTCGCGCGCTTCAAGGCGATGCGGGGCCACAACGTCCTGCATCCGATCGGCTGGGATGCGTTCGGGCTCCCGGCGGAGAACGCCGCCATCAAGCGCGGCATCGCCCCCGCGGCGTGGACCTACGAGAACATCCAGCAGCAAGCGGCGAGCTTCAAGCGGATGGGGATGTCGTTCGACTGGTCGCGGCGGTTGAACACGTGCGACCCCAGCTACTACCGCTGGACGCAATGGCTCTTCATGAAGTTCTTCGAGCGTGGCCTGGCCTACCGGAAGAAGTCCCCGGTCAACTGGTGTCCGAACGACGCGACGGTCCTGGCGAACGAACAGGTCCAGCAGGGTGCCTGCGAGCGCTGCGGCGCGATCGTCGAACGCCGCGATCTGACCCAGTGGTTCCTGCGGATCACCGACTACACGCAACGCCTCCTCGACGACGAAACCGAACTCATCGACTGGCCCGAGCGCGTCTTGACCATGCAGCGCAACTGGATCGGCCGGAGCCAGGGCGCCGAGGTTACGTTCACGATCAAGGAGACCGGCGAGGAGATCCCGGTCTTCACCACGCGCCCCGACACGCTGTGGGGCGTCACGTTCTTCGTCTTCTCGGTCGAACACCCGGCGGTCCGCAGGCTGGCCGAGCTGGGTGGGACCTGGGACCAGGTCTCGGCACTGGTGGACGAGGCCAGGGCCACGTCGCTGAACTCCCGTGAGGCGGCCGACACGAAGGAGGGAGTGTTCCTGGGCGTCCACGCGGTGAACCCCGTGAACGGGGAGGAGATCCCGTGTTACGCGGCGCCCTACGTGCTGATGGAGTACGGCACGGGCGCCATCATGGCCGTCCCAGGCCACGATGAGCGCGACTTCGCGTTCGCGCGAACGCACGAGGTTCCGGTTCGAGTCGTGATCCAACCGCGCGACGCAGAGCCCGTGGATGGTGACGCGATGACCGAGGCTTTCACCGGCGAGGGCGTGATGGTGAACTCCGGTCACTTCGACGGGCAGGAAACGCCGGCCTCCATCGCCGCGGTCATCGCCTGGCTGGAGGCGGAGGGCCGAGGCAAGGGCACCGTGAACTTCCGCCTGCGCGACTGGCTCATCAGCCGGCAGCGCTACTGGGGTGCGCCGATCCCCATCATCCACTGCCCCACATGCGGCGAGGTCGCCGTTCCCGAGTCGGACCTTCCCGTCGAACTCCCGGCCGACGTGGATTTCCAGCCCGGCGGGGACTCCCCGTTGGCGCGGCACCCCTCGTGGAAGCACGCCGCGTGTCCCTCGTGCGGCGGCGAGGCCGTTCGCGACACCGACACCATGGACACGTTCGTGGACAGCAGCTGGTACTACCTGCGCTACTGCTCGCCCGAGTACCCGGACGGGCCATTCGACCCGGCGGCGGTGACCGCGTGGATGCCGGTCGGTCAATACACGGGCGGGGTCGAGCACGCGATCTTGCACCTGCTCTACTCGCGCTTCGTCACGAAGGTGCTGTACGACATGGGGATGGTGCCGTTCACCGAGCCGTTCCCGCGGCTGATGAACCAGGGCCAGGTCATCTACGGCGGCGCCTCCATGTCGAAGTCCAAGGGCAACATCGTCGAGCCCATGCCGCTCGTGCAGCGATGGGGTGCGGATTCGATGCGGCTGATCATGCTGTTCGCCGGACCGTTCGAGGATGACATCGACTGGAAGCTCATCGCGGGCGAGGATCCGGATCGACGGCCCGGGGTGCATTCGTGGCTCAGCCGTGTGTTCACGGCGGTCGGGGAGGCGGCGGAGCGGGGGAACGAGCACGAGTCGGACGAACTGGTGCGGCTCACGCATCGCACGATCAAGGGCGTGACCGAGGACCTGGAACGCTTCCGCTTCAACACCGCGATCTCCAAGCTCCAGGTCTTGACGAACGAGACGCGTGCGGCGCTGGACGCCGGCGCGGGGGCAAGGTCGGCCGCGCGCGCCCTGACGCTGATGCTGGCGCCTTTCGCCCCGTTCATCGCCGAGGAACTCTGGCGCGTGGACCTGGACGAATCGGGGAGCGTGGCCGACGGGCCATGGCCCGATTTCGACCCGGCCCTGGTCGTGGAGGACACGGTCCAGCTGATCGTGCAGGTCGACGGCCGGGTGCGGGACCGCATCGAGGTTGCCGTGACCATCAGCGAGGCGGACGCGTTGGCCGCGGCGAAGGCGAGCGAGAACGCGCGGCGGGCCGTGGACGGGCGTGAGGTTGTGAAGGAGATCGTGCGGGCTCCCAAGCTCGTGAACCTGGTGACGCGCGGCTAGAACGGTCGCGCGTGACGTGCGTCACTGAAGACCGGGGCGGCTCCGCGTAGCGTCGCGGCATGGCACTCAAGGAACGATTGGACTCGCTCTCCCGAGGCGAACTGGCGGGGCTCATCGTCGTGGTGGCGCTCACGCTCGTCGGCGTCGGCCTCTGGTACTCGCGGTCGCTCCCGCGCCCGGTGAGCGTCTCCGGTCCTTCGCCGGCAGTCTCGTCACCTTCGGTTCCCGGCGCCTCGCCGTTCGCCGGGTCTGGCGGTCCCGTTGTCGGATCGCCATCGCCTAGCGGCGTGGCCCTGGTTGTCGACGTTTCCGGGTGGGTGCGTCACCCCGGCGTGTTCGAGTTCCCGGCGGGCTCACGCGTGATCGACGCGGTCAAGGAAGCGGGCGGCGCGAAGTCGAACGCGGACCTGTCGGCGTTGAACCTCGCGGCGCTCCTCATCGACGGGTCGCAGATCATCGTCCCGAAGCAGGGCGGCATCGTGGGCGCCCCGATCCCCGGCGCGTCGCCCGGAGCGGCTGGGGGGGTGCTCGTGAACGTCAACACCGCCACCGAGACCGAACTGGAAACCCTGACAGGGGTCGGCCCCGTACTCGGGGCGGCCATCGTGCAATACCGAACGGACCACGGGCCGTTCACCTCCGTCGATCAGCTCCAGGATGTAAGCGGGATCGGCCCCGCCACGTTGGAGGCGTTGCGGCCACAGGTCACCGTGTGACCGGTTGGCTCCTGCCGGGCGCAGCCGGTGCCTTCTGGGCCGGGATCCTTCTCTGGGAGGTGCGGCCCTCCGGCTTCCCGGGGTGGGCTGCCGTGCTGGTCGGTGTCGCGGCGCTCGCGGGCTCGCTCCTGGCCGCACCCAGAGCGCAGTACCGTGACCGGCTCGTCGATGCCGGCATCGCCAGGCCGGACCCCGCCGCGGTGGCGGCGGTTGCCCCGGTCCGGCTGGTTCGTCCGGGCGCGGCGAGCGCCGCCGTAGCGCTCGCATGCGTCGGGATCTGCAGCCTCGGCGCAGCGTGGGCGGCGCTCGGGCAATCCAGGCTCGACGCCTCCGTGATCGCGCGGTTGGGCCAGGCCCGGATCACCGCAGTGGGAACCCTTCGGGAAGATCCTTCGGCCGGCTCGTTCGGCTGGCACGGGGTGGTCGACCTGTCGATGGTGGGATGGCCCTCGGGCGCCGCCGATGTCCGCGAGACGCTCTGGATCAACGGCCAGGGGCCTCCGCCTGCCGCCGTGCGCGGGGACCAGGTTCGGCTGGCCGGGGTGCTTGCCAGTCCCGGCGATCCCGGGTTCTCGGCGCTCCTCCTGCACCGGGGCATCGTCGCAGAGCTCAACCTCGATAGCTTCGCGCGGCTCGGGCCGGCGCCCAACCCCGTGGTCAGGGCGACGCAGGCGTTCCGTCGGTTCGCGGCGGGCTCCATCCTCCGGCTCTTCCCCCAACCCGAGGCCGGGTTGCTGCTAGGGCTCGCGCTCGGGGACGCCTCGCGTCTGGATCCCGCGCTGTCCCGCGACTTTCAGGCCACGGGGCTCGGGCATCTGCTGGTCGTTTCGGGCGAGAACGTCGCCATGATCCTGACGCCCATCCTGGCGCTTGGAACCCTGTTCCGTCTGACGCGATGGCCACGGTTCGCCCTCGCGCTGGCCACGGTCGGATGCTTCGTCCTGCTCACCGGCGCCGAGCCGTCCGTGATGCGAGCCGGTGTCATGGCCACGCTCGGCCTCTTCGGCATCCTGATGGGTAAACCCCGGAGCACGGCCACGCTGCTCTCCGGGGCCGTGCTCGTCCTGTTGATGCTTGACCCATGGCTGGTGTGGTCGATCGGGTTCCAGCTGTCCGTCGCCGCGACGGCGGGGATGGTCGCCCTGGGCACCCCGCTGGCGGAACGGTTCGGCCGTGCCATCCCCAGGGTAGCTGCGCTCGCCCTGGGGGTATCACTCGCAGCCCAGCTCGGGGTGACGCCCGTCCTGCTCTTCCACTTCCACGAGGTCCCTCTCGTCACCATCCCGGCGAACCTCGTCGCGTTCCCGGCGGTGTCCCCCGCGCTCCTGCTCGGGCTGCTCGCGGCCGTCATCGGGCTCGGGTGGTATCCGGCCGGGAGGGTCGTGGCGGGGCTCGCCCTTCTCCCGCTGCGTTGGCTCGAAGGCGTGGCGAACCGCCTCGCGAAAGCGCCGGTCAGCCATCTCACCTCGGGCGGAGGTCCGGGTGTCCTCATCGTCGGCGCCGCGGTGTTCGTCGGGGTCACGTGGTGGGTGCGAACCAGATGGCGCCCGCCGCGCGCGGCTGTGGTCGCCGCCATCGCGATGTTCCCGCTGCTCGTGTGGAGCACGGCGCTCACCGCCGGTCCGCCCAGCGGGCTCACCGTGCGGTTCTTCGACGTCGGGCAGGGTGACGCCGCACTCGTGAGCACGCCAGCGGGCGCCCACATCCTCGTGGACGGAGGCCCGGATCCAGAGCTCGTGGCCACCGATCTCGCCGCCCAGGGCGTGAAGCGGCTGGACATGGTGATCGCGACGCACCCCCACGCGGATCACATCATCGGGCTGCCCGTGGTCCTGGCCCGCTTCCCCGTGGCCCTCATGCTCGAACCAGGGTGCCCAGACACCTCGTCGATCCAGGCGAACCTGGACACGGCGATCAACGATGAGCACGTGCCGGTTCGCTACCCGCGCAGCGGCGACACATTCACCGTGGGGGACGTCCGGCTGGACGTGCTTTCGCCCGATCGCTGTTGGGTCAACACCAACTCCGATCCCAACAACGACTCCTTGGTCATCCTCTTGACGTTCCACCAGGACACGGTGCTCCTGGGGGGTGAGCCGGAGCAGCCGGCGCAGCAGCAGCTCCTGGACGAAGGGGCCCCGCTGGGCGCCGAGCTATTGAAGGTGCCGCATCACGGCGCGGCAACCAGCCTGCCCGAGTTCTTCCAGGCGGTGGCCCCCAAGATCGCGGTCATCTCGGTCGGTCCGAACACCTACGGCCATCCGGTGCCGTCCACCATCGACGCCATCAGGGCCACCGGCGCCCAGGTGTGGCGCACCGACCAGCACGGTGACATCGTCGTCCTGTTCGGGCCCCGGGGGCCCACCGTCACAGCCGATCGCTGATGTCGGACGATCTCGGTAGGATCGCGGACATGACCACGCCCGTACCTTCCGCACTCCTTCTGTGGGGGGAAGATCAGTTCCTCCTTCGCGAGGAGGCATTCCGTGTCCTCGGTGATCTTCGACCCACGGAGGTCGACGCGGCCGACTGGCGTGGCGGCGAACTGCAGGATCTTGCCACCCCGTCTCTGTTCGGAGAACCTCGGGCGCTCCTCATCACCGACGCGCGATCCCTCGCGAAGGACGCGGTGGGGGAGCTGGCAGCCTACCTCGGCTCACCCGATCCGGGGGCGCCGTTGATCATCTGCTGCCAGGTGGCCGAACGCGGGAAACCGCCAGCGGCCCTCCTCAAGATCGTCGAGCCGGTCGGTGAGGTTCGCCCCGTCCAGGTGAGCCGGAAGGAGTTGGAACCCTGGCTCCTGCGCCGGGCGGGCGATCAGGGGTTGGACCTGGCCCCGGCTGCCGCCCGAACGCTCGTCGAGACGCTCGGCGAGGACCCAGGTGCGCTCGCCGCCGCGCTCGGGCAGCTCGGTGCGGCGTTCACCGGAGAGAAGATCACCCCCCAGACGATCGCTCGTCAGTTCCGCGGGCTGGGCGAACAGAAGGTCTGGGATCTCTGCGACAGGGCGTTCGGCAAGGACCTGCCCGGCGCCATCCGTTCGTGGCGATCCATCGAGGAGGGGCGCGACGACCCGCTGAAGATCCTCGGCGGCATCGCCAGCAGGCTGCGCGACCTCATGCGGGTGCGGGCGTTGCCGGAGCGGACCCCGCCCGCGCAGGTCGCGAAGGCAGCCGGGCTGCGGTTCGACTGGCAGGCACGCAGGTATCAGCAGCAGGCCCGCAACTTTTCCATGCCCGACCTGGTGAGGCTCCACCACCAGATCACCGAAGCCGATCGCGCGCTCAAGTCCGGCGGAACGGGGGACGTCATCATGCCGGTGCTCATCACCGCCATCGCCTCCGGCTCCTGAACGACAACGACCCCGCCGTGGAGGGGTCGACGGTTGCGGGCAGGCGGGGGAGTTGGGCTAGGAAGCCGCGCTCCTGTTGGCGGCCCTGACGAGCCGGCTCTTGCGACGGGCCACCGTCTTCTTGTGGAGGATGCCTTTGCTCGCGGCCTTGTCCAATTCCCGGGCGGCCTGACGAGCGCGCGTCTGCGCGGTCTCGGCGTCGCCTTCGGCCACTGCGGCCAGAACCTTCTTCTGGGTGGTCTTCAGCTCGCTCTTCACGGACGCATTGCGGTCGTGGAGCTTCTTGTTCTGCCGATCCCGTTTGATCTGAGACTTGATGTTCGCCATGAGTAGGGGAGTCTACCAGTGGCAACGTGGGCCGCCCTCGGGCGGGCGGGACCGTCGGAGTATCGCGGCCGCCCCGTACCATGGAGCTTCGTGAGCACCGACACCTCCCACATCCGGAACTTCTGCATCGTGGCGCACATCGACCACGGGAAATCCACCTTGGCCGATCGCCTGCTGGAGATCACCCACACCGTCGAAGATCGCAACATGCGGGCTCAATACCTGGACAAGATGGATCTGGAGCGCGAACGGGGCATCACGATCAAGGCGCAGGCCGTTCGTCTGGCGCACGAAGGCTACGAACTGAACCTCATCGATACCCCCGGGCACGTGGACTTCACCTACGAGGTGTCGCGTTCGCTCGAGGCCTGCGAGGGCGCGGTGCTCCTGGTCGACGCTGCCCAGGGCCTGGAGGCCCAGACCCTGGCGAACTACCACCTGGCGCGGGACGCCGGCCTGGTCATCGTCCCGGCCATCAACAAGATCGATCTGCCGGCCGCCGAGCCCGACCAGCGGGCGGAGGAGCTGGCAGCCCTCCTGAACTGCGAGCCCACCGACATCCTGCGCATCTCCGCGAAATCCGGCGATGGGGTGCCCGAGCTGCTCGCCGCCATCATCGAACGGGTGCCGCCTCCCGCCGGCGACCCTCACGCGCCGCTCAAGGCGCTCATCTTCGACTCGATGTTCGACCCGTTCCGCGGCGTCGTCACCTACGTTCGGATCAAGGAAGGGGAACTCCCCTCCAACGCCCGCGTTCGTCTGATGGCCGCCGGGGTGGAGTCGGGGGCCGAGGAGACGGGCGTGATGTCGCCCGAGGCCACGCCGATCGACAAGCTGGGCCCGGGTGAGGTCGGCTACCTCATCACCGGCTTGAAGGATGTCCACCTGGCCAAAGTCGGTGACACCATCACGCTCGCCGGCAAGAACGCAGCAACCGAACCGCTTCCCGGGTACCGCGAGCCGAAGCCGATGGTGTGGTCGGGACTGTTCCCGGCTGAGGGCGGGGACTACTCGGATCTACGCGAAGCACTGGACCGGCTCAAGCTCTCGGACGCCGCCCTGCACTATGAGCCGGAGACCTCGATGGCCCTTGGGTTCGGGTTCCGGTGTGGGTTCCTCGGCCTCCTGCACATGGACATCGTGAAGGAGCGGCTGGAGCGCGAGTTCCGCCTGGAGCTCATCGCGACGGCGCCGAACGTCGAGTTCCGCGTCTACCGGG
>JANXVR010000062.1 GCA_025351565.1 Actinomycetes bacterium
TCCGGACGCTCGTCCATCGTCCTAGCGTCCCACTCGCTGGAGGGCTTCGCGTAGGAGGTCTTCCACCTCACGTCCGTCGGCCTCAACGCCGGTGAGCGCTACCGCCGCTTCCTGTTGCGTGAGCCCCAGCTGGATCAACGCCTCGCGAACATCGGCCACCGGTCCCTCCGCGGTGAGTTCGGCGACGCCGCCGAGCTTCTCTCGCAGGTCGAGGATGACGCGCTGCGCGACCTTCTTCCCGACACCAGGGACCACTACCAAGGCCGCCGCGTCGCCGTCCACGATGGCGCGGGTGAGGGCGGCCGTGGTCAGCGACGAGAGCATGTTCAGCGCCACCTTCGGCCCCACCCCACTCACCCCTGTGAGGTTGTCGAAGAGGGCTCGTTCATCTGCGGTGGAGAAGCCGTAGAGCAGCATCGCGTCGTCGCGCACGACCATGCGGGTGTGGATCCGCGCGGTACGCCCGACCGCCGGCAGTGACGCGATGACCGAGGTCGGCGCGAGGATGTCGTACCCGACCCCGCCCACGTTCAGGACGATGCCCGCCGAGGACCGCTCGGCGATCTCCCCTTCGAGGAACGAGATCATCGCGCTCCCACGCGCGAGACCGCGCGGAGCCGGGCTCCCGTGAGGTGCGTGAGGGCGATCGCGACGGCGTCGGCCGCGTCGGCTTGGTCCGGAACGGCCTTCAGCCCGTGGATCCGAACCAAGGCATCGCGGACCTGGGCCTTGTCGGCGTTCCCCATGCCGGTGATGGCGTTCTTCACCTCTGTCGGCGCATATTCCCCGACGAACAGGCCCGCTTCGGCTGCGACCACCATGACCGCGCCCGTTGCCCGGGCAACCTGGAGTGCGCTCACGGCGTTCCGATTGAACGCCACGCGTTCCAATGCAACGGTTTCGGGGTGATGGTCGGCGATCGCCGCGCGCATCGCGGCGGCGAGGATCGCGAGCCGCTCGGCCTCCGGCATCCCGGCGGGCGTGCGGATGGTGTCGGCCCACAGCAGCACGGGTTTGCGTTCGGAGCGAGCGACACACGCGAGGCCCATCCGGGCCACGCCGGGGTCCACGCCGAGCACACACGTGTCGAACATCTGTTCGTGCAGTCTAGGCGCGGGGCCGACCCCCGGCAATCACCCGACAGTCAGAGCGACGCCGACCCGCTTCGACGACCGCGGTCGGCTCGGCATCGATCGGAGCTGGTAGATGGTTCGACTGGCGGGCGCGAACGCGCGGGACAACCACACCTGGGGCAGACCCGGCTGCTAACCGCTCTGTTGCTGAGGGGAGGTTGCATCCAGGGCCGCAGCCCCAGTGCATTCAGATCCGCTGCCGTAAGCGATCTGGTCGCCGCCGTCGTTCCGGACATACGAACAACCGCCGGAACCGTCAGACGTTGCTGCTCCGAAGGACTGATCGTGCCAAATGACAAACGCCGTGGCACCACCGGCATCGCATGCGACTGCTTTGTCTGGATCGCTCACGAAGCACGTGTCCGGGATCACGTCTGCGAACATCTGCGGGGTAGCGCCAGCGTACGTCTTCCCATTGTCCTTGTAGACGATCCCTGCTGCGACGAACACCCTTCGCAATGTGCTCTCGGGTCCGGTCGCCTCTTGGTAGGTCTGAGGACCATCCGACGGCGAAACATCTGCCGCGCGAGGACCCGCTGCCGCGCGAGCACATGCACTGAGGGCCAACAGAGGTACGAGAAGTATGACTCTGCGAACCGACATCGCTGTCATCACCTGGCTCCTCGGTCTCGTGACACGTTCATCGGCTCCATGCTGTTTCACCTTGAGGTACCTCGCGAGCACCAGGTGAATCGCGTGGCGCCCGCCCTTACAGCGAGGCCATGACCTCTTCCGGGATGTCGAAGTTCGCGTAGACGTTCTGGACGTCGTCGAGATCCTCCAGCGCCTCGATGAGCTTGAGGACCTGACGCGCCTCGCCGCCCTCCACCGGGATGCTGGTCTGGGGCATCATCGTGAGGTCCGACGAGTAGACGTGCACACCTGCGTCTTCCAGCGCACGTTGCACCTGCTTGAACACCCCCGGCTCGGTCACGATGTCCCACGAACTCTCCGAGTCGAGCACGTCGCCGGCCCCCGCCTCCAGCGCGACTTCCAGCAGCCGATCCTCGTCGGGCGCGACCGCCTTCTCCACGACGATGATCCCCTTTCGCGTGAACATCCACGCGACGCTCCCTTGTTCGCCCAGGTTGCCGTTGTTCCGGCTGAAGGCGTGCTTGACCTCCTGGCCGGTGCGGTTGCGGTTGTCGGTGAGAGTCTCGATGAGGAGCGCGATACCGCCCGGCGCGTACCCCTCGTACACGAGCTCCTGATAGTGCGCGGTGTCCGCGTCCGCACCGACCCCGCGCTTGATCGCACGGTCGATGTTGTCGCTGGGGACGCTGAAGCCCTTCGCCTTCTCCACGGCGGAGGCGAGCGTCATGTTGCCCTCGATGCTCCCGCCGCCCTCGCGCGCCGCGACCTCGACCGCCCGGAGCAGCTTCGCGTACATGTTCGAACGCTTGGAGTCGGTGGCTTCCTTCTTACGCTTGATGGTTGCCCATTTGGAGTGGCCGGACATCTAGACCTTCCTCAGCAGGTAGTCGTGGAGCGCCGCGTCCCCCACCAACTCCGGGTGGAACGATGCGACGACGATGTTGCCTTGTTCCAGGACCACGGGATGGCCCTCGTAGGACGCCAGGATACGAACCTGGGGCCCGACATCGTCCACCCTGGGAGCGCGGATGAATACCCCGCGAACCGGATGGTCGATCCCCTCCACCGTGAGATCGGCCTCGAAGGACTCCACCTGGCGGCCGTAGGCGTTGCGCTGCACCGTGATATCGATGAGCGGGAAGAGCGGGTCGCCCTTTCCCTCGATGCGCTCGGCGAGCACGATCATCCCCGCGCACGTGCCGAAGATCGGCATCCCCGCGCCGGCGCGCTCCATCAGCGGCTCGACGAACCCGTAGATGCGCGCGAGCTTGCCGATGGTCGTGGATTCCCCGCCGGGGATGACCAGGCACTCCACGTCGGCCAACTGCTCGGGCGTTCGGATCTCGACGGGTGCGGCGCCGGCTGCGACGAGCATCCGCACGTGCTCCCGGAAGTCACCCTGCAACGCGAGCACGCCGGCCTTCACCATCGGGCCATGATAGGGAACGCGCAGGTCAGGCGGCCGGCGCCGGCGCCGTGGAGGTGCGGCCCTGCCGGAGGTGCCAGAACCACACGACCCCCGCAAGTGTGAGCACGATGACGCCGTCCAGGATGCCGATGGCGCTCGCTTTCGAGGTGGACAGGCAGAACGTTCCCCCCGGCAGGGATCCTGAGCTGATGAAGCCGGCGGAACCACCTCCCATGACGGGGTTGGAGACGCAGACGGGGAATGCCAGGCTGACCACCCCCATCAGCACGATCACCGTCCCGGCCATGGCAACGATCAGGGCGAACAGGGCGACCACGTGCGCATAGAGCGCGCCTCCCCAGAACACGGGGCCGGGAGCGTCCCCCGCGCGCGTCCTGACCTCACGAAGGTGCCACCAAGCGACGAGTCCGCCGGTCAGGGCGAACGCGAGCCCGTTCAACACCGACCGCGGCCCCTGGTGTACGAGTTGCGGGTTCAGGTGGTACACCAGCCCTCGGAGTGCGATCACTGCGGCGATCGAACCGCCGAGCAGGAATATCACCCCGATCGCCGCCGCCGCGTAGTAGTACGTCTGCGAGATGGCGTACGCGGCGCGCCCGGTGAAGGCGGGAACGCCCTCCTCTCGGGTTACACGCGGATCCATGGCTACCAGCCGCGATCCTGCAGGCGCGTCTCCAGCTTGCTGATCTCCAGCCCGGCCATCGGATCACCGAGCCCGTGCGAGACCTTGGCGAGGACATCGGGATCCTGGAAGTGCGTGGTCGCCTCGACGATCGCGCGCGCCATAGTCGTCGGATCCTCGGACTTGAAGATCCCCGACCCGACGAACACCCCGTCGACGCCGAGCTGCATCATCAGCGCGGCATCGGCGGGCGTTGCGATCCCGCCCGCCGAGAAGTTCACGACGGGGAGCTTGCCGGTCTCCGCGACCATCCGAACCAGTTCCACCGGGGCCCCGAGGTCCTTGGCCTTGGCCACGTACTGCTCGGGACGAAGCGTGGTCACCTCGGCGATGTCCCGCAGGATCTGGCGTTCATGCCGCACGGCTTCGACCACGTTGCCGGTTCCGGCCTCGCCCTTCGTGCGGATCATCGCCGCGCCCTCGGCGATCCGGCGCAGGGCCTCCCCCAAGTTGCGAGCACCGCACACGAACGGCACGGTGAAGGCCCACTTGTCGATGTGGTACTCCTCGTCGGCCGGCGTGAGGACCTCGGACTCATCGATGTAGTCGACGTTCAGCGACTGAAGGATCTGCGCCTCGACGAAATGGCCGATCCGCGCCTTGGCCATCACGGGGATGCTCACGCAGGCCTGGATCTCCTGGATCTTGGTGGGGTCGGCCATCCGGGCGACCCCGCCGTCACGACGGATGTCGGAGGGCACGCGCTCAAGCGCCATCACCGCGCAGGCACCGGCATCCTCGGCGATCTTGGCCTGGTCCGCGTTCGTGACGTCCATGATGACGCCACCCTTCAGCATCTCCGCCAGGCCCGACTTCACCCGAAACGTGCCGGTTTCGCGCTCCACTGTGGATCCCTCCTCGACGAATGCACTTAGGACAAGGAGTCTACCGCCCGGTTACGCGAAGCCGGCTACTTCGTGAAGGCCGGGGTCATGCCCTTGGGCATCAGTTCGACGAAAGAGGTTCCGGGCGCCATCGGGATGATCGTGCCCTTCTTCGTCTTGAACACCATCACGGCCTTCGGGCCGGTGCGCGACCACGTTCCCGTGACCATGCGGCCGTTCCGCAGGACCCAGGCTCGGCCGGATCCCGTCAGCGTGACCTCGGGGGAATGGTTCCCGAGGACATCGACGAGGTTCGATGCGGTCACCGTGACCTCCTGGATGATGACGTTGGTCGCCTGGATTGGACCCCCGGATTCCAACATCATCGGCTTGCCGTTCAGCTGGCGAACCCAGGTGCCCGACGTGGCGTTCCAGTTCCAGTCGCCGCTGACCCCCGTGCTGAAGGGGATGACCACCGAGGACACCTTGCGGCTCGGATTCGGGATCTTGGGCCCGAACGTGAAGATGGGCTTCGGCGCCGCCTGCTGCGATGCCGCCTTGCCGGCGCGTGCGTAGAGCTTGGGCGTGCTGACGAAGAGGTTGTGCGGGATCGCACGCGGAGCCGGCGCGCGGGTGAAGGCGGTCCCGCCTGTCGTCTCGTCGTAGGCCAGGATCCCCGCGTGCTTCAGGGCGTTCACGACGGCCAGCTGCGCGCCCGAGTACCCCAGGATGGGATGAAGGTCGAACTGCACCAGGATCTTCGGGTCGGTGGTTCGGGCGCTCCGAACGGGGCCAACCTTGGGGGCGTCCTCACATTGGTAGACGGCCATGAACCGGGTGAGGCCCCCTTCAACCAGTTCCTCGTAGATGATGTCGGCGTTCTGCAGGCCGACGAGCGGGTAGGCGTCCACGGTGTTCTCGACCTTCACGGCGGCGACCGGGCGCTGCGGGACAGGCTTCCCGCCCGCCGGGGGCAGGCCGGTCAGCGGACACGGCGGAGGCGGCGATGGGGTCGAGGAAGAGCCCAAACCCAACGGACCCTTGATCAGGGCGGGCGCGTGGCCGCTCAATGCCCAGGCCGCCATGCCGCCTACTAGCAGCACACCGACCACCGCTATCGAGACAACCTTGCGGCCGCGGCTGGTGAGAGACAAGGTGGGGAACCTCCTGAAGCTCGGGGAAGGGATCACGGCCCGATGAAAGGGGATCGGACCATTCGAGCTTAGATGGTAGAGGCGCGGCGGAGCATCCTCAAACACCCGGAGCTAATTCGACGGGTTCTTCACATCTCCTGGAGGCGCTTGATGCGCTCCTGGATGGGGGGATGCGTCGAGAAGAGCTTCTCCATCGTGCTCGCGTTGCCACTTCCCGGCATCCGCGTGGGTTGATCGAGCCAGAGGTGGGCGGTCGCGTTGTTCGCTCCTCGCATGGCATGCGGCGCATCACGGATCTTTTCCAGGGCGCTGATCAACCCCGGCGGGTAGCGCGTGAGCATCGCCCCTTGAGCATCGGCCAAGTACTCGCGGTTGCGCGAGACGCTCAGCTTGATCAGCTGCCCAAGGATCGGCGCCAGCACGAGGAGTAGGAAGCCGACCGCGAAGAGAACGAGCTCGAGTCCCCCGCCACCCGAGCTGTTGTTGTTGCTGCTCCGGCGCCCGCCGCCGATCCCGCCGAACCACCAGAACCGCATGACGAACTCCGAGAGGAGGATCGCCGCACCCACGAGGGTCGCGACGACGGTGCCGACGAGGATGTCCCTGTCCTGGACGTGCGACATCTCGTGGCCGATCACGCCTTCGAGTTCGACGCGGTTCATCGTGTCGAGCAGGCCTTGTGTCACCGCGATCGAGGAATGCTCGGGGTCTCGACCCGTCGCGAACGCGTTCGGCGCGCTCTCCGGCACGATGTAGACGCGCGGCTTCGGTACGCCGGCGGCGATGGCCAGCCCCTCGACCACATTGTGCAGGCGTGGTTCCTGTTCGGCCGAAACCTCCTTCGCGTGCGAGGAGGCAAGGACCATGCGATCGCCGTAGAAGTAGGAGCTCAGCGACATCGTGATAGCGATGGCCCCGGCCACCACGAGCCCGACGGGTCCGGAGAACCACAGGAGCCCGACCGCGTACCCGATCGCGCCGAGGAACACCACAGCCAGCACCACGAGGACGATGGTCTTCCGTTTATTCGCCGAGATCTGCTCGTACATGCGGCCTAGAACCTAGCCTGAACCGGGCCGCGCGCGGCGTCCTCGGCCTGGAAGAACTGCCGGGGAGTGAAGCCGAATGCCCCTGCAAGCAGGTTGGTCGGGAACTTCTGGATCTTCGTGTTCAGCTTCATGACCTGGTCGTTGTAGAACTGGCGCGCGTAGGCGATCTTGGATTCGGTTCCGGTCAGCTCCTCCTGGAGCGCCAGGAAGTTCTGGCTGGCCTTGAGATCGGGGTAGTTCTCGGCCACGGCCAGGAGTCGTCCCAGCCCGGCAGTTACGGCGTGGTCGGCCGCCGCCTGTTCGTCGACACCCTTCGCGCCCATCGCGGCGCTGCGGAGCTTCGCGACGTCCTCGAAGAGTTCCCGTTCGTGGGCTGCGTAGCCCTGGACGGTCTGCACCAGGTTGGGGATGAGGTCGTAGCGACGGCGGAGCTGGACGTCGATCTCGGACCAGCCGTTGCTTGCGCGGTTGCGGAGCGCCACCAAGCCGTTGAACCCGAGAGCGATCCACAGGAGGATCAGCCCCACAACGGCGAGTGCGACCCAGACGATCATCGCTCTATCGTAGCGGCGACGGGCCCACATCGATGGCCCGCTCGTAGCGTTCGCGGATGGCCGCGGCCACGATGCTCCACTCGAATCCGGCCGCGCGCTCCCGGCCCGCCTGGGAGAGCCGCGCGGCGAGAACCTGGTCATCCAGGATGCGCGAGGTCGCGGCGGCTAGAGCGCCGGGGTCGCCTGGGGGCACCAAGAGGCCATCGATCCCGTCGCGGACCACCTCCGTGTAGCCGCGGATCCGGCTCGCCACCACGGGCAGGCCGGCTGCCATCGCCTCGACCAGGACGATCCCGAAGCTCTCCCCACCCAGCGCAGGGCCCAGATACACATCGGCGGCCGCGTGGTAACCGGGGAGGCGCTCGTTGGAGACGCTTCCCAGCAGGAGGACGCGCGCGCGTATCTCGGCGGGCAGGCGATCGACGGCTGCCCGCTCCTTCCCATCGCCGGCAACCACCAACTGAAGATCGGGCCGGCTCATCGCCAGAGCATGGAACGCCCCCACCGCCACGGGGAATCCCTTGCGCTCCTCCAGCCGGCCGACGAACAGGAGCGTCGTGCCCGCAGCCAGTCGGGCGGGCTCCGCGTGGGCGAAGCGGTCGACATCGACGCCGTTGGGGATCACGTCGAAGTGGCCGGGGATCCGCGAGGCAACGAAGGTGCGCGCGGCCTCGGACACGGCGATCCGCACGGTGATACGCCGGGCCAGGCGTCGGATGATCGGCGCGGCAACGTCGAAGAGCCGGGATCGGTCGGCCGAGGAGTGGAACGTGGCCACCACCGGTCCGCGAGCTTCAAGGAGGGCCCAGAGCGAGGTGCTGGGGGCGAACGGCTCGTGGATGTGGGTGACATCGGGCGCGAAGGCGCGCAGCCGTGTGCCGATCTCCCGGCGCGACCACGGCCGCGGGTCGATCGGCACGTTCGACGCGTTGTAACCGACGGTGACCGGGCGCCCCACGACGGCGACCCACGGTTCGGAGGCGCGGCCCTTCCCGGGCGCCAGGACCAGCACGTCGTCTCCCCCGGCGCGCAGCCGCTCCGCCAGTTCCCGCACGTGACCCTGCACGCCCCCGGGCGCGTCCCATGCGTAGGGACAGACGAGCGCGATCCTCATTCCCACCCCGGCTGGAAGACGTGCCAATCCGCGGGGCTGACGGAGATGAGCGCCTCGAACTCCTTCGCCAGGGCTTGGGTGATGGCGGTGACGTCGGCGCGACGATCGCCCGTGGGGCGCAGGTGGATGGGCTCGCGCATCACGCAGAGCCACCCTCCCGGCTCTGAGTAGATCGCACATGGCACCAATGGTGCTCCGGTCCGCAAGGAGAGCGCGGCGGGGCCCGCCGGCATCCGCCTGACCTTGCCGAACATCTCCACCTCGACGCCCGAGCCGGCGAGATCCCGGTCGGCGACGAGCGCCACGACCTTGTTGTCCCTTAGGGCCTGGGCGAGCGCGCGTCCCGTCCCGGAGCCCGCATCGAGAGCGAGGATCTCCATGCCCAGGGCCCTGCGGTGTCGTTCGAACAGGTGGAAGAGCCGTTCCGGCTCCAGGCGCTCCGCAACGGACACGACCGGAAGGTTCAGGCAATGGACCCACTTGCCCGCCACATCCCAGTTGCCCATATGCGGGAGGGCCAGGATCACGCCCGTCCCCTGTGCGATGGCGTCGTCCATCCGTTCCTTGCCCTCGCATCGGAAGCGGCGCAGGACCTCCGGCGGGGACAGCTCGATGGCGTGGAAGCCTTCGTACCAGTACCGCCCGTACCGAACGAACGCCTCCCGCGTTGCTGCGACCACCGCCGGATCACCCGGGGGGCGGCCCAGGATCTGCCCCTGGTTCGCCGCGACGACCTCCCGAACCTTCGGCATCGACCGGCAGGCGATCTTCGCGACGGCCTCGAACAGCGCGATGCCCATACGCTCGGGCAGCGCGATGGCAGCCTCACGAACGGCCCAGAACACCCGGAAGGCCACACGTTGGCGGAAGGGTTCGCTCATGCGGCGCGCTCCTCGCGCGCGACCTGCGCGGTCCGGACCACGACCGCAAGGACGGACACCGACGCCGCCGCCCACACGGTCCATCCCAGCCAGCCGAACCCGAGCCCGGCAGCGATGAGCGCGTACCGGATACCTCGGGTGACATGGCTCTCTTCCACCGCATACCCCAAGGAGGCTCCCTTCGCCCGCACATAGGCAGAAAGGAAGCTCGCCCCGATCGCGAGCAGGGCGCCGGCGGCCACGGGAGGCTCGGCCAGGCGCGCCACCCAGGCGATCGACGCCAGCATCACGCCGTCCCAGACCCTGTCACCGAGCGTATCCAGCATGCGGTCGGTCGGGCCGCCGGCGCCGTGGTTCGCTCGGTTGCCGCCGACCAGCAGCAAAGCCCCCGCCATCCCGGCCGTGATGGCCCCTGTCTTCAGAGAACGCGCGATCACCTCGAACCCGGCGACCCCGGACAGGGCCACGCCGACGATGAGCGTTGCGCGGGTGAGGGCGGTACCTGGCGGCTGTCGTTCGAAACGGACCATGGGGTCCGCGGGAGCCTAGCACCTGGCTAGAATCGGCCTACCTCTCGGGCGAAGGAGAACCGCGTGAAGACCTACGACGCGAAGGACATCCGCAACGTCTTGCTGGTCGGCCACGGTGGAGCGGGCAAGACGACGCTGCTGGAAGCCATGCTCTTCACCTCCGGCGCCATCACCCGGATGGGAACGGTGGAGGACGGCAACACGGTCTCCGATCACGATCTGGACGAACAGCGCAAGGGCATCTCGGTCTCCCTTTCCATGTCGCCGGTGGAATGGAATGGCGTGAAGATCAACGTCCTGGACGCGCCCGGCTATGCCGACTTCATCGGGGACCTTCGCTCGGCGGTTCGCGCCGTGGATGCCGTCATCGTGGTGGTGTCCGCGGTGGACGGCGTCGAGGTGCAGACGGAAGTTGCATGGGAACTTGCAGTGGAGGCCGGACTGCCACGGGCGATCTTCATCAACAAGCTCGATCGGGAGCGCGCGGACTTCCAGAGGACGCTCGATCAGTTGGTCTCGGCGTTCGGCAATCAGGTCGCCCCCTTCGAGCTGCCGATCGGGACGGAGCACGAGTTCAACGGGGTGGCCGACCTCCTGCACGAGAAGGCCGACCTGTATCCCAACGGCCCGAAGGCGGTCGAATCCGACTGGCCCGAGGATCTCCACGCGATGGCCGACCCCGCCCGCGAAAAGCTCATGGAGGCCGTCGCGGAATCCGACGACGACCTCATCGAGGAATACCTGGAGCAAGGCACCCTGCCCGAGGAGCACATCGTTTCGGGGGCCAAGGACGGATTCGCGCGCGCTCGCCTTGCGCCGGTCATCGTGGGATCTGCGGCCAAGGCGATCGGCATCGACAGACTCCTTGACTTCATCGTGGAGGAGTTCCCTTCCCCCGTCGACCGTGGTCCGATCGAGGTGACGGCCAAGGACGGGAGCACGACCGAACGCACGCCCGATGTGTCCGCGCCGGTATCGGCGTTCGTGTTCAAGACGCTGTCCGACCCATTCGTCGGACACATCACGATGTTCCGCGTGTTCAGCGGGCGGGTGAAGCCCGACGCCACCATGTGGAACGCAACGCAGGCCACGGACGAACGCATCGGTCAACTGTTCACGCTGCGCGGCAAGGAGCATGAGTCGGTGCCGGAGGTCGCGGCCGGCGACATCGGAGCGGTGGCGAAGCTCGCGCACACCCACACCGGCGACTCATTCAGCACGAAGGAGAACCCAGTGCAGCTGGACGGCATCGACCTGCCCGAGCCACTCCTGGCCTACGCCATCGAACCCAAGGCCAAGGGCGACGAGGACAAGCTGGCGACGGGTCTCACCCGTATGCGCGAGGAGGACCCGACCCTTCGCGTGGCGCGAACGGATGAGACGCACGAGACCGTCATGTACGGGATGGGCGAAGCGCACCTCGAGGTGATCATCGAGCGGCTCAAGCGGAAGTACGGCGTGGACGTGACGCACCGGCCCGCGAAGATCGCCTACAGAGAGACCATCCGTACTAAAGCGAAGGGGCAGGGGCGTCACGTCAAGCAGACGGGGGGCCACGGCCAGTACGCGGTTTGCAACATCGAGATCGAACCGCAACCGCGGGGTGATGGGTTCGTCTACGACAACAGGATCGTCGGTGGCGCGATCCCCTCTCAGTTCATCCCCTCGATCGAGAAGGGTGTCGTGCGGACGATGACCGAGGGCGTGATCAGTGGGAACCCGATGGTCGACATCAAGGTCACCTTGCTCGACGGCAAGTTCCACCCAGTGGACTCCTCGGATATGGCGTTCCAGATCGCGGGCTCGATGGCGCTGAAGGAGGCGGTGGAGCAGGCGGGTGTGGTGCTCCTGGAACCCGTGGTCGACCTGGAGGTCATCGTGCCCGATGCCTACACCGGCGACGTGATGGGTGACCTCAACTCCAAACGCGGCAAGATCGCCGGGATGGAACAGGCGGGCGGCGGGAAGCAGGTCATCAAGGCCACGGTTCCCCAGGCGGAGGTGGCGCGCTACGTCATCGACCTGCGGTCCATGACCGGTGGACGCGGGGCGTTCTCCATGGCGTTCTCCCACTACGAGGAACTCCCGCAGCATCTGGCCCAGAAGGTGATCGACGAGGCGCAGCGGGCTCGTGAGGAGAAGCGCTGAGCCTCAGCCGAACCTGGGTGCTAGCCGCCGATGGGTGTCGGCCAGGAGTTCGGGCAGCACCCTGGTCTTACCGACCACCGTCATGAAGTTGGTGTCGCCGCTCCAGCGCGGCACGACGTGCCAGTGCAGGTGATCGGGGATGCCCGCGCCACCGCTGTGCCCCAGGTTCATCCCGATGTTGAACCCCTGCGGCTCCGACTCCTCGCGGAGCGCGCGCACCGAACGTTGCAGCAGCGATTGGAGGTCCGCATTCTCCTCCTCGGTGAGCGCCTCGAGGTCGCCGACATGCCTCGCGGGAACGACAAGCACGTGCCCCGGGTTGTAGGGGAACTTGTTGAGCACGACGAAGGCCAGGTCCGAACGAGCCAGCACCCGTTCGCTCTCGAAGCCGCCCTGGATGCGGCAGAAGACGCAGCCTTCCGGTTCGTCCTCGTCGGCCGCAGCCCGGATGTACTCCATCCGCCATGGGGTCCACAGGTGATCCATCTCAGCTCCCGAAGCGGGTCTGCTCCGGCGCCCGCGAGTCCCGCTCAGAGACGAGCGCATCGATGACCGCCCCGAACTCCATGCCCTGGGTCTCCTCGCCCGAGCGATCGCGCACCGTGTAGGTGCCGGTCTCGATGTCCCGGTCCCCGACCACCAGCGTGTACGGCGCCTTCGCGAGTTGGGCGGCGCGGATCTTCTTGCCCACCGACTCTTTGGAGTCATCGACGAAGGTCCGAAGTCCCGCCGCACTGGCCTCGCGCGCCAGCTCCTCGCAGCGCTCGTTGTGGCGGTCGGCCACCGGAACGAACCGGAGCTGCTCGGGCGCGAGCCACAACGGGAACGCACCCGCGTAGTGCTCCAACAGCACGGCGAAGAACCGCTCGATGGACCCGAAGAGCGCCCGGTGGATCATGATCGGCCGGTGCCGGGAATTGTCCGCACCCGTGTACGAGAGGTCGAACCGTTGCGGGGTCTGGAAGTCCAGCTGGATCGTCGACATCTGCCAGGTGCGGCCGATGGCGTCGCGGGCCTGCACGCTGATCTTCGGTCCGTAGAAGGCTCCCCCGCCTTCGTCCATGACCAGCTCCAAGTCCATCGACTCCGCCGCCTCGCGGAGCGCCTCGGTCGCTTCTGCCCAGTCCTCGGCCGATCCCACGGACTTCAGTTCGGGCTTCGTCGACAGCTCCAGGTAGAAGTCGTCCAGGCCGTAGTCGCGCAGCAGGTCCAGCACGAAGACCAGGAGGGACCGCAGTTCCTCGCCCATCTGCTCACGCGTGGT
Source organism: Actinomycetes bacterium (assembly GCA_025351565.1). GTDB lineage: Bacteria > Actinomycetota > UBA4738 > UBA4738 > HRBIN12 > JANXVR01. The sequence goes on from JANXVR010000062.1 coordinate 13,357, forward strand.
GAAGATATGCGCATCGTCCTGCGTCATCCCCCGCACGCGCGTGAGACCGTGCACGACCCCCGACATCTCGTACCGATAGACCGTTCCGAATTCGAACAGCCGCAGGGGCAGCTCGCGGTAGCTTCGGATCCTGCTGCGATAGATGAGGCAGTGGAACGGGCAGTTCATCGGCTTCAGGTAGTACTCGGTACCGCCGTCGAGCTCCATCGGAGGGAACATCCCCTCCGCGTACCACTGCAGGTGCCCCGAGGTTTCGAAGAGCCCGGCTTTCGTGATGTGCGGCGTGTAGACGTACTCGTACCCGCCCTCCTCGTGGCGCTCCAGGGAGTACTCCTCCATCAGCCGGCGCACCAACCCGCCCCTGGGATGGAAGACGGCGAGCCCTGACCCGATCTCCTCCGGGAAGCTGAAGAGGTCTAGCTCGACCCCGAGCTTTCGATGGTCGCGACGCTCGGCCTCTTCCAGCCGGTGCAGGTGCGCGTCCAGGTCCTCCTGGGACGCCCAGGCGGTTCCATAGATCCGCGTGAGCATCCCCTTGGTCTGATCCCCCCGCCAGTACGCCCCCGCGATGCTGGTCAGCTTGAACGAACCGAGCTTGCCCGTGTGCGGCACGTGCGGCCCGAGGCACAGATCGACCCACTCCGAGTTCCGATAGAGGGTTACGGTGCCACCGACGTGCACCTCCCCCTCCTCCGCCGCGAGGCCCTCGATGATCTCTAGCTTGAATGGCTGGTCTGCCAGCCTGTCCAGGGCGACCTCGCGTGAAACGTCCTCGCGGACGAACGGCTGGTTCGCCTTCACGATCTGGCGCATACGCCGGTCGATCTTCTGCAGATCCGCCGGGCCGATAGCCTCGGGCAGCTCGAAGTCGTAGTAGAAACCGTCGTCGATGGCCGGCCCCATGGCGTACTTCGCTCCGGGGAACAGGTCACAGACCGCTTGGGCCATCACATGCGCGGTGGAGTGCCGGAGCACGTGAAGTCCGTCCTCGTCCGTGGCGCGGACCGGGATGAGGGCCGTGTCGCCGGCCGGGACGTGCGAGAGATCCCGCAAGACCCCGTCCACTCGGGCGGCCAACGTGCCCCTTGGCAGAACAGCACCGATAGGCTCGCCCTCGGGCAGGGTTTTGGTGGAACCGTCGGGCAGGGTCAGGGTGGGCATGGCGCCCATGATATCGGCGGGGCCGCCCGCAGCCGGCTACTCGTAAGAGATCGCCTGGAGGACATCGATCTTGGCCGCGCGGCGCGCCGGCCAGATGGCTGCCACCACGCCCAGCAACGCCGCAACCACGACCATCAGGATCATCTGACCCACCGGGATCGAGAGCTTCGAAACCCCCTGGTCCGCGAGAGCCCGCTGCATCGCCCACCCGAACGCAACCCCGATGACGAGCCCCAGCGTGGCTCCGATCAGCGCGATGACGACGGCCTCGGAGCGGATCATCCGCCGAACCTGCTTCCTGGACATCCCGACCGCCCGCAGCAGCCCCAGTTCGCGGATCCGCTCGTAGATGGAAAGTGCCAGCGTGTTGACGATGCCGAACAGGGAGATGATCACCGAAAGCGCGAGCAGCCCGCCCACCAGGCCGAAGATCTGATCGATCTGCGCGATCTCCTTCTGCTTGAACTGGCTCTGATCGCTGAGCTTCACGTTCGGATATCCCTTGAGTACCGCGTCGATGCCCTGCCTGACCACAGCCGCATCAGCGCCCGGAGCGATCTTGACGAACACCGCGAAGTCCAGCGGCTGGGCCACGTTCGCCTCGAAGGTCGAGAGCGAGATCGCGTAATCGTTCAGCAGGCTGTTCTGGGCGTACACCCCGACGACCCGAAGCTGCTGAGGCCCGGTACGGGGAAAGGTCGCGGTCAACGTGTCGCCAACGCTCAGCTGCTTCGTCAGGGCAGCTCCATGGGACACCATGATCGTGCCGGTGCCGCTGAGACCGGCCAGTGACCCCGACTCCATGGTCACGTTCGCCACCTTCGAGAACCCCACGGGGTCGATCCCAACGACGAACGTGGACTCCGCCCCCAGCTTCACCTGTGCCTGGCGGAGCGGCGAGGCCGCCTCCACCCCGGGAACCGTCTTCACGTCGGTGGACACCTGCGGGCTGAACGGCTGGAACGACGACGTGCTCAGCGTGTAGTCCGCCCGGAGCACCGCGTCCAGCGTCGAGGTCACAGACGCCCGGAGCGACGCCGCGAACACGCTGACGAACACAACCAGCCCCAGCCCGATCATGAGCGCGGAGGAGGTCGACGCCGTCCGGCGAGGATTGCGTTTCGCGTTCTCCAGGCCCAGGCGTCCGGGCAGAGCCCGGCGGAGCGGAGCCCCCAGGAGCGCGCCGAGCGGCTCGGTCACAAGGGGCGACAGCATGGCAACGCCGATGAACGTGAGCATCGCGCCGAGCCCGACCAACGCCGCGGCTTTCGACAGGCCGCCGAAGAGCCCGCCCAACAGCGCGGCCACACCCGCCGCGGTGACCACGAGGCCCCCGATCACGCGGCGGCGGAGCGACGTGGGTGACGCCATCCCCTCTCTGAGCGCCTCAACCGGCGAGACCCGGGAGGCACGGCGCGCGGGCGAGAGCGCGGCAACCCCCGTGATGACAGTGCCCACCGCGATCGAGGCGATGAATGTTCGTGAGGCGATCACCAGCGAGCCGCCGGGGAGCTTGAGACCAAGCGCCCCCAGGAGGGATCGCAACACCACGGCCAGCCCGACCCCCACGGCAACCCCCACTACCGACGCGACCAGCCCGACCAGCATGGATTCGGTCAGTACGGAGACCATGATCTGACCACGACCGGCACCCAACGCCCGAAGGAGCGCCAGCTCCCGCGTCCGTTGGGTCACCACGATGTTGAACGTGTTGAAGATGATGAAGGCCCCCACGAAGAGCGCGACGAACGCGAACACGAGCAGCGCCGTTCGCAGGAAGCCGAGGCCCTTGCTGACATCGGCGCTCTGGGTCTGCGCCGCTGACGCCGACGTCACCGCCTGATACCCCTTGGGCAGCGCACCCTGGATCCGCGAGGCCAGTTGCACCGGCGTGATGCCGGGGTCACTCGCCACGTAGATGTAGCTGTACTGGCCGGCCATGCCGAAGAGCTTCTGCGCGGTTGGGAGATCGAAGATGGCCAGGGTTGCTCCCAGCAAGCTGTCCGAACTCTTATACCTGCCGATGCCCGAGATCGTGAACCGGCCGCTCCCGGTGGACGTGACGATCTGGAGTTGTTGGCCGACCGTCAGGTGGTGGTCCGCGGCGGTCCCGGCGTCGATGAGCACGTCTGTGGGGCCGGACGGAGCGCGGCCCGCGGCCACGAGCATACTGGTGACTTGCGGATCCCACGAATTCCCCAGGGTGGGCGCACCGCCGTTCTGGATAGTGTCGCCGGTGACCGGGTCTGTGATCTGAGCCAACCCGGACACGTCGCCGTTCGCCGCGAGGACCCCCGGCACGGCCTGAACCTTCGTGAGCACGTCGGCGGGGATCGGATTCCCCAGTTGCCCGCCGCCTCCGCCTGGACCCCCTTGGTCGGGCGTGAAGGCGGTCTTGGCCTGCACCACGACGGAGGTCTTCGCGTAGACGTCGCCGAAGAGGCCGTCGAAGCTGTGAAGGGCAGTGTCGGTGATGATCAGGGTGCCGGCCATGAACCCAACGCCCAGTACGACGGCGATCGCGGTCATCGCGAGCCGCAGCTTCCGGGCCAGGAGGCTCTTGATGGTGGCACGCCACATGGCGTCAGGCCTCCAGGGACTTCAACCGGTCGAGGACGCGGTCCGCGGAAGGCTCGCGCATCTCGTCGATGGCCTTCCCGTCGGCGAGGAAGACGATGCGGTCGGCGTAGCTGGCTGCCCCCGCGTCGTGGGTCACCATGACGATGCTCTGTCCGTGCTCTTTGACCGCCGCCTTCAGGAAGCCGAGGAGTTCGGCGCCGGACCTCGAGTCCAGGTTACCGGTCGGTTCGTCCGCGAAGACGATCTCGGGTCTGCTGAGAAGCGCACGGGCACCG
>JANXVR010000069.1 GCA_025351565.1 Actinomycetes bacterium
GAGGTAGGTGATATCGGTCCACGCGTACTTGGGCGGCTGGCCGTAGCGCCACGTCAGTGTGCCCCTGAGCTGGGTGTCGGACGTGCAGCTCATCCCGTTGTTCGGGTCGGAGCAGTGCGCCGACCACGCCGACACCAGGAACAGGTGCGAGGGGAGCGACCACGAGTCCACGGGGGCGAACATCCGGTCCTGAAGCACGTAGTGCTTCGCGTAGGTCCAGTAGTTCGGGATGTCCTTGTTGTTGAGGTAGGAGAGAACGTCCGGTTGGCCCTGGGGCCCGACGTACGGGGCACACGCGGCGGGCCGCGGGTCGATCCAGCAGTGCGCCCCATTCGGGGACATCGCCTTGATGAAGCCGTCCATCTTCCCGCCGTGGATGTCGATGTGCGAGGCGATGTCGTCGTGCGGCCCGCCCCACTGGTGATAGCTCTTCGTGTGATACGGCCTGGAGCAGCGGCCGAGGAACGGGTTCGGGATGCAGGTGGTGATCTGCCCCTTGGCGTTGGTCGGGAAGCCGTGGGCTCCCGGGAAGGTGCCGAAGTAGTGATCGAACGAACGGTTCTCCTGCACGATGAAGATCAGGTGATCGAGCTTGTTCAGGCCCGTGGAGATGGCGGCAGTGCCGGCGGCCGTCGCCCTGGAGGACGACGCTGGTCCGGTGGTTGCCCCGGCCGCCACGCAGGCGGAGAGGACCGCGACAACCAGGAGGGCAAGGGCGCGTCGCATCGGCGCAGTGTACCGAGCTAGTTCCACGGTGTCGGGTCGAGGATGAGCGGGGGCTGCGGCGGCTGCGTGAAGTCGAACTCCTTGCGGAGATCGCCCAGGATGGGGACGTTCTCCCTGACCGTCGGACGTCGGTCGGGCCGTCCGTCGGTCCGTGGGTTGAGTCGCTGCCCGTGGAGGAAGCGGTCCTCGATGAGCTTGAGGTAGGCGTCGAAGGAGAGCGTCTGATGGTCGATGTACCCCTGTCTTGCATAGGGGCTGATGAGCATCCCGGGCACGCGGAGGCCGTATCCGTTCGCGTCGACGACCGGGGGCTTGACGTGGTCGTAGAACCCGCCCCAGTCGTCCCAGGTTAGGAAGATCGCCGTTGAGTTCCAATCGGGGCCGCGCATCGCGGCGTTGATGAGCTTGGTCACGTACTTCTCGCCGGATCGAACCGTCCCCTTGCCCTCGGGGTGTTCGCTGTAGGAAGAGGCCGGCACGATCCACGAGACGGATGGCAGGGAGCCGGCGGACGCGGCGTTGAGGTAGTCGGTGTGGGTCTGGATCTTGTGGAGGTCGTGGTTCTGAGCCACGTCCGTGAAGCCGGGCACCGGGTTCTTGCTGGGCGCCGTTCCGCCGTGGTTGACGCAGCCCGGGAGCCAGCACGTCCGGTCGTCAACGTAGTAGTGCCAGCTCACGTTGGCCTTGTCCAGGAGCCAGGAGATATCCGTCCAGGCGTACTTCGGCGGTTGCCCGTAGCCCCATTTCAACGACGTCGCCTTCAGGTCGATGTTCGATGTGCAGCTCATCGGGTTGGAGGGGTCGGGACAGTACGCCGACCAACCTGAGAAGAGGAACAGGTGGGACGGGAGGGTCCACGAGTCGGTCGGTCCGAACATCCGATCCTGCAATACGAACTGCTTCGCGTAGGCCCAGTAGTTGGGGATGTCGCGGCCGGTGAGGTAGCTCATCACGTCGGGCTGGCCCTGCGGTCCAACGGACCGGGCGCAGCTCGGCATGAACGGGTGCGCGAAGCAGGGGTTCGAGAACTTGTACAACTGGCTCACGAAGCCGTTCATCTGGCCGTGGTTGATGTCGGCGACCGCGTCCGGATGATCGTGCGGACCGCCGACCTGGTTGATGCTCGAGGTGTGATACGGCCGTGAACACCCTCCGAGGAACGGGTTGGGCACGCAGACGGTGATCTTGCCCTGCGCGTTGGTCGGGAAGCCGTTCGCACCGGGGAACGTCCCGAAGTAATGATCGAACGACCGGTTCTCCTGCACGATGAAGATGAGGTGGTCGATCTTCGCCATGCCCTTAGGACCCGAGACGGCGGGGGTCGAAGACGATGATCTGCCCGGCCCCGGGGAGGCCGGCAACGGCGAGGTGCCCGCGGCGCTCGGGGCAACGCACGCGACCGCGGCGAGCGTAGCCAGCAGCCCCAGTTTCACCCTCCCCATCCGCATCCGGCGGAGTCTAGGCGCTCAAAGGTCGCCGGTCATCCCATCTGACCGGCTAGAATCCCCCCGTGGCCGTCCGAAGGGCGGCCCTCGAGTCTAGGAAGGGAACGGGGTAGCCCCCCAGAGAACGAGCTTTTGGCGACCGCCACCGCGCAAGTGAAGATCCTGGTTCCGGGCAGTCAATCGATGGTTGCCCTGCTGGGCCAGCGCGATTCCTTCCTCAAGCTCGTCGAGTCTGCGTTCGACTCGGGCATCCTGGTGCGGGGCAACGAGATCACCATCTCGGGGTCGTCCGTTGATGCCGAACTGGTCGGGTTGGTATTCGAGGAGTTGCTCATCCTGCTGGAACGCGGAACCGAGCTGTCCGAGACCGCCGTGCGGGAGACCATCGCCATGGTCCGCGGCATCGGGATGGACCCCTCGGACGCCGGGATCCGCCCCAGCGATGTCCTCGGCGACAAACTCCTGTCGGCTCGCGGCAAGGGCATCGCCCCCAAGACCATGGGGCAGAAGCGCTACGTGGACGCCATCCGGAACTCCACCGTGACGTTCGCCATCGGCCCGGCAGGGACCGGCAAGACCTACCTGGCGGTGGCCACGGCCGTCCGCGCGCTCCACGCCCACGAAGTCAGCCGGCTCATCCTCACCCGTCCGGCTGTCGAGGCCGGCGAGCGCCTCGGATTCCTGCCGGGAACGCTCTACGAGAAGATAGACCCGTATATGCGCCCGCTCTACGACGCGCTCTTCGAGATGACGGGGGCCGAGACCCTGCCCAAGCTCATGGAGCGCGGCACGGTCGAGGTCGCGCCGCTCGCGTACATGCGCGGGCGCACGCTCAACGATGCCTTCATCATCCTGGACGAGGCGCAGAACACCACGCCGGAACAGATGAAGATGTTCCTCACGCGTCTCGGGTTCGGTTCGAAGGCGGTGATCAACGGCGATGCCACCCAGGTGGACCTTGCTACCGGCGCCCCCAGCGGGCTGTCGGTCGTCCAGGAGATCCTGGCGGATATCGACGGGATCTCCTTCGTGCACCTGGGAGGCCGGGACGTGGTGCGGCACAAGATCGTGCAGGACATCGTCGAGGCCTACGGGCGGTTCGGGCAGCAGCGCCTCCAGGTCGATCCGCCCCCCGCGCCATGAGCGGCGGCCATCCGTCCGTCCTGGTTTCGAATCGACAGCCGCTGCCGGTGGACGAAGCAGCGTTGATCGCGCTGGCTCGCGCCACGCTGGAGGCCCAGGGCCAGACGAAAACGGAACTTTCCGTCTCATTCGTAAGCGAGCGCGAGATGGAGGACCTTCATGTTCGCTACATGGACCTGTCGGGTCCGACCGATGTGCTGTCGTTCCCACTCGGTGACATGGACGAGAACGATGTGAAGGTGCTCGGCGACGTGATCATCGCGCCGTCGGTGGCGGCGCAGAACAACCCGACCGACCCGGCAGCCGAACTCCGGCTCCTTCTGGTTCACGGGATCCTCCACATCCTGGGCTACGACCATGAAGAGGACGCCGCGCGAGCCGAGATGTGGGCGCTCCAGGAACGCTACAGCGGGGTGCGGACGCCGTGACGCCGACCGATTGGCTGGAACTCGCCATCATCCTGGCCCTCATCCTTGTGGTTGGCGTCATGGCGGCCTCAGAGGTCGCCATCACCCGCACGAACCGTGTTCGCGCGGTCCGGCTGAGAGAGGAGAAGCGGCGCGGGTCCGCAGCGCTGGTTCGGATCGTGGAAGACCCGGCTCCCTTCCTCAACGTCGTGCTCTTGATCACCCTGCTCGCCACCATCGGGGGAACCACGATCGCCACGTCTCTGGCGGTCCGCCACTTCCGCGGGGCGGGAGAGATCGTATCGACGGCGCTCATGACCCTGTTGCTGTTCGTCTTCGCTGAGGTGACGCCGAAGACCTTCGCCATCCAGCAGCCGGATCGCGTGGCGCTGCGTGTGGCGCCGCTCGTTGCCTTCATCGGGAGCGTCGTGGGGCCCTTCGCCAAGGGTCTCCTTCGGCTCGCGAACGTCATCATGCCCGGCAAGGGACTGAAGGAAGGGCCCTACATCACCGAGCAGGAACTCCGGGCGTCGGCCGAGGTCGCCTCGGAAGAGGGCGAGATAGAGGACGAGGAGAAGGAGCTCATCCATTCCATCTTCGAGTTCGGCGACACCATCGTTCGCGAGGTCATGGTGCCGCGCCCCGACATCATCGCCATCGAGGACGACAAGACCCTCCGGGACGTCCAGGCCCTGGTGCTGGAGCACGGCATATCGCGGATCCCCGTCTACAAGGAGGATCTGGACGACGTGGTCGGGATCGTGTTCGCCAAGGACGTGTTGAAGGCCTTCCACCAAGGCGAACAGCGTGATGGCCTGGCCGAGGTCATGCGAGAAGTGCGGTTCGTGCCCGAGACGAAGAAGGTCGCCGAACTCCTTCGCGAGATGCAGCGGGAGCAGTTCCATCTGGCCCTGGTCACCGACGAGTACGGCTCGGTCACCGGCCTGGTCTCGCTCGAAGACCTCCTGGAGGAGCTGGTCGGCGAGATCACCGACGAGTACGACCAGGAGGAGCCCGAGATCGTCGAGTTGGGCGAAGGCCGCTACCGGGTCTCGGGGAAGGCCTCGGTCGACGACGTGAACGAACTGCTGAAGATCGAACTGCCCGACGAGGAGTGGGACACGATCGCCGGGTTCGTCCTCGACGTGTTCGGCAAGATCCCAGACGACGGGGAAGAGGTCGGGTACCAGGGGATGACCTTCAAGGCCGAACAGGTGCAGGGCCGGCGGGTCGCCACCATCCTGATCACCCTTCCCCCGCCGTCCCCACCGCAGGATGCGGAGTGAGCGGCCACCCGGCGCCATGACGCGCGCGGGGATGGTCGCGGTCGTCGGCCGGCCTAACGTCGGGAAGTCCACCCTGGTGAACGCCCTCGTGGGCCAGAAGATCGCGATCGTCTCCGACAAGCCCCAGACCACCCGGAGGGACATCAGGGCTGTCTGGACCACCGACGAGGTACAGGTGGTGTTCACCGACACCCCAGGCTTCCACAAGCCCCGGACGCTCCTGGGCCGTCGTCTCAACGAGCTGGTTGCCGACGCGGTCGATGGGGTTGACCTCGTCTTGCTGGTCGTCGACGCAGCGGCAGGCATCGGGCGGGGTGACGCGTTCGTCCACGCGCGACAAATCCAGACGGGCGGGATCCCGGCCATCTGTGTGGTGAACAAGCTCGATGCGACCGGCCGCGTGGCGATGCCGGTCCAACTCGGCGCGGCGCAACGACTCGGAGAGTTCCAGGAGATCGTGCCGGTGTCGGCCAGGTCGGGCGACGGGATCGACATCCTGCGCCGCCTCATCATCGAACGCATGCCCGAGGGGCCGTTCCTCTATCCGACCGAGGACGTCACCGACCAGTCGACCGAGCATCGCATCACCGAACTCATCCGAGAGCAAGCGCTCCGGGTCACGCGCGAGGAGGTGCCTCACTCGGTCGCGGTGATCATCGACGAGATGGAACGCGTAGGCGACCTCCATCGGATCCACGCCTCGATCGTGGTGGAGCGTGATTCGCAGAAGGGGATCTTGATCGGCAAGGGCGGCGAGACCCTGAAGGGCATCGGGTCATCCGCGCGCCCCGAGATCGAGAGGCTCCTGGGCACGAAGGCATTCCTCGATATCCATGTGAAGGTCATGAAGGAATGGCAGCGTGACCCGAAGGCGCTCAACCGGCTGGGGTTCTAAGCCGGGGGCGTCACCCGACCAGGAAGAACGTCCCCGTCATAGTCGTGTGGATCGAGCAATGGAACGGGTGTTCCCCGGCAGTGAGGGACACCGAGGCGCTGCCACTGGTCGTGACGGTATGACCGGCCGGGATCGAGAGGTTCACCGGGGTTCCGTCCACCGTAAAGGTGTGCGTGGTCGAGTCCTGGTTCGTGATCGAGAGCTTCTGGCCGTCCAGCTTGGCCACGAAACAAGCCGGATGGAACGCGAAACCTTGGACGGTGAGGTTGACGGTGGGACCGGCCGTAAGGTCCGTGGCGCTCGCCTGGGTGCAGGCGCCGGAAGCGGTGGGAGAACCGGCCGGGGTGCCCGCCCCGGAGCCGGACGCCGAGATGTTCGCCGAGCTGGAGCCTGAGCACGCTGCCGTGAGCCAGATCACCGTCGTGGCTGCGATCGCGATCTTGCGCATCCTCGTCCTCCCAGGTCGGCTCGCCTGCACGTCTGCAGGGGGAGCCTACCCCGAGGGGCGCTATCCGACGCGCAGGCTCTGCACCATCTGTGGATGGTAGCGACAGATGACCACGTAGGTCCCCGGAGCCAGCCCGCTCAAGGGGACCGATGCCGCCTTGCCCGCCTCGATGCTCACGTCGGTCTTCGTGCCCTGCACGGTGAACGTGTGCGGGATGGAGTCGTTGTTGGTCACGGTGAGGGTGGCATCGGGCGCCACGGCGATGCAACCCGGAGCGAAGACGAAGTGGGCGATGCTCACGGACGTCGACGCCTGCGGGTGTGCGCAGCCGGCGCTCGGGGGTTTCGAGCAGCCGGCCGTGAGCAGGGCGGCCGCGCAGATCGCGCTCATCGCGACCAACCTGACCGAGGAGGTGGTGTTCGTCATCGGCCGGGAAGGCTACCGGGGTGGCCCCGCGGACGCAGGCTGAGCAGCGGCTGCCACCGAATCGCCACATCCTGGCAGGCCGCGGCCGGAACCTCGGCGCTACGATTCCGGGATGCCCCCGTATAAGGAACAAGGGATCGTGCTGCGATCGGCCAAGCTCGGTGAGGCAGACAAGATCGTGACCGTCATGACCCAGGGCGCCGGGAAGGTCCGCGCCGTGGCCAAGGGGATCCGCAAGACCACCAGCCGGTTCGGCGCCCGGCTCGAGCCGTTCACCCATGTGTCGCTGATGCTCTACCGGGGGAGGGGCTCCCTGGACACGATCACCCAGGCCGAGATCATCGCCCCCCACCCGAACATCCGAGCGGATCTCGCGCTCTTCGCCGCCGGGGAGACCATGCTGGAGGCGGTGGACAAGGTCGCCCAGGAACACGAGAGGAACGTCCGTCTCACGATGCTGCTGCTCACCGGGATCAGGGCGCTGGATGCCCGGCCGGCCGACTCCACCGCGGTGGCCGAATCCTTCATGCTGAAGTTGCTTTCGCTATCGGGGTTCCACCCTTCGCTGACCGCGTGCGCGGTGTGCGGCGCCGCCGACCCCCAGTTGTTCTCGGCCGGCCTTGGCGGCGCCGTCTGCAACGGCTGCGCGGAGTCGGGGGTCGGACCTGTGTCGCGCGCGGCCCTCGCCTATCTCGCGGAGCTCGCGCAGACGGACCTGGGCGTGGCCGGCTCGGTCGCCCAACCCGAGATGCGTGTTCGCAAGGAAAGCAGGGGTCTCCTGTATGGGTTCGCCGAGTACCACTTCGAGCGACGGATGAAGTCGGTACCGATGTTGGTTCGGACAACGCAGTGAGCAGCTACCTTCAGGACATCGACCGGGCAAGGGTGCCGGCGCACGTTGCCATCGTGATGGACGGCAACGGCCGGTGGGCCCAGCAACGCGGGTTGCCGCGAACAGAAGGCCACGGGGCCGGCGAGGAAGCCCTGGCCGACACCGTGGAAGGTGGCGTGGAGGCGGGCCTGAAGTGGCTCACGGTCTACGCCTTCAGCACCGAGAACTGGCAACGTCCGCCCGCCGAGGTCCTCTACCTCATGAACTTCAACCGGAACCTGCTCCGAACGCGTCGGGACCGGTTCCACGAGCTGAACGTGCGCATCCGGTTCACGGGCCGGCGCGACTGGCGCGTCCCTCGATCGGTGCTGCGCGAGATCCGCGATGCGGAGGAGCTCACACGCGAGAACACCGGCATGACCCTCACCATCGCCTTCAACTACGGAGGGCGGGCCGAGATCGTCGACGCGGTGAAGCAGATCTTGCGCGAACACGGCAGGAAGAAGATCCGCATCGAATCGCTCAGCGACAAGGCCATCTCGGAGCGTCTCTACTACCCGGACATGCCCGACCCCGACCTGCTGATCCGCACCAGCGGCGAGCAGCGCATCTCGAACTTCCTCCTCTGGGAGGCAGCCTACGCGGAGCTGTGGTTCACCCCGGTGCTCTGGCCCGACTTCAGCCGCGAGCACCTCTACGAAGCCATCCGTGACTACCAGAAGCGTTCCCGGCGCTTCGGCGGCGTCGCCGACGACTGAGCAGTTACATAGGTCGGACCAGCAGATAGAGCACTGGAACGCCGATGGAGAAGACGAGGGCGAGGGCCATGATGCCGTGGTGGGTGTTGTCGCCCGTCGACCACGCGACGGAGAACCCGGCGATCAGGACGAGGCCCGTGATCGTGAGAGCCCTGCTTCGCCTGGAGGCATCGCGCCAATCCGCGTATCGAGGGACGAGGGACCGCCGTTCATCCGGCGTGAGCGGAACGCGGGGGGCGTCGGAGGAGTCGGGGACCGCCCAACCGTTCGCCCATACGCTCGTCAAGATCCAGAGCAGGAGAACCAACTGGAAGATCCACATCAGGAAGAACTCGACGAAGGATCCGGCGATGAGCCAGGTCGTGATGAACCCCGTCGCCAGGAGCCGCCCACGAGGCCCCATCGTGGTGGCGCTCTTGTGCCAGCGACACCAGTGCCCAGCCGGATCGTGATCGAGACGGTGCCCCTCCACAACCTGGGCGGGCGCCGAAGCTCTCGGACTGAACCGCACCACCGGCGCGAAGCAGAGCGAGCACCATTGAACCGACGGCGACAGGTTCGCCCCGCAGTCGCGGCAGGTCCGGGGCGCGGGCATCAGGCCACCCGAACGGAACGCCAGATCCGCGAGGCGCACCAGATCCCGGCCGGAACCGCGAGTACCAGGTAGAGGGCGAGGAACCCCTGCGAGGGGATCGGGCCCACCATCAACTCGACACCGGCCAGCCCCATCGGGAAGCCGATGATCAGCCCGATGATGAGTCCGATGCTCAGCAGGATCCTTCCGAGGGGTCCGAAGCTGGTCGCGCTCGCTCCCCAACGCGAGAATCGCTGCGCTGCCAATACCTCGCGAACGGGTGCGGCTTGCGGACGCAGACGGGCCTGCAGTCCACTCGCGGTGGTGGGGTCGCCGGTCGGAACGGCGGCGAAGCACTGGCCGCACCAGGTCATCCCTTCCGCGACGATGGCATCACAGCTCGGACATCTCCGGGGTCCGGACATGCCTAGGTATCGACGGCGCAAGGAGCGGGCTTGACCTGCGAGCGGACGGTCGTGTGGAGGTTCGGTGGCGCGCGCGGGTTCGGCCGGCGGGCGCCGGTAGCATGGGGGCTCGCCAGCGGTCGCAGCCAGCGGCCGGGAAAAGGAGCCGATGACCGGTGCCCGACCTGATCGACGACATCATCTCCCTCGCCAAACGCCGGGGGATCGCCTTCCAGTCATCCGAGATCTACGGCGGGCTACGCTCCAGTTGGGACTACGGTCCGCTCGGGGTGGAACTTCGCCGGAACATCCGGGCCGCCTGGTGGCGGAGCATGGTCCAGCTCCGCGACGACGTGGTCGGGCTGGAGGCGGCCATCATCATGTCGCCGCTGGTGTGGGAGGCGAGCGGCCACGTGGCCGGGTTCTCCGATCCGCTGGTCGAATGCGGAAACTGTCACCGGCGCTACCGGGCCGATCACCTCCAGCATGATGAGGCTGGGGCTGCGAAGTGCCCTTCGTGCGGCGCCTCGTCGTTCGGAGAGGCCAAGCAGTTCAACCTCATGTTCAAGACGCAGATGGGCCCGGTGGAGGACGAGGGTGCGATCGCCTATCTCCGGCCCGAGACGGCCCAGGGGATGTTCGTCGACTTCACCACGGTGCAGACCGTGGCGCGACGCAAACTCCCCTTCGGGATCGCGCAGATCGGGAAGTCCTTTCGCAATGAGATCACGCCCGGCAACTTCATCTTCCGAACCCGGGAGTTCGAGCAGATGGAGATGGAGTTCTTCGTCAAACCCGGGACCGACGACGAGTGGTTCGAACGGTGGAAGGAGCACCGGATGGCTTGGTGCCTCGACCTCGGGTTGTCGAAGGATCGTCTGCGGTTCCACGATCACGAGCCGGACGAACTCGCGCACTACGCGAAGACCGCAACCGACATCGAGTATGCCTTCCCGTTCGGGTGGTCCGAGCTCGAGGGGATCCACAACCGCACCGACTTCGACCTGTCTGCTCACCAGCAGGCCAGTGGCCAGGATCTGTCCTACTTCGAACAGGAGACCGAAGAGCGGTACCTTCCCTACGTGGTTGAGACCGCGATCGGGCTGGATCGGATGCTCCTGGCCTGTCTCTGCGACGCCTACCGGGTGGAGGAAGCGCCTACCGCGAAAGGGGACACGGACAAGCGGACCGTGCTGGGCTTGGATCGCTCGCTGGCGCCCATCAAGGTCGCGGTGCTGCCGCTCTCCCGCAAGGACACGTTGGTACCCGAGGCGCGGCGCATCCACGCCCTGGTCAAGACGGAATGGATGACCCAGTACGACGACGCCGGCGCCATCGGTCGCCGCTACCGGCGGCAGGACGAAGTGGGAACACCGTTCTGCGTGACGGTGGACTTCGACACCCTCGAAGATGCCCAGGTCACCGTCCGCGAGCGCGACACCATGAGTCAGGACCGCCTGCCGGCGGGCAACCTGGTCGCCTATCTGAAGGAGCGACTGTGACGGACGCGAAC
>JANXVR010000075.1 GCA_025351565.1 Actinomycetes bacterium
CAAGATTTCTTCCCCGGGCCGGTGACGAACGGCGGCTTCCCGGCACATCCCCTATGACGAAGGATGATGCCGAACGTGGAGCTTGAAGATGTCTTCCGAACGCACCAACGAGCGGTCTTCAGCTACTTCTACCGGGTGTGCGGCAACTATCACCAGGCCGAGGAGCTCACGCAGGAGACGTTCGTCCGTGCTTGTGCCGCCGCGGTTCGATACCGGGGGGACGGGCCGATCTCTCACTGGTTGTTCGCCATCGCCCGGCGGGTGCTCATGCAGGCGTCCCGGCGAGGGCTGTTCGAGCATCCACGGGAGCTGGACCAGAACCTGCCCGCCCCCGAAGTCGATCACGAGGGCCGCATGGATCTGGAGCGAGGCTTCGCGCTGCTGGAAACGATCGACCGCGAGGCGCTCGTGCTGGTGGACCTCCTCGGGTTCCCTCCCGCCGAGGCCGCCGAGATCACCGGCATCGAGGATGGAGCTTTCCGCATGCGCTTGCACCGGGCGCGCCGCCGATTACGCGACCTCTTGGAGGAATGATGAGTGACGAACGACCGATCGACCTACGCGGCCTGGACGTCGATCCACCCGAGGTGGTTCGAGCCTCGATCAAGCGGTTCCGGCGGCGGATCCTGCTGTGGGCCTTCTGGACCGTGGTGTTCGTCGCGGCAGGGGGCGCGATCCTTGGGGCGGTCATCCAGAGTCGTAACCAGGTCCCGCAGGCGTTGATCGCGACGAACCCTTCGATCAACGCCTCCATCGGGAACTACCGCGTCGGCGCCATCGACGTGGGCTTGCTCAAGGTGGTGCGGTTGCCCGGGAACCAGATCGGGATGGAGTTCGTGCTGCACTCCGACGTGCCGCTCGCCGGATGCTGCAGCATCTTCCCGAACGCCGCCTCCACGTCTACGAACTCCGGGGAGTCGGGAGGCCGATTCGGACATGTGCTGGTGTCGATCCCGGCTTCCTCTGTTTCCGATGCCGGGACCGTCGACATGCTGTTGATCCGCTCAACCCCGCCGACGATCCGGCTGCCGTTTACCGTCGACCTGCACGCACTCGGCGTCGCCGGGATCGGAGGATGACCATGGACGAAGGACTGAACGTCGCTGATCGAACGACCTTGCGACTGTGGCGGATCGCGAACGTCGTGGGGTGGTCGCTGTTCGCTATCGCATCGGCGTTGTTCCTTCGCCGCGGGTTCGAGGCGGGGGCAAGCTTGATCCGACACTCCCTGTTGTATGTGGGCGACTGGACCGGATACGGGCAGTACGCGCTGCTGGTGCTCGTTCCCTCATCGGTCCTCTGCGGCTGCTGGATCGGTTCGGTGATCGGCGGGCGCGTCTATCGCAGGCCGGCCCAGCTGGCGGGAGCAGCCGCCACGCTGTTCGGCGTCGCCACATGGCTGGTGATGATCTCGGTTCCCACCCCGCACCGCACGTTGATCAGAGTGATGAACGCAGGGTTCCTCTTCCTCTGTGTCGTCATCGCCGTGGTGGTGGCCCAACGGATAGCGAAAGGGCGCGCCGGGAACTAGCCGCCGCCGATGCCAGAGTCGTCACGGCCTCAACGTCGAGCTCCGTTGAACATGGGGCAACCTCACGGTGGCGCGACCCATCCGCCCGCGGCCGCCCACTGCTCGGCGGCGAGGTAGATGAGATCGCAGGCGGGATCCTTCACGTCGGCGTAGCGGCCCGAGTCATCCGGGAGGAGGCCGGCCAGGTGCCGCTTCAGTCTCGCGTACGCCTCGGCCGTTTCCGGATGCGCGCGGAGGTAGTCGCGGAAGAGGAGCGCGTAGCGTTGATTCGGCCATCCCAGGACCCGGATGTGGACGTTGGTCCGGCGATGGCCGGAGGGCTCTGAGAAGAAGATCTTGCCCAAGCGTTGGGGCCGGTTCGCGCCCGGGAACAGATGGTCGCCCCAGATGCCGGCGCCGCGGATCCAGCCGTCGGCTTCAAGGTTCGCTGCCTCGGCCTCCATCGCCGGCTCGTTCGCAACGGAGATCTGCACATCGATCACGTCTTTCGCCGCCAGACCGGGCACCGAGGTGGAGCCGATGTGATCGATCCGCGTAGCACCGTCTCCGAGCGTTGCGCGAAGGCGCCGTTCGATGTCCAGGAACTGCTGCGGCCACGTGGGGTCGTACTCACAGATCTCGACGACGGTCATAGGGGGCATCGCATCGTATCGATGCATCGGCGTCAAGGTTCTGCGGTCAGTGTGGCCAGCGCACTCGGCGGCTGGACGCTGACCTTCGCGGGCAGGCCCTTGAGGTAGTGATCCAGGAACGCGAGCGTGACGTGCCGCACGATCGTCTCGTAGGGGTTCGCGTAGGTGAAGGGATCCAGGTGACCGGCGCCGGTCAGCCAGAGCAGGTATTTGGGCGGGTGCGCCGCCGCGTAGACCTGGTTGGACCACTGCGGGTCGTTCACGGCGTCGGCGGATCCTTGCACCGCGAGAAGCGGCGCGTCATGGCCGGACGAGAAGTACGTCCCACCCCACGATTCGATCTGACCGGCCAGGACCAGCGTCGCGTCGATCCGCGGATCGCGGCAGCAGCTTGCGTCCCCGGCGGCCAACGCGGTGTTCGCGCCGTCGGACTGACCCGACGCGGCGATCTCCGACGGGTCGAGCATCCCGTTCAGGAAACTCGACGATGTGTGGTTCAGCCGCAGCATCTGCGTGATGACGAAGCTCATGTCACCCGGCTGGTTCTTCTCGTCGCTGTCGGTCTGGCCGATCGCGCCAGGGATCTCCAGCGGGAACGCGGGTGCGGCGACCACGTAGCCGCGCCTGACCCAGGACTGCAGCAGGACCTGGTAGTCGGTCGGGCTCAGGTTGTACCCGTGCCCGAACACGATCAATGGGTAGGGACCTCCCGCGGGCTCCGGCGCGAGCCCCGGCACAGGGAGTCCAGATCCGGTGCCCTGCGCCGGGTACCAGATCCATGTGTGGAGGACGCGCGGACCGGGCAGGCCAGTGGTCGTGTGCGTGGCCGGGATGGTCCGCGAGGTGTCGGTGAAGGTCAGCTGACGAACCCCGACGGCGAAGGGCGCGCTGGGTACGGGCGGCGGCGTGGTCGTCGGCGGGGGCGTGGTCGGCGGCGCCGACGAGTATGTGTGGTTGCTGGTGGTCGGCGCGGGAGTTTGCGATCCGGCCGGGTGGCCGTTCCCGAGGGCTCTGAAGCCGACGTAGCCGCCCCCGGCCAGGATGAGGACCCCGATGAGCGCGATGAAGGGTTGTCCGCTGCCTCGGCGGGCGTGCCTGGCCGGGCTCAGCGTTCGTCTCCCACGCAAGGTATGTACGCGCGCGGCGCGCGTTTCGTCAACTTAGCCTTCCTCTGAACCGCTGACATCCTTCTTGGTCACCGTGAGGTAGGCAACCAGGACGGCGATCACGCTCGCCAGCGTCAGGCTGACCACCCCGAACCCAACCCCGAGGCCGCCGCGGTACGACGCGGCCACCCAGTCGGCGAAGGATGCCCCGAGCGGCCGGGTCAGGATGTAGGCGAGCCAGAATGCCAACACCGCGTTCAAGCCCAGCCACTGGTACGCCAGCGCCGGGACGGCGATCGCCGCCGCGAACAGCAAGCCGGAGGAGAAGAAGCCCAGACGCAGGGTGAACGCCGTCATGTCCCCCGTGGCCGTACCGAGCGCGAACGTGGTCATGACCACGGTCCAGTAGAAGAACTCGCGCCGGCGGGTGACGATGGTGTGGATGGACAAGGTCTTCTCGAACGCGTACCAGGCGGCGAAGACCGCGGCCAGCACGACGCCGAAAAAGATGCTCGACACGAGGTAGGGGACCCCGAACTCGACGTGAACCCCGTCGGCAGCCAACGTGCCGAAGACCCCGACCAGCGCGACCGCCAGCCAGTAGATCCACGGCACGTATCGGCGCACCGAGAACTGCAGCACGAGCGCCCCGGCCAGGGCCAGACCCGTCACCAGGACCACGGCCACCAGGCCGGGCTTGTTCGTCAGACCGACGCGATGGATCAGGAAGTCCGAGGTGGTCTCACCCATGGCAGTGCTGAGCACCTTGATGATCCAGAAGTAGGCAGTCACCTCCGGAACCTTGTTCAGCGTCTCGCGTTCGACGGCCACGGAGGAAGATTCTTCCCGCGCGGCGCCCATCTCACAACGAGATTCCGTGGAGGTTCTGCGCTCTTACGCGACCAACCTAGTTCCAGATATTGCCGAGTGTTGTTGCGGTGTTCGCCGCGCCCACATAGCCCGGGAGCGCGAGCCCATCCTCCAGCGTCCGCAGCAGGCTGTAGTGGTTCGTGAGCCCGGTGTAGACCGCGTTGTGGACCTGGCCGCCGATCACCGCGAACGGCACGTTCCCGCCGGCGAACTTCACGGCCTTGCCCGGCCCACCGGTCTGGCCCTCGTCGTAGACGATCACGATGACGCTCGATGGCGTCCATGCAGGTGAGGCCATGATCTGTGGGACCTCGCGAGCCAGGAAGTCGTCGAACTGACGGATCGGGTTGCCCTGCGGCTTGCAGTTGTCGTGACCGTCCTCGCACATGTTCGGGGTGACGTAGTTGAACCGCGGGACCGAGCCCGATGCCAGCGCCGCGTCGAAGGTGCTGGTGTCGTTCACACCCGTGCCGCCCATCGGCAGGTCGTTGGTCGCGCAGGAGCCGCCGCCCGTGGCGCCCGTGAAGTCGGGACCGGCGATCGAGTCGTAGTAGGCGGCCGGGTTGTGCTTGACGCGGTAGGCGTTGCCGTACCGGTTCTCACCGGCGTTGATCAGGTAGCACGGGGCGGGCATCGATTCGTTCCAGGCTGTCCATGGCACGCCTGCGGTGTTCAGCTGTTGGAACAGGTTCGGCACGTCCTGGTGACAGGTTGCGGGCTTCTCGTCGAGTTGCTCACACTTGATGAACTGCCCGCTGGTCATCGCGATGTAGTTGGACGTTGAGTAGTGGGAGATGCCCCAGTAGTTCGTGAACCAGGCGCTGTGTTGCTGCACCCAGCCCAGCTCGTACGGTGCGTCGCCCGCGGTGAGCTGCGCGTAGTTCGTGTTCTCGCCGACCAGCACGAACACGTTGCTGAAGGCGGGAACGCCCTCGATGCCGGATGTCGCCTGTGCGGGTCCTCCCGGCAGCGCCAGCATGGACATGGACAGCGCGACGGTCACCATCAGGGCTCGGCGGATCATGGTCCCTCCTTCGTCGGCGGGCACGGGGGGCCCGGCGTTCGCTCACCCTAGCCGCGGGAGCTCCTCTGGGCGAATCCGCAGGTCGGCGCGTTGGATCGCTACTCGCGCGCGAGCTGAGCCATCTCGGCCACGAAGCGGCGGGTCTCCGAAACGGTCGTGGTGCCGTTCTGATCGCCCGGTTCCCACTGGCGCTGTCGCCAGGCGAGTGACCGGGCGATCAGGTCGGCCCACTGCGGGAACTCCCGCCGCGCCCACGCGGCCGCTTCGCGCTTCGAGGGTTGCCGGCCGAGCCGGATCGTGAAGAGTCCTCGGCACATGGTGAGGATCGCGTACGCCTGCGAGCCGGGGTGCGCA
This sequence comes from Actinomycetes bacterium, assembly GCA_025351565.1. GTDB lineage: Bacteria > Actinomycetota > UBA4738 > UBA4738 > HRBIN12 > JANXVR01. Next base: position 5,518 of record JANXVR010000075.1, read on the forward strand.
TCGTCCTCGATCCGCCCTGGGAACGCCATCAGCGACGCCCGCACCTCCTCCGCGAACTCCGCGAACGGGATCGGCGGGATCAGGGTCTGGATGGGCGGTCCGACCAGCGCCACGCTTTCCTCCCGCGCTGGGTACCAGTTGAGGTTCCAATCGCGCCCCGCCTCGACGACGTGGAAGGGCTCGCCGGGGCTGATGACCGCCATGGTCGCCGCGTGGGTGCGGCAGCTCGCCAGGCCGTGAGTGGAGATGTAGATGACCTCGATGCGGCCGGCCCACGCGGGGTTCGCCGCGGCCAGGTCCGCGTGCATCTGATCCAGGCGCGCGGCCAGCTCGTCGTTCGGGGGGTCGGAGAGCACCGCGATCAGATCGATGTCGCTCACGCCCTCTTCGAAGTCGCCCGTGGCGAGCGACCCGAACAGGTAGAGACCGACCAACAGCGGCCCGGCGACGCCGGCGATCGCCTCACGAACCGAGGTCACCATCTCGTAGGCGGAAGCACCCGAGATCGCCTGGGTTCCATCGCTCATAGGCGCACGATAGTCATCTTCGGCCGGGGCTAAGGGTCGGCGCCGAAACCGCAAGGACCTTCACCTCAAGGCCCGGCTTCCCGTAGGCTCCCCTCGATGACCGCGCCCGCATTGCCACCCGAGGACGCTCGGACGAAGCGTGAGTTGCCGCGCATCCTGGACGCGCGCCGGCGCCTCCAGAAGGGGAACGATCTCCTGCCCCACCGCGGCCACGTCGGGCCCGCGGGCGCTCGCGGCGCCGAGCCGAGCGGCTCCGCCGGTAAGAGCGGGGCGCTCCGAGCCGCGATCTTCGGCATCAACGACGGCCTCCTCACGAACACCTCGCTCATCATGGGGTTCGCGGGCGCATCGCAGAGTCGCGCGATCATCGTGCTCGCCGGGGTCTCCGGGTTGCTGGCCGGCGCGTTCTCGATGGGGTCGGGGGAGTATGTCTCGATGCGCGTGCAACGAGAGGTGCTGGAGCGGCTCCTCCACCTGGAAGCCCACGAACTCGGCAACGACCCCGACAACGAACGGGAGGAACTCGCGGAGATCTACGAGAAGAAGGGCTTCCCGCCGGAGCTTGCGACGCGCGTCGCAACGGAGTTGATGCGCGACCCGAAGATCGCGCTGGAGACCCACGCCCGCGAGGAACTGGGGATCGATCCGAACGAAGGGCTCGGCTCGCCGTGGGGCGCGGCGATCTCCTCGTTCGTCATGTTCGCGTTCGGTGCGTTGCTGCCGCTGATCCCGTTCTTCTTCCGGGGTGGCGGCGGCGCAGCGCTGATCGCGGGGGTGATCGCCGCGGTTTCGCTCATCATCGTCGGGGCGCTGACGTCCCTCCTCACCGGGCGGAACCCGGTGTTCTCGGCCGGGCGCCAACTCCTTATCGGGCTGATGTCCGCCCTGGTCACCTACGGGATCGGCCGCCTGGTCGGCGTCAAGGCCGGGTAACGCCAAGGGTTCACCTTTCTGTGCCCTGAGCGCTCTGTCAGGGTGAGAGGGGTGAGCGACTTCGATGCGATCTGGCGTGACAGCGGGCCCACACTCTGGCGCGCGGTCTACGTGTACGCGGGTGGGAGGACCGATGTGGCCGACGACGCCGTTGCCGAGGCGTTCGCCCGGGCCATGGCGCGAGGCAGCGCCGTACGTGACCCCGTGCCCTACCTCTATCGGGTGGCGTTCCGCGTCGCCGCGGCGGAGTTGAAACGGATGCAGAAGACCACCGAACTTCTCGAAGCGGATGAGCCTCGCGCTGCGGACGGCCTCACCGGTCCTTCGCCGGATCTCCTCCGCGCCCTGCGACGACTCTCGCCCGCCCAGCGCGCGGCGGTCTACCTCCACTATCAAGCCGACCTGCCCGTCAAAGAAGTGGCTCGGCTCACCGGCATGTCATCCGCCAGCGTGCGGGTCCACCTCTCGCGCGGTCGGAAGCGTCTCGCGGAGCTCCTGCAGGAGGACCGATCATGAGCGAACGTTGGCGCCGTGAGCTGGAGGCGGTCGACGAAGTGAAGCCGACCGGCGGGCTGGTGGAGCGTGCGCGCGCCGAGGGCCCCCGCCACGCCGAGGCGCTCGCGCTCCCGAGCGGGCGTTCGCGCATCATCGCCGGCGTGACCGCCTTCGCCGTGTTCGCGGCGGCTGCCGTCTTCCTGTGGGAGGGGTTCCACTCAGGGCCGTCTCCGACACCGTCCGTGAGTGAGGCTCCCGGCGGCCCGCCGTTCGGTGATGGAAGCGTGACGTTCACCCCGTTGGAGGGATGGACCGTACTCCAGGGAGGGCTGCTCTCCGCGTGCGCGACGAACGCCTCGTTCGCAGCGGGAGACGTGCGACAGAGCCGGCAACTCGGGCCGAACGGCGGGTTGTACTGCTCGTCGACGGCCGCCGCGCTTCCGCCCGAGGGCATCGTGATCAGCGCCTCTGCGGGCGATCCCTATCGATGGGCGATCCCGAACCCGGTGTCCCCTGCGTCGCCGTTCCCGCCGACCCTCGATCGGAGCACCTGCGGGGCAGGCGCGTACGAGGGGCAGCCGCCCGGAACCACCGAGTGCCACGTCTGGGTCACCGTTCACGATCGAGCGATCTCCGGATACCTCTGGTTCGGGACGGATTCGCCGACCGCCGTTCAGTACGCGAGCGCCCAACAAGGGCTCGACGCCATGCAGGTCTCCGAACCCGCCAGCCTGGGCAACGACATAGCGTTCGAACCGGCGAAAGGTTGGTATGACCAGGCGGTCACGCCAGCGGCGGCTGGGGCGTACTTCGACCTGCCCACGGCATGGACCTCCAACGTCCCACTCGCGTCCTTCGACGGCTCATCACTTCCAGCCGGTCCGTCGAACAGGGAGATCGCCCAACTGCCGGCGAACGGCGTCATCGTGTGGGTCGAGCAATGGATCGCTACGAGGAACCCGCTGCCGGACACCCCCGACTTCCGGGCGCTGCAACCCTCCCCGTCGATCGCCGACGGCAAGCTGCTGGTCGGTGGGTGGGAGGGTATGGCTTCGGTCGACGTCTCACGCCTCTATCTGCGCGGAACGCTGCGCGGTCGCCCGGTCGTCATCCAGGCGTACTTCCATATGAGGGCTCCGAGTGCCGCTCTGATCAAGCAAGCGCAGATCGGTCTCAACCGCCTGGTGGTCGTCCCGCCGCCTTCCCCCACGTCCGCGCTCAACGACTTCGGGATCACGATGCAGCTCCCGCCCGCCTGGCATGGCTGGCTGTACGCGGGCGATCCCACCCTGGTCGCCACGACGTCCACGCCCGTAAAACCCTTCTCCGCGCCACAGGTCGGTCGAAACATGGGCGCCTCCGACACGACGATCGTCCTGGACGAGAGCGCGGCTATCCAGGATCTCCGTTGGCCAACGATCTCCGGACCGCCGCAGATCGGTCCGGAGAACCTCTGCGTCGGGTGCGAGGTCTTGGACGACGGCGGGCCGCCGGTCTCCGGTCACGTGCTCTACCGGAACACCTTCACCAATGGTGGCCGGGCTTTCGATCTGTACGTGGAATTCGGTTCGACGCCCACACGGCAGCAGTTGGCAGATGTGAACGCGACCCTTCGCACCCTTCGGTTCACGCCGAACCCGAGTCCGCAGCAGCCCACATGGGGGGGCACCGCCGTGGGTTCGCTCACGGGATCGCGCCCGACCGTGCGACCCGCCGACGTGAACCGCGTGCTCCGTTGGCGGGGATGGGATCCGGCGGGCGTGAACGTGCCCGCGGGCTGGACCGGATGGACCAATCTGGTCACCGACTCGGGCGAGCCGCTCAACCTGTTCGCGTTCGGTTCGTGGTGGTATGTCTCCCAAGGCGCGTACTGCGCACCGCTCACGGCACTTCAGCAGCTTCCATCGGACGGCATGCTGGTGTGGATCGACCGCTACGCGCCCAACGATCCGACCATCCTCGGGCCGAGCGCCTGGCCGGCCTCCCCCCGCGTGGGTCCGGGTACCCAGCCGGCACCGGCTCCTACGGACTGCACAGGCGGCGTTCCCGTGCAATCGTTCCTCTGGCAGGATGGCGGACACACCTACGCCGTGCACGTCGCGTTCGGAGCCACCGTCACGCCCGACACGGTCCACCGAGCGGAACAGGCGCTGGCGAGCTTCACGGGGTGAATGACCCGCCGCCGCACGGATAGAGTGCGACAGCAGCAGCGCATCTCGAAAGGAAGGCATGACATGAAGTGGGTCACACGAGAGAACGCGAACGTCGACCGGATCGCCTGCCCGTGGCTCATCAAGAGGTTCATCGACCCCGATGCTGAGTTCCTGTACGTGGGACGCGATGAGGTCCTCGAGGTGGCCGAGCGCGAGGGAGGCAACTCCTACGATGCGCCCGGGGCGAAGTACACCCATCGCGACGGCAAGTGCTCCTTCGATGTCCTCGTGGAGGAGTTCAAGCTCGAAGGGGATCCTGCGCTCGTTCGTCTGGCTGAGATCGTGCATGCGGCGGATGTCGATGACGACATCGACTCCTCACCGGAGGGACGGGGCCTTTCCGCTATCGCGCACGGCTTCGCGCTCGTGCACGGGACCGACGACCACAAGAAGATCGAGCTGGAGACGCCCATGTACGACGCGCTCTACGCCTGGTGTCGGCAGGAAACGGCCTGAGCGCTCAGCTGTAAACGTTCGACCCCACTTCTGCGTCTATCTGTGACCGGATCCGACGGTGCCGGATGGCGAAGAGGATGAGGGCTGCCATGCAGATGGCGGAGGGAGAGCTGACCATCGGGGCCGGGCACGATTTCGACTCGATCTTCCGCGAGGAGCGCGACGGCGTGTTCAGGACGATGCTCGCGTTCACAGGCGGGCGGGCCGATATCGCAGAGGAGGCGACGGCCGAGGCGTTCGCCAGAGCGTTCGCCAACCGGATGAAGTTGCGGGATCCGGCCGCGTGGATCTACCGGGCGGCGTTCCGGATCGCGACCGACGAGGTGCGGCGCGATCGCCGACGGGACGAACTGATCGAGTCTGAGATGCCGGACGCATCCCCCGCGCTGGTCGACCTCATCGCCGCCTTGCGGAAGCTCTCCCCGAACCAGCGTGCGGCGATCGTGCTGCGGCACGTGGACGGGCTTGAGACGGCAGAGGTGGCTCGCCGCATGGGGATCTCGACCCCGACGGTCCGCGTGCATCTGCATCGAGGACGCACCCATCTGCGTGAACTCCTGAGGACCGAGGAGAACGACTCATGACCGAACGCTGGGAACGAGACCTGCAGGCTCTCCGAGAGGTGCACGCCCCCCGATCCGTGGCTGACCGAGTGGCGCAAGGCCCACGAACCGATCACCCCGCGATCCCGTCGGCTCGCAGGCGCGTGACCGCGATGGCCGTCGCGTTCGCCATCGCCGTTGCGGGAACCCTTCTGGTCGTGAAAGCGTTCGATACCTCGAACCCGCACCCGGCGAACCTCGCCACGTGGCCGGGAGGGACGAACGTGCTGCCCATCCCGGCGCCCGGGAAGGCGGCGCCGGCGTTCTTGGCTGATGGCTCCCCTGTCTTCGTCGTCACCACCGAGGGGGGTTCGACCCACGTGCTCTCGGCCGTCTCCACTCACAAACCGTTTGGGATCGGCGAACTGATCGGCTGGTGCCCGGGAAGCCAGACCTTCCTGGATCCGTCGCACGGCTCGACGTGGTTCGCTACGGGGACCTACCTGGGAGGGCCGGCCCCGACCGGACTCGTTCCCTACGGCTTCACCGTCCTTGCCGGCGGTGAACTCCGAGTGGGAACGCCGCTCGCCCCCCCCGCACGCGGCGTCGGAGCTCGAACTCCTATCACCGGACCGTTCTGCCAAGGGGGTGTAGGGACGTCGGGCATGGTCTCGCCTGCCGGGGTGCCGCCGTCGGCCATCCGGCTCTCGCCCCAAGCGGCGACCCACGTCTCAACCACGTCGTGGATCGCCGTGCGGGGGAGGCTGGTGGTGACGTCTACAACGGCCCAGCTCTGCCCCGGCGTGGACCGCTCGTGCCGGAACGGCGCCACGGTGCGGGGGATCGATGCCCGGGGACTCTTGGCGATGAACGGTGCGGTCGATTACACAACGAAGATCGGGGTCTGGCTCGCTCATGTCCACGGGTCGTACCTCGTCGATGCGACGACGGCGCCTTCCGTCGCCAAGGAGTACTTGCCCGTGTTCTTCACTGGGACCACCGGCTGGCATATCCAGGACTCGGGTCGAGCACCTCTCCCGGGGGGATCCGTGGCGTGGGCTTCGACCGTGCGGTTCGATCAAGCGGATCTCGCGCCGAACGCCCCGGCTATCCCGCCCACCACGATCGCCAGCCTCCCGCCGAACGGCATCATCGTGACGGCGGAGGTGGTCCCGTCGGAGTACGACCCCTCCAACGGTGCCTACCCGCCGAGGACGCTCGCTTCGCTCGATCTATCGGGGGCCAAGCTCCGTGGGCCCGAAGCCGAGGAGCCCCCGGGGAACTACGCCGTCATGGAGATCCAGGGGTACGTCCTGGTTCGCGTGTACTACGGAACCAGCACTCCGTCCGCGGCGCTCGTCCGTAAAGCCCAAGCCGAACTCGACACCTTGCAGATACCGCCGGTGTGTCCGGTCCCGCCGGGGGCCTACAAGCCTGTGCTGTCTGTCACTTCGGGACCGCCGGGGACCCAGGTGACGGTGTCCGGGCCTGTCTCATACCAGGGCATGGACGGCACGTACGAGGTCGCCAAGGAGCAGATGCAGGTCTGGTGGAACTTCCAGTCAGACAACAGCAACCGATGGACGGATCTCCTGCCGGGCGGTGCGAGTCCATCACCGGCGAACAGCGGCGCAGTGACGATGGTGACGTCCGCGACCGCCGACGGGGTCTGTTCGTGGCAGGCGTCGTTTGCGGTCCCCGACGTGCCGGCGGGTGCGTACCCGATCACTGTGCTCATCGTTTCTGGCCCGGGTGCGACGGGCGGTGGCTCGCTGATCTTCCACGTCACCGCTCCGTGACGGCACCCCCAGCGAACGATACGACCGCGGGTGATCTTCGGCGGTGCGGTTAGCCCAGGACCGTGAACTCACCAGCGCGCTCCTCGCCACGTAGGTCAGGGGCGAGTTTGAGCCAGAAAGGTGTAGGGGGGAACCGGATCTTCGCACCTCGCGCGGTGCCCAGCAGCTGGCTGGTCACGGCTCCGACCCCGATGAAGAACAGCGCAGGCAGGATCATCTGGAGCGACAGTTCGACCCAGTTGGTGAAGATCATCAGACCCTGTGAACGCCCAGGGTCCCTCAGGAGCCAGGATCATGCGCGAACAGCTTGCCGGGTGGGAACGCTTCTTCGAACCGCCTGACGCTCAGAAGATGGCCCTATTCGACGCGGCGGTGGTCGACCGCGCGTAGGGAGTGGACGGTCGGTTGTCGCCCGGCAGGGATATCGTCTGAACATGGTGACGTACAGTTCCGACCTCGCGATACTTGAGCCAGCAGCTCTGGAGGGGTTCTTCGAAGGGTGGCCCAGCCGCCCCTCCGGAAGCGATCTGCTCCGGCTGCTGCACTCGAGCTATCGGGCCATCGTGGCGCTGGACGAAGCGAACCGCGTCGTCGGGTTCATTTCTGCGATCTCGGACGGCGTGCTCTGCGCGCACATCCCTTTGCTGGAGGTGCTGCCGGATTCGCAAGGCCAGGGTATCGGCACCGGCCTAGTCACACGGATGCTCGAGCAGTTGGCCGATCTCTACGCCGTCGACCTCGTGTGCGACGACGAGATGGTGGGGTTCTACCAGCGCTTCGGTCTCCAGCGGATGGGCGCCCTGGGATGGCGGCGACCTGATCCTGTCAGTCGATGAGGTACATCCTGGAGACGGCATGACCCGCATATCGAAAGC
>JANXVR010000104.1 GCA_025351565.1 Actinomycetes bacterium
GGTCACGCTGGGCAGCGTCGCGGTGAACCCGCTCGAGATGACGAACGCCTACGCCACCATCGCTGCGCAGGGCGTGCGGCACTACGCCACCCCGATCCTGAAGGTGCACGGCGGGCATGTCACCGGCTCGGTCGCCTCCCCCGGCAAGCAGGTCATCCCCGTGAACGACGCGAACCTCGTCACCTACGCATTGCAGGGTGTGTTGCAGTACGGGACCGCCGGAGGCAAGGGCTTGGGGAGCCGCCCTTCTGCGGGGAAGACGGGAACGGCGCAGAACTACGTCGACGCGTGGTTCTGCGGGTACACCCCGCAGCTCGCGACCTGCGTGTGGATGGGGTACCCGCAGGGGGAGATCGCGATGAACAGCGTCGAAGGCGTCGCGCCTGTGTTCGGGGGCACCATCCCGGCGTCTATCTGGCACGACTACATGGCCCTGGTGCTGGCCGGCCAGCCCGTGATCCCCTTCACGCCGCCGACGTTCGCCGGCTACACGGTTGGGCCGTCCGTCGCCGTGTCGTCTCCGACCCCGACGCCCTCGCCGACCCCGACATCCACGCCGAAGCCGACCCATTCACCCACCCCGAAGCCCACTCCGACTCCCACGCCGACTCCGACCCCGACACCGAAGCCCACCCACGTGCCCATCCCCCGCGCCGGGCGGACCTGAGTTCAGCGCGCTTCGTCGACGGCCAGTTCCCTGAGCGCGGGAGCGGCCTCGACCGGCAGCGTGGCGAGGATGGTCGTTCCGCGGCCCACTGAGGATCGAACGACGAACGAACCGCTGGCGAGCTCCACCCGTTCGCGCATGGAGGCGAGTCCGACTCGGCCCTGATGGAGGAATTCCCGGGCGCGCGCGCTGTCGAACCCCGTCCCGTTGTCCTCGATCTCGATGCGGATCTGCGTGAGGTCCGCCTCGACGTTCACGGTGATCTGTCCCGCCTTCGCGTGCTTGCCGGCGTTGGAAAGGGCCTCCTGAACCACTCGGTAGGCGAGCGTCTCCAGGTCCCGGGGGATGGGCTTGACGATCGATCCCTTGAACGACGTGAGCACGTCGTGATCGGCGCCGAACCGCATGAGGGTCTCCCGCAGGGCCGGGATGAGCCCCCGCTCCTCCAAGACGGGGGGGCGCAGGCCCGACATGAGCGCCCGAAGAGAGTCGGCCTCCTCGGCCAGTTCCTTGCGGATCTTGGTCAGGACCTCCATGCCTCGGTCCACGTCGCCCGCCTTGATCATGAGCAGCGCAGCCTCAAGGCTCAGCGACGCCGCGCTCACCCCTTGCACCGGCCCGTCGTGGAGGTCTCGGGCGATCCGATTGCGTTCGGATTCGATGGCGGCGTTGGTCCGGCGGAGCAATCGGGTCCGGTCTTCGTCGCGGTCTTGCAAGAACTGGAAGAGGGAGCGGATGGTCTGGTCGGCGACGCGGCCGGAGGTGACGTCGCGAACCAGCAGGAGCCGGCGGGGTGGCTCCATGGGGACGGCCGACGTCCGCGACTCCAGGTAGAGCGGCTGACCTTGCGTTCGTTGGATCATGCCCGAGCCGGTGGTCGGCAGGGAGGTGAACCCCGCATCAGCTCCATCGACCGCGGCGGCGAGCGCCGTCCAAGGCTGCCCTTCGATGGACGCGCGGTCCAGCCCGACCATGCCGCAGAAGGCTTCGTTGGCGCGCAGGATGGTGTCAGCGGCGTCCAGTTCCACGATCCCGTCCACGGCTGCCTCGAAGACCAGTCGGAGATGCTCCTCGGATTGACGGAGCGTTTCGTTGGCTTCGCGAACGCGGTCGAGGGCCAGATCGGCTTCCTGCAGCGCGACCTCCTTGTCTTCGAGCGCGGAGCTGGTCTCACGATGGGCGATGGTGATCTTCGTCTGGCTCACGATGATCCGCGCCGTCACTCCGACCCCAAGCGCGACCAGGATGGTCAGTTCCTGGCCTCCGGAGATCCGGTTGCGGTTCTCCATGATGGCCACGGTGATCAACGCGACGAATGCCGCGATGATCGATCCGTTGGCGATGAGGGGACGCCCCAGCCGGGACGTTCGTTGCCCATCTTCGCCGCCTGTCCGACGCACGAACGTCGCCGTCGCCGCCAACCCGATCACGCAGAGGGAGGCGGACGCGGTGACGAACGGGGAAGCCACTGTGAAGGAGCCACGGGTCCATTCATAACCGAAGCCCGCGGCCGCCACCGCCCCGAAGGCGAACGAGAGCGCCTGCGTCATGTGCTCGCGGCTCGGTTCCCAGAACATGAGCGAGAAGAACATCGCGACCTGCGCGGCGGCGACGACCGCCCACGTACCAGCCGAGACGATGCCCGCAGGGTCGGCGCCCCGTGGAAGGATCACCAAGTAGATGACGGACGCGAGCGACGCGGTGATGAGCAGCACGTCGGCGGCGAACTCCGAGCGCTGCTCAGCGGGGAAATGATCGCGCAGCTCGGCTCGCAGGGCGAAGAAGAAGGGAGGCAGGTAGAGCAGGAAGAGGACGTCGGTCGGGCCCAGCGTGGTGATGGTCCGGCCCGAGGCAGCGATGAAGGCCAAGCCGGCGCCCGTGACGCCCACGATGGTCGATGCGAACACGAGGGCTCGATAGCCGCCCCACCGGTGGAAGCGGTTGGCCGAGGCCATAACGCCGGCGGCCACGAATCCCGCCAGAGCCACTGCCGCGTTCGGCAACACCAGGGCCGGTGTGGTCCCCTGCGTTGGGGCTACCCGTGCGGCGATCACCGCCGCGACGGCAACCAACAACAGCACACCGGCGGTGGCGCGAAACTGGGGAGTGATCGATTCGGACATCGGCATCCATGATGGCGGGTTCGGGGCCGAGGCTCCATCACCCAGCCAAGGTAGAAAACGACGCCGGACGAACTAGGCCGTCCGTGCCGGCGCCTTCGGGTAGGACCTATTCGATCAGTCGCCGGCGGAGCGCTTCGGCCACAGCCGCTGTTCTGTCCGACGCGCCGAGCTTCTCGAAGATGTGCTCGAGGTGCGTCTTGACCGTGTCGGGCGAGATGTAGAGGCGTTCGGCGATGTCGCGGTTCGTGTGGCCGAAAGCAAGGAGTTGCAGCACCTCGATCTCGCGGGCGGTGAGCGTCTCCGCCCGACGGTCGCGATCCTTGGCGGTGGAGAGCTCCTCGGCCAGCGCCACGACGAGCTGCGGGTCGATCACCATGTTGCCGCCCGCCACCAGACGGACCGTCTGGATGAGGTGCTCCGCGTCACGGGCCTTCAGGACGTATCCCCGGGCCCCGCTTCGAACGGCCTCCACCACGAACTGCCGGTCGTCGTAGGCGGTGAGCATGATCACGCCGACCTTCGGGTGCTTGTCGCGCAGGTCCCGGGCGGCCTCCAGGCCGTCCATCTCCGGCATCCGGATGTCCACGAGGGCGATATCTGGTTCGGTCTCGGCTACGAGCTCCATCAGCTCCTTGCCGTTAGATGCTTCCCCGACCACCTCGATGCCGTCGGCCATCTCGAGGTAGCGGCGGAGCCCTTGCCGGACGAGCGAATGATCGTCCGCGATCGCAACCCTGATCGTCACGTTTCCTCCGTGAGGCCGACGGTTCGCGCCATCCTACATCCAGTGGGGCCTTCGGGCCGGAGCAACCCCTTTATCGGATGCCCTGCTGGGCAGGCCGGAGCCGAGCGAGGGGCTCGTGGGCTCCTTGGGATGCAGCTGCCACCACAACAGCCAGGCCAACACGGCGTACCGGGCCCATACCCCCGCCTCCAGGATGTCCAGGCGGATCGCCCAATCCCATCCGCGCGCGATGCTGAGGAAGTACGCGTTCGCCATCGCGAAGCACCACACGTCGACGACGAAGAACCCGATCAAGGCCGCGACCGGGACCTCGAGCACGATCAGCAGCGGGAGCAGCCATAGCATGTACTGAGGCGAGAAGACCTTCGATGTCAGCAGGAACGCGATCGTGAGACACAGACCGGTCGACACCATCCTTGGCTCAGGTCGTCGCAGTTCCTTCGCCACTATCCAGATGCCTATCGCGAGCAACGCGAACGCGGACGCGACGTTGATGATGCCCGGATAGTTCCGCGCCCACCAGCCATCGACGAAGGGGCCGCCTCGAAGATGGCGGAAGACCATGAACCACGACGTCTCGGGATTCGGGAATCGGGCGGATTGGAACGACCAGAAGTACTCCCAGGCATGCCGCGACAGCAGGAATAGAAGGATGTTCGCGGGCAGGACTCCGGCCAGGAAGCCGCCGATGGCGCGCCAGCCGGCTTTGCCCCCGCCTTTCGCTCGCGCGGCCAGGTAGACGCCGGGCAACAGTAGAGCCGGGAAGAACTTCACCGCGGCTCCCACGCCCAGGAGAACGCCCGACATCCCATATCGTCGTCGGGTTGCGGCAAGCAACCCCGCCAACCCCAACGCCACGACCAGCAGATCCCAGTTCTGGAACGCGTAGAGGAACAACGTGGGTGAGAGAACGAACAGGTATACGCGGCGGCTCGGGGACATCTTCGTCAGGAGCAGGACGGCCGCGATCGCGGCCGCCGCGATGCCGGCCGCGTTCGCGAGCATGAAGCCGGCGGCGCCCGAGGAGAGCGCAGCGGCCGCGCCCACGTAGAAGCCGATCAGCGGCGGGTACTCCACGGTCGCGGGCGGGAACCGCGCCGGGCCGGCGTCGAATCCCTCGTTGTAGTAGACGACCAGGATGTCGGTGGCACAGAAGTGGCTCCATTGGCGGCCGTCCCACGGTTGATCCACGCACTGCGCCTTCAATGCGTACGACGCCACGAGTACCACCGCGGTGATCGCGAGCAGGAGCACGGTGGGGGCCCACGACATCCGCTCCGGGCGCGGTTCCGCGATCATGCCGGCAGGGGCCCAGGCGCGGAGCGATCGGCCCGCTCATCGCGCGTGTCCATCGCGACCTGGATCGGCAGCGGCGCAGCCTCGTACCGGATCCAGGCGGCCAGGCAGGCGATCAGCACGATCGCGCGGAGCAGCAGCGTGGCTTCGAAGAACGCCTCAGAGGGTCCCGGCAACCCGTCGAGCGTGGCGAACCACTTGAACCTCGTGATGTAGACCACGGTGTCGGCCAGCTGGAACAGCGCGAATCGCCACAGGCCGGGCAGTGCCAACGCGAACCACGGCAACAGCCAAAGGCTGTACTGGGGTGAGTAGACCTTGTTCGTCAGGAGGAAGAGCACCAGGATCGGGAACCCGAGCGTCCATCGCGGGAAGGCCGGGTGCCGGCGGGCCTTCAGCGCCCAGACCAGCGCCACGAGACCGACGAAGAGCCCCGCCGAGGCCAGGTTGATGAGCTTCGTGTGCGCGTAGGCGTACCCCCCCGTGAGGCGGTAGGCGATGTACCAGAGGCTGTCGTAGTCCGCGCCCCGCGTGGCGTTGAAGCGGAAGAACTCCCACCAACTTCCGAGCGCGACCGCAGCGAACGGCAGGTTGGCGATCACCCACACCCCCGCCGCGGACCACGCGAGGCCGATCGCCCGATCCGGTTCGCGTGAGCGGATACGATCTACGGCCAAGGGGATCACGAGCAGCGCCGGGAAGAACTTCGCGGCTGCGCCGAGCCCCAAGAAGGCGCCCGAGGTGGCTTCGCGCCGGGTGAAGAAGTACAGGAGCGCGGCCGACGAGAGCGCGACCGTGAACAGATCCCAGTTCAACACGCCCGAGAGCAGGAGCGTGGGGGCAAGCGCGATCAGGAGGGCGCGCGTCCCCACCAGGAAGTAGCAGCAAGCGATCACGACCATCGCGCAGAGCCAGAGCATCGCCGCGTTCACCCAGAAGAAGGCCGAGGGCTGGGGGCCGGACAGGCTCGCGGCCGCCCGCATGAAGTACATGGTGAGGACCGGGTACTCGTCGCAGTTGCCGGTGGACTTCACGCAGGCGTCGAGGAAGGGCAACCGCCCGTTCGCGAGCTGCTCGGTGCCCAGGAGCGGGATGATGTCCGTGTAGCACCCGGTCGTGTACTGGCGGGTGTCGTTCCAGTTGCCGCTGGAGCAGTAGGACTTCCACGCGACGCCAACGCCGAAGGTGACCGTGCCGCACACCAGCACGATGGCGAGGCTTATCCGGCCGGCGGTGTGCGTCACGGCGCGCATCGTACGCCGGTCCGCCCGCGACGACCCGGCGAGTTGGCACATGGACCCTTCGAGCGAACGCTCGTAGAGTGAGTGGTCGTGAGGTACCGGGTCGATCAGCTCGCAACGACGTGTGAGGTGTCCGTGGACACCGTGCGGTACTACCAGTCCCGCGGTCTCCTGCCCCAGCCGGAGCGGGAGGGGCGCGTGGCCTGGTACGGCCCGGCGCACGCCGAGCGCATCCGGCAGATCCGATCGTTGCAGAAGAAGGGATTGACCCTGGCCGCGATCGAGCGGGTAGTTCGCGGGGAGTTGGGCACGGCCGACGCGGACCTGGCCGCCGCCGTGGCCGCCGAGCGGGGCGAGCGCGCCGACGAGCTCCTGGATCTGGACGAGTTCGCGGCGCGGAGCGGGGTCCCCGCGTCTCTCATCCAGGCGGTCGAACGCGAAGGCATCCGGCTGGGACGCAGCGCCGACGGACGCACGCGCTATACCTCCGGCGACATCGAGCTGGTGCGGACCGCACTCCGCCTGTTGGAGTTCGGATTGCCGCTCGGTGATCTGCTCGGGTTGGCGCGGGACGCCGACGGGGCCATGCGTGGACTTGCGGAACGCGCGGTGGACCTGTTCGACGAACATGTTCGCAAACCCATCCGCGACACCGCGGGCGACGACGAAGGCGCGGCCCAGCAGATGGTGGAGGCGTTCAGGGAGCTGCTTCCCGCGGTCACGACCCTGGTGTCGCACCATTTCCGCCGCGTGTTGCTCGAAGTGGCCGAGGATCGCATCGAGGACGCGGAGGCGTGAGGACGTGAGCGCGTGAGTTCCCGGCTTCCGGAGGGTGAAGAGAAGGCTCGCGCCGTCCGTTCGCTGTTCGACACGATCAGCGGCCGATACGACCTGGTGAACCGCGTGATGACCTTCGGACTGGACGCGGGATGGCGCCGGCGGGTGGTGCGTGAGCTGGGTCTGTCGGCCGGTTCTCTGGTGGGAGATCTGGCGTGTGGGACCGGCGATCTCTGCCGGGAGGCCGCCGCCGCCGGGCTCCGGCCGGTCGGGTTCGACTTCTCTCACGGGATGCTCGTCGCGGCTCGCACCGCGTCCCCGTTGGTAGAGGCCGACATCCTCCGGCTCCCACTTCGGGAGGCCGTGTTGGACGGCGCCACCTGTGGGTTCGCGCTGCGGAACGTGACGGACCTCGGCGCGTTCTTCACCGAGCTGGCGCGCGTGGTGCGACCCGGCGGGCGGATCGGGTTGCTCGAAGCCAGCAGGCCCGATAACGGCGTTCTCCGCGCGGGGCACGGCCTCTATTTCAACCATGTGGTGCCGTTCATCGGCAGCGTGCTCTCTGACGGCGCGGCTTACGCGTATCTGCCCAAGTCGATGGCCTACCTCCCTCCTCCCGGGGGCATGCTCGCCATGCTTCGGAAGGCCGGGTTCCCCGATGCAGCGCGCGTCCAGCTCACCGGCGGGCTGACCCAGCTGTTCGTCGGGACGCGCGCGGCGCAGGCGTGAGCGCGCTGTTGCGAGCGCAGGCTCGTCCGCTCGGGCCGGCCTTCGACCTTGCCGCCACCTACGGAGGGCCCCGCGACTTCTTCTTCGAGCAGGAAGGGGTGGGCGTCTCGGCGACCGGGATCGCGGCCCGGGTGGACGGACCGCTTCCCGATATGGCGGAGGCCACGGCCGATGCGCTAGGGGCGATCCAGGCCGACGGTACTGGTCCGGCCCCGCGGGCGATGGGGGCGCTGCCGTTCGACCCGCTCGCGCCGGGCTCGCTGGTCATCCCGGCCCGGGCCACCGTGCGGACCGCGGCCGGCGCCTGGGAGCTGGAGATGACCGGTCCGCGTGGGGCCGGTCTGAGCGAGGCGGCCGGCGATAGCCGGCCGCAGGTCCCCGCGCGGTGGGCCGGACGTACCTCGCCCCGCGCGCCGTTCGGCGAACTACAGATGCTCGAACGCCCCGACGCCTCCGCGTACGCCGGCATGGTGGAGGCCGCGCGCGCCCGCATCCGTGCCGGCGCCCTGGACAAGGTGGTCCTGGCGCGCACGCTCGAGGTCCGCGCGGGCCGGACCCTGGACCCCGCCCAGCTGCTCAGACGGCTGCGGGCCGTGGAGCCCGCGGGTTACGCCTTCGCGGCACCGACGGCAACTGGCACGCTGGTAGGGGCGAGCCCCGAGTTGCTCGCGCAGGTCTCGGGCCGAACCCTGATCATGAACCCGCTGGCGGGATCTGCTCCCCGCCACGGCGATCCCCGGGCCGACCACGCGGCCGGGGAGCAGCTGCTGCGTTCGGACAAGGATCGCCATGAGCACGAGGTCGTGGTCCGGGCGGTCGCAGCCGCGCTCGCCCCCCTCTGCGACGGGCTCGATCATCCGGACGAGCCTGTGCTGCACGCGACCGCCAACGTGTGGCATCTGGCGACGCCGTTCCACGGCAGGTTGCGGATCGGCGTGCGAAGCGTCCTCTCGGTGGTGGCGGCGCTGCACCCAACTCCAGCGGTGGGCGGCTTCCCCGCAGCGGCCGCCCTGGAGACGCTCCGCGAGCTGGAGCCGTTCGAGCGCGGTTCGTACGCCGGGCCGATCGGGTGGGTGGACGCCGAGGGCGACGGGGTGTGGGCCCTTGCGCTCCGCTGCGCGGAGCTCTCCGGCGAACACGCGCGGCTCTACGCCGGCGCGGGCATCGTCGCGGAAAGCGACCCGGACTCCGAGGTCGAGGAAACCGCGAGGAAGTTCAGGGCGTTCCTTGATTCGCTCCGCTGGGGCTGACCGGCGGGGCAGGGCCGGGCTCGCGATG
>JANXVR010000130.1 GCA_025351565.1 Actinomycetes bacterium
TTGGCTCCAACCGCGCAGGACTCGGCCGCCGCAAGCGCAGCTGCATCAGCGGACTGCACCATGTAACGGCGTTTGAGCAGGAGCCCACCCACATCCAAGACCAGGACGAGCATCCCCAGGAGGGCG
Source organism: Actinomycetes bacterium (assembly GCA_025351565.1). Lineage (GTDB taxonomy): Bacteria > Actinomycetota > UBA4738 > UBA4738 > HRBIN12 > JANXVR01. The sequence continues at coordinate 127 of JANXVR010000130.1, forward strand.
ACGAGCATGATGGCCACGATCACCAAGGTGGCGCCGGTCTCTTCGCCCTGGCCCACGCGGCTCCGGATGCGCATGCCCATCACTCGCATCGGAACGACCCACTGATCTTTGGCGTCAGCGTGATCTGTGGCAGGAACGGAACACTGATATTGAACGAGCCCTGGACGGCGGTGGGAAGGGAGGTAAGCGTCACCGTGACGGGGCTACCCGACGTGGCATCGGCACAGATGACCGACTGACTGTAGGCCCAATCACTCGCCGTGCCCGACAGGGACCCCGTTGACGCAGCGGCGATGGCAGCCTTGACGTCCGCCGGCGTGCCGCGAACCGCCGCCACGCGAGCACCTTCCCGGACGGCCGCTCGCAGGTTCTGGACCTGGAAGAAGGCGAGCCCGTACTGCAACATGCCGAAGATGAGCGTGAACAGGAGCGGCGCGATGATGGCGAACTCCACCGCGGCGGCGCCACCCTCTTGCCGGACCTTGGATGGTGTCTTCATCTTCGGAGCCCCTCCTTGGATCGGATGGTCGTCGGCCCCTCATCCCCACCCGGCCCTGTCGGGAAAGGATGAGCGGCCGACGAGGCCGCTCTTGGATCCTTACGGCATGACGGCGTTGACGCTTCCGAACGCGCTGTTGGACTTCTTGCCCAGCGTTTGGACCGCCACGATGATGACGGCCGCGATCAACGCGACCATGAGGGCATACTCCACCGCGGTGGCTCCCTGCTCTTCGCTCGCGCGAACCTTCAGGTCGCCCCACCACGTCTGGACACCCACGTAGAGACTGAGAAACACTCTGCACCCCCTTCCAGGGACTAGAACCCGTTCCGGGCCGCTTGGCTCGGAGCGGATGATCATCCTCCGCAACTATGGAGCATAAGGAGCGGAACACGCCGCCGATACTCCATCTTTCCCTGATGATGGCTACGTAGTCTTACGTACGTACGCACATGGATCAGGTTCGATGACCGCGTTCAGGGCCCGGATAGTAGCCCGTAGCATGGGCGCGTGGAAAGGCGAATGACGAAAGGTAGCCGAACGGCCGGCGGGGTCCCGGCCGAGGGCCTAAGGCCCTTCCTCAGCCGGACCGAGCCCCCACCCCTGGCCCATGGCCTGGACCGAACATGGATCCTGATCGCGCTCGTCGTGCCCGCGCTGGTGGTCATGCTGACGCGGACATCCACGATCGATCTGGCCTACCACGTCCGTGCAGGGCTCCAGATCCTGTCCACGCAGGCCATCCCACGCCTGGACACCTACAGCTTCACGGCTGCGGGCAGGCCGTGGTTCGACCAGCAGTGGCTCTCCCAAGTGGCATTCGCGGGCGCCTGGAAGGCGGGCGGGTGGCCAACGATCCTCGCCCTGGGGAGCCTCATCGTGTCGACCGGTGTCGGCGCGCTCTACCTGGCCTGCCGCTGGCAGGGCGCCCGCGTGCGGACGGCGGTCTCTTTGAGCCTGGGGGGATTCCTCTTGGCCCTGCCCAATCTGAACATCCGGCCTCAGATCTTCGCGGTCGCCTTGTTCACGATCACCCTCTGGCTCCTGGCCTCCAGACGGGCCCATCCGTGGAGGCTGGCCGTGATCCCGGGCCTCACCGTGATCTGGGCCAATATGCATGGCAGCTTCCCGCTCGCGGTTCTATTGGTCGGCCTGGCCCTTGCCACGGACCTCCTGGAGCGCGACATGCGCTCGGCCAAGCGCACCGCGTTGGCCTTGGCCGGAACCGTGCTGGCCACGGCCATGACGCCCTTCGGGCCGCACGTCTGGTCCTACGTGTGGGTCATCCTTCGAGATCCGCAGATCCGCAAGGACATCACCGAATGGGAACCCCCGAAGCTGGACTCCCTCGCGGGTGGGGCGTTCTGGGTCAGCGTGGGCGTCACCGTGGGGTTGGGGTGGTTCCGCCGGGTCCACCTTCGAGTGGTCGACGCCCTCGCGGTGCTCGCCTTCGGGTTCATGGCCGCCCAAGCCGGCCGGAACGAACTCTGGTGGGGGCTGGCCCTCCCGGTTGTCTGGGCAGGGTGGCTCCCCGCCCGAGCAGCACTGACCGACACCGTGCCGGTACGCCGGCGGCAGGGAACGCCGATCAAGGTCGTGCTCGCGGCGGCAACCGTCGCGCTGCTGCCGTGGTGGCGCGGGAGTGCTCCTGGCGCCTTCCTCACGGACGCCCCAACGGGGGTCGTGACTGCCGTCGCCGCGCAGCCTCCGGGCTCACGCGTGTTCGCCCCGCAGATCTGGGGGTCGTGGTTCGAACTGGAAGCCCGGACCCAGCTGGTATTCCTGGATTCGCGGATCGAGCTGTACCCGCCGGCCACGTGGCAGGACTACTACACGATGTACAGCGCGGCGCCGGGGTGGGCGGCGGCGCTGGCGCGCTGGCGGGTCGATGTGATCGCGCTGCCGCCGGACGCACCGCTGGAACAGGCCGTCGCGCACGCCGTGGGATGGAAGCAGGTCTATTCGGGGGCCGACGGGGTGGTGTTCGCCTCCGTGCCGATGGTGCTCGCTACTCCGGGGCCCCAACCGTGACGAGCCCGGAACGCGCGGCCGCTCTGATGGCCGCCATACGGTTCCCCACACCGAGCTTGCCGTAGATCCGCGCCAGGTGCGTGGTCACCGTTCGCTCACGAACCCCCAGACGGACGGCGATCTCGCGGGCGGTTAAGCCTTCGGCGGCCACTACCAGGACCTCGCGCTCGCGTTCGGTCAGCTTGACCTCCGCCTCCCGGCGGCGGTCCAGACCCTGTGCGATGTGGCCGACCTGCACCCCGGTGGGCACGGCCAGCACCATCTCGTGATTGGCCGCCTTGCGGAGCGCCTGAAGGAACTCGACCGGGTCGATGTTCTTGTCGACGAAACCGTCGGCCCCGACGAACAGCGCCCGGCTGATCGCCATGGGGTCGGCGTTGGCGCCCATCCCGAGGATCGCGTGGGACGGGAAGCGCTCGCGGAGCGTCCGGATGAGCCAGAAGGCGTCGCGCTCATCGGCCAGCCCCAGCCCGACGAGCACGACCACGCGGGTGCGGCGCACGCGCTGGATGACCTCGAGTCCCTCCTCGGCGCTGCCGGCTTCGGCCAGAACCTCCATGTCCGGGCGGTCATCGATGAGGAGCCCCAGCCCTGCCCGAACGACCGGCAACGGGTCGACCACGATCACGCCCAGCCGTCGTTTGGGCGCGGGGGCGTTGTCCGAGGAACCGGGGCGGTTGCTCATCGCGTGCACTCTACGGGAGTCGGGCCGTTGGAGCTACCTCCGTCTGAGGTGCATATCGGCAGGTTGGAACGGGTAACTGAGCACTCAGCGGAAGAAGTCAGTCCAGCTCGATCAAGCCGAGCGTTACCGCCCGCGAGACCGCCTGGACGCGCGTTCGAACGCCGAGCTTGCGGTAGAGCTTGGCCACGTGCGTTTCGACCGTGCGCGGGGAGATGCCTAGGCGGGTTCCGATCTGGTGCATCGTGAGCCCTTGGCTGATGTGGTCCAGGATCTCCCGCTCACGCTGGGTGAGCAGGGCATCGATCTCGGAGCTCTCTCGAGCCTTCCTCGCCGACCGGCCGAGCTCCATCACCGCACCTTGTTCGAGGTCGGGGTCGATCAACCGCTCGCCGGCGGCGGTCCTGCGGACGGCGTCGGCCAAGCCGTGAACGGCGGTGTTCTTCGTTAGGTAGCTCTGGACGCCGAGCTTCAGCGCGTCCAACACTGCGGCTCCCCCCGTCCGATCCGACAGGGCAAGCACGCTCCCCGTGTAGTGCGCCTCCCGCAGACGCAGCATCGCGTCCCGGCCTCCTCCTTGGGGCAGGTCCAGATCAAGGATCACGACGTGGGGAGAGAGCGCGGTGACGGCGTTCAACGCCTCTCCCGCATCGGTCGCCTCGGCGACCAGTTCGAGATCCTCAGACCCTTCACACGCCAGGCGCACGACGCCACGGATCACCGGGTGCGCGTCGACCACAACGACACGGATCTTCGGCGTATCCATCCGTCGAAGGCTACCCGGCGCCGCGACGCGAGAGACTGAATTCATGTCCGAACGATCCGCGAACCATCTGGCCGGCCAGACGAGTCCCTACCTGCTCCAGCACGCGCACAACCCGGTGGACTGGTACCCGTGGGGCGAGGCCGCGTTCACGAAGGCACGAGACGAGGAGAAGCCGGTCTTCCTGTCCATCGGCTACGCGGCTTGCCACTGGTGTCACGTGATGGAGCGGGAGTCCTTCGAGAACGAAGAGACCGCGGCCCTCCTGAACGATCGATTCGTCAGCATCAAGGTGGATCGGGAGGAGCGGCCGGACGTGGACTCCATCTACATGGACGCCGTTCAGGCGATCAACGGGCGTGGGGGCTGGCCGCTCTCGGCGTTCCTCACACCGGCAGGCCGGCCCTTCTACGCGGGGACCTACTACCCGCCCGAGCCGCGTCACGGGATGCCCTCGTTCCGCCAGGTGCTCACCGGTCTTTCGGACGCGTGGCGCGAACGGCGCGACGAGATCCACACGCAGGCCCTCCGTGTCACCGAGGCCATCGCGCATGCGGGCCAGGCGGAGGGATCGCGAGAGCCGCTCTCGGCGGAGGTCCCAGCGACGGCGTTCTCCCGGCTGCAGGAACAGTGCGATCGTCGGTGGGGCGGGTTCGGCGAGGCGCCGAAGTTCCCCCAGCCGATGACGCTGGAGTTCCTGCTGCGCCAGGCGCTGCGGGGCGAACCCGACGCTCTGGAGATGGTGGTCATCTCACTGGACCGGATGGCCGACGGCGGGATGTACGACCAGGTGGGCGGTGGCTTCTCCCGCTACTCGACGGACGGGCAGTGGCATGTTCCCCACTTCGAGAAGATGCTCTACGACAACGCCCTGCTGGCCCGGCTCTACGTTCGCGCGTGGCAGGTCACGAAGGACCCGCGGTATCGGCGCGTGGCCACCGACACGCTCGACTATCTGGTTCGGGAGATGCAGCACCCCGCCGGCGGCTTCTGGTCCAGCCAGGACGCCGACTCCGAAGGCGTCGAAGGGAAGTTCTTCGTCTGGACCTGGGACGAACTGGCCACGCTCGTCGGCGAGGCGGTCGCGACCGCGTTCGGGGCGACCCGCGAAGGCAATTGGGAGGGAACCAACGTCCTGTGGCACCCGGTCCCGTTCGGCGGCATCGCCGCGGAGTTCGGTCTGACCGCGCAGGCCCTGGGCCCAGAGATCGACGCCGCCCGGGTGACACTCTTCCGAGCCCGGGAGGGCCGCGTGCATCCGGCGACCGACGACAAGGTGGTAACCGCCTGGAACGCCATGGCGATCGAAGCGTTCGCGGAGGCGGGGCGGGCATTCGACGTGCAGGCGTACGTCGATGTGGCCGAACGCTGCGCGAACTTCCTGCTCGACGAACTTCGCGATGGCGGCGGCCGGCTGCTCCGCTCCTGGCGGAACGGGATCGCGGGCGGGCCGGGGTTCTCCGACGATCACGCGGTGCTCGGCTCGGCGCTGCTTGCTCTCTACACCACGACGTTCGACGTGCGCTGGTTCCGGGAGGCTCGCCGGCTGGCCGACATCCTGCTCGATCGCTTCGAGGACGCCGACCGCGGCGGGTTCTTCCTGACGGGGGACGACGCGTCAGCAGACCTTGTACTGCGCCCCAAGGAGCTCTACGACAACGCGGTGCCCAGCGGGAACTCCGTGGCCGCCGAACTGCTCCTGCGCCTCTGGCTCCTTACGGGGATGCCGGGGTACGCCGACGCCGCGGAGCGTGCCATCCGCCTGGTGAGCGATGGGGCCATGCGCGCGCCCGGCGGGTTCGGCCACGCGCTCTGCGCGCTCGACCTCTACCTCGGACCCTCGAAGGAGGTCGCGGTGATCGGCGACCCTGCTTCCGCGGACACGCGCGGACTCCTTGCCGAACTCGCCGCCGCGTATCGCCCCAACGTGGCCGTCGCCGTCGCCGCCCCCGATGACGCCGCTTCCCGCGAGGCGGTCGAACTCCTGCGGGACCGCCCCCAGGTGGACGGCCGGGCGACCGCCTACGTGTGCGAACGCTTCGCCTGCAAGCTCCCGGTGACCTCGCCGGCCGCGTTGGCCGAGCAACTGGCCGAGTAACCTGGCCGCATGGTGACACTCCGGTGCGGCGATCCGGCCCCCGAGTTCGCGCTCCTCGACCAGTCTGGCTCCAGGGTGCGTCTCGGGGACTTCCGGGGGCGCACGCTCCTCGTCTACTTCTACCCCAAGGCGGATACGCCGGGGTGCACCACGCAATCCTGCGCCGTTCGTGACGCGAGAGTGGACTTCTCCGGCCTGAACCTAGCCGTGGTGGGGATCAGCGTCTCCGCCGTGCGGGACCAAGATGCGTTCGACAAGAAGTTCGGGCTCGGATTCCCGCTCCTTTCGGACCCCGACCATGCGGTGGCCGAGGCCTGGGGAACATGGGGCGAGAAGTCGTTGTACGGGAAGAAGTACAAGGGGGTCATCCGGTCCTCGTTCCTCGTGGACGAAGAAGGACGGATCGTGGACGCGTGGTACAAGGTGTCGCCGAAGGACACGGTTCCCAAGGCGCTCAAAGCCCTTCACCACTAGCTCGGCGCCACGATCGGCTCCGCCGCGATAGGCTCGGACCCTTCCGACACCCGAAAGGCCGATGCCACATGCCCACCGCCACCTTCGTTACGAACCGCGGGTCGTTCACGGTCGAACTCATGCCCGACCACGCGCCGAAGACCGTCAAGAACTTCGTGGACCTGGCCACCGGGGGCCGCGAATGGACCGACCCCCGTGACGGGCAGAAGAAGAGCGAGCCCCTCTACCCGGGGACCGTCTTCCACCGCGTGATCAAGGGCTTCATGATCCAAGGAGGAGACCCGGCAGGGACCGGCATGGGCGGGCCCGGCTACCAGTTCGCAGATGAGGTGCCGTTCGACGGACCCCGGTTCGACAAGGCGGGGCTCCTGGCCATGGCGAACGCCGGACCCGGAACCAATGGCTCGCAGTTCTTCGTGACGGTTGGCGCGACGCCGCACCTCACCGGCAAACACACGATCTTCGGCGAGGTCACGGAGGGCTACGACGTGGTGGAGGCCATCGCGGCCACGGCAACCGGCGCGCAGGACCGCCCGGCCGACGACGTGATCATCGAGCGGATCGACATCACGGAGTAGCACCATCCCGATGTTGCGCGCGACGCCGGCCGACGGCTCGTTCTCGGGCCGGATCAGCGAGATCAAGTGATCCACTCCCAGCTCCGCGAACGCCCAATCCCGGCAGGCGGCGGCCGCCTCGCTGGCGATCCCCTGGCGGGCGCGAGCCGGCGTGATGGACCACCCCACCTCCAGCTCGTCGATGCCGTCCACCACCAGATTGACCAACCCGACGTTTCCCAGGAACTGGCCCGTTGCCCGGTCCTGGACGGCAAGAAGCGCGTAGCCGTACCGATCCTGGTGTTCGATCCACTTCCGGATCCAGGCCCGGGTCTGGTTTATCGAGAACGGATGCGGGTAAAAGCGCATGTGGTCGGGATCGGCCTGGATGGCGTTGAGCGCCTCCAGGTCGGAGAGGTCCCGAGTGAAGGGTCGCAGTCGAAGGCGGTCGGTCTCTAGCACCAGGGCTTCCACGCGCGGCATCTTCGCAGGTGACCAGTAGTTACGGGGCGCCTTGGGGACGACTGGCGCTCGGGCAACCCCCCGTGCCATACTTCCGCCTTGCCTTGAATCGCCATTCAACTTCCCGGCCGCCGGGACGAACGTGAAAGGGAGGGCCACCCCATGGGCGACCTCGTGACCTCGATCCCCACGCTGAACCCCGGAGAACGGCTCCTCTGCGGCCCCGGCCCGTCCAACGTGAACCCCCAGGTACTCCAGGCCATGCAGCTGAACATGAACGGGCACCTGGACCCCGACTTCTGGGACATCCTGGTGGATCTCGCGGCCGGCCTGAAGGCCCTCTGGCGGAACCCAGACGGGCTTTCCTTGTGCTTCAGCGCGAGCGGCACCTCCGGGATGGAGGCGGGGATCACCAACCTGGTGGCTCCGGGTGACAAGGTGATCGCGATCCACGCCGGGTTCTTCGGAGCCCGTCTGGCCGACCTGGCCCGGCGCCACGAGGCGGACCTCGTCGAGGTGACCGCGCCGCTCGGACAGATCGCTCCCCTGGAAGCCGTGGAAGCGGCGCTCCGCGCCAACCCCGACACGAAGCTCGTGGCCGTCGTGCACGCGGAAACGTCGACCGGTGTTCGCTACCCCGTACCGGAACTCTCCGCGCTGGTCAGGCAGGTCACGCCCGACGCCCTGCTCATGGTCGACGCCGTGACGTCGCTCGGCGGCGAGCAGGTCGAGGCTGCCGGATGGGGCATCGACTACGGGTACTCGTGCTCGCAGAAGTCCCTGGGGTGTCCCCCCGGACTCTCCCCGTTCACCGTCTCTGCGCGGGCTCTGGAGGTGCAGAAGGCCAACAAGCATCGCGGGCCCTACACCTACGACATCGCCGAGCTGGCCCGGTACTGGGTCGACCGGCCCATCACCTACCACCACACCATGCCGATCCTCCAGTACTACGCGCTCTACGAAGGGATCCGCCTCGGATTGGAGGAGGGGCTCGAGCGCCGCTGGGCACGCCACCAGGACGCCGGGCAGTATTTCCAGGCCCAGATGCGCGAGCGCGGGTACACCTTCCTGTCCGATCCCCAACACCAGCTGTGGGAGCTTTCTGCGGTCAACGTGCCCGAGGGTGTCGACGGCAAGGAGGTTCAGGGCAAGATCCTGCGGCAGTTCAACATCGAGGTCGGCGGGGGCCTGGGTCCCACAGCTCCCCCGATCTGGCGTGTGGGCCTCATGGGCGTGAACGCGAACCGTGAGGCGGCCGACCGGGTGCTGGCAGCGTTCGACGCGGTGTTGCCGCGGTAGCGCGAACGGTTCGGCCGTCCCCTCGGGGCAGCGGGTACAACGCCTTGTACGGTTCGGCGTAGCCGGGAGGCCCCCGGCTCGCCGCTCCGTCGCTGGCGAGAAGCCCCCTCTCCTGCGAGCGTAAGGATCCACGATGACCGACAAGACCCGCCCACATCGCAGCGAACTCGCCGTCCCCGGCACGAACGTCCGCGCCATGGAGAAAGCCCCGGCGCTGGGCGCCGACCTGGTGTTCCTGGACATCGAAGATGCGGTCGCACCCGACGACAAGGAACAGGCGCGCGCGAACATCATCCAGGCACTCCTCGGGCAAGACTGGTCGAGGACCGCGGTGAGCGTTCGCGTGAACGGCCTGGACACCCACTGGTGCTACCGCGACGTTGTCGACGTGGTCGAAGCGGCCGGCCAGGTCCTGGACACGGTGCTGGTGCCCAAGGTTGGTTCGCCGTCGGACGTGGAGTTCGTCGGCACGCTGTTGGACCAGATCGAACAGCGGAACGGGTGGGAAGCGGGCCGGATCGGCATCCACATCCTGATCGAGACCGCCAAGGGGATGGCGAACGTCGAGGCCATCTCCCGCGCACGGCCCGACCGGCTCGAGGCGATGGTGTTCGGTGTGGCCGACTACGCCGCGAGCGTCCAGGCTCGAACCACGAATATCGGCGGCGCGAACCCCGAGTACTCCGTGCTCACCGACGCGAACGCCTCCGGCACCCGCGAGATCCACTGGGGAGACCAGTGGCACTTCGGGATCAGCAGGATGGTCGCAGCGTGCCGGGCCGAAGGGCTTCGTCCGATCGACGGTCCGTTCGGCGACTTCAACGATGCCGACGGGTACCGCAGCGCGGCCCGGCGCGCCGCGGCGCTCGGTTGCGAGGGCAAGTGGGCCATCCACCCCAGCCAGGTGGAACTCGCGAACGAGGTCTTCACGCCGAGCGACGCCGAGGTCGAGCGTGCACGCCGGATCTTGGAGGCCATGGAGCAAGGCGCAAAGGAGGGCAAGGGAGCGGTCAGTTTGGACGGCCGCCTCATCGACGCCGCGAGCATCCGGATGGCCCAGAACCTGATCACGAAGATCGAACAGATCGCCGCACGCTAGGCACCGCGCACCATCGCACCACTGGACGCGATCCCGCTGTCGGGACGCGGAGTTGGCGGACCCGCAGCCGGGCCGCGGAAGGAGGGTCAGATGAACATCCACGAGTACCAGGCCAAAGAGCTCCTGAAGAGCTACGGCGTGCCCGTCCCCCCCGGTGAGGTCGTCTATAGCGTGCGCGGCGCCGCGAGGGTGGCCGAGGAGCTTGGCGGCAATCGCTGGGTCGTGAAGGCGCAGATCCACGCCGGGGGCCGCGGCAAGGCCGGCGGCGTCAAGATGGCGAACACCCCAGCCAAGGTTTCCGAGGCGGCCGACCTGATGATCGGCACGACCCTGGTCACCGCGCAGACCGGGCCGGAGGGCCAACTGGTGCAGCGCGTTCTGGTCGAACGCGCCAGCCGCATCGATCGCGAGTTCTACCTCTCGCTCATCATCGACCGGGTGAGTCAGAAGGTCGTGATCATCGCCAGCGCCGAGGGCGGCGTCGACATCGAAGAGGTCGCGGCGGCCAGTCCCGAGAAGGTCCACAAGGAGTACGTGGACCCCGGCGTCGGGTTACTGGATTTCCAGTGCCGCAAGATCGCCACGACGATCGGGCTGGCGAACCGCGCCGCGCCGTTCACCCGGCTGCTGAAGCGGATCTACCGGCTCTTCCGGGACAAGGACTGCCAGCTCCTGGAGATCAACCCGTTCATCGTCACCGAGGACGGGGATCTCATGGCGATCGACTGCAAGATGAGCTTCGATGACAACTCGCTCTTCCGCCAGGGCGGGATAGCCGAACTCCGCGACTTCGATGAGGAAGACCCCAAAGAGGTCGAAGCCACCGGCCATGGGCTGAACTACATCGCGCTGGACGGCAGTGTTGGCTGCATCGTCAACGGCGCCGGCCTGGCCATGGCCACGATGGACGCGATCGTGCATCACAACGGCCGCCCCGCGAACTTCCTTGACGTGGGCGGCGGCGCCAGCCCCGAGAAGATCGCGAACGCGTTCCGGATCGTGCTCAAGGATCCGAACGTGAAGGTTATCCTCGTGAACATCTTCGCGGGGATCAACCGATGCGACTGGATCGCCACCGGTGTCGTGCAGGCCACGCGCGATCAGGAGATCAACGTGCCGGTGATCGTCCGTCTGGCCGGAACGAACGTCGAAGCCGGCCGCAAGATCCTGGATGAGAGCGGGCTGGCGCTGATCCAGGCCGAGGATCTGGACGACGCCGCCGCGAAAGCCGTTGCGTCGCTGGAAGGAGCGAACGCATGAGTGTGTTCGTCGACAAGGATTCGAAGGTCATCATCCAGGGGTTCACCGGTCAGCACGCGACCTTCCACGCCGAGGAGGCGATGGGATTCGGCACGAAGATCGTGGGCGGCGTGACGCCGGGCAAGGGCGGGAGTACGCACCTTGGACTTCCTGTGTTCAACAGTGTCGCCGAGGCGGTGGATGCCACCGGTGCGAACGTGTCCGGCATCTTTACCCCGCCGGCGGTCGCGACCGACTCGCTACTCGAAGCGGTGGAGGCCGGGATCGACATCGCGGTGATCATCGCGGACGGCGTTCCCGTGCAGGACATGGTGCGAACCAAGCGCTACCTAGCCGGCCGGAGCACCACGATCATCGGCCCCAACTCCCCGGGCATCATCACGCCCGGCGAGTGCAAGGTCGGGATCATGCCCAGCCACATCTATTCCAAGGGCCGGATCGGCGTGGTCTCACGGTCGGGAACGCTGAACTACGAAGCCGTGAGCCAGATGACGAAGCTGGGGCTCGGCCAGTCGACCTGCGTCGGCATCGGCGGCGACCCCGTCAACGGCACCGACTTCAAGACCGTGCTCGAAGCGTTCGAGAACGATGACGAGACCGACGTGGTGGTCATGATCGGCGAGATCGGTGGCCAGCAGGAGGTCGAGGCCGCGGCGTGGGCTTCGCAGTACATGACGAAGCCGATGGTGGC
>JANXVR010000146.1 GCA_025351565.1 Actinomycetes bacterium
ACGGGTGCCGGCGGGACCACGACCAACACCGGCGTGCCGCTCACCGGCGCCGGCTCGACCTTCGCCGCCCCCATCTACACCCAGTGGGGCAAGGACTTCAACGCCGTCGAATCCGGGGCGCAGGTCAACTACCAGGCCATCGGTTCGGGTGGCGGTATCGACGCCATCACGAAGCAGGCGGCCGACTTCGGCGCGTCCGACGCACCGCTCCAAACCGACGCGTTGGCGGCGCTGCCGGCCGATGCTGTGCAGATCCCGACGGTTCTGGGTGGCATCGCCATCGCGTACAACCTTCCGGGATTGACGGCCCCGTTGAACCTGGACGGCCAGACCGCGGCTGCCATCTTCCAGGGCACGATCACCACCTGGAACGACCCGGCGATCGCCGCGTTGAACCCGGGCGTCAGCCTGCCGAGCACCACGATCCGTCCGGTTCATCGCTCCGACGATTCAGGCTCGACGTTCGTCTTCACCAACTATCTGTCCTCGCAGAGCGCGACCTTCAAGAAGACGATCGGTGCAGACTCCACGGTCCAGTGGCCTTCGGTCGCGGCCGGCAAGGACGGCAGCGACGGCGTCGCCGGCTACCTCGTTCAGACCGAAGGAGCCGTCGGCTACATCTCCTACGACTACGCGGTGGCGAACCACCTCGGGTCTGCCGCGGTGAAGGCGCCCGGCGGATCGTTCGTCGCCCCCTCGGTGGCGTCGATCAGCGCAGCCGGCGCCGGTCTGAAGTTCCCCATCGGCCCGGACACCAACGTGCTGAACTCATCGGCCGCGGGTGCCTACCCGATCGCGACCACGACCTATGTGATCGTCTACAAGGCGCAAGCCGACCAGGCGACGGGCCAGACCCTCGTCGACTTCCTCCACTGGGGTCTGACGAAGGGTCAGGACGCGGCCGCAACGCTGAACTACGCGCCGCTCCCCGGGAGCATCGCGAACCAGGCGCTCGCCGCGTTGGCGACACTCACCTACAACGGCCAGCCCATCACTCCGTCGGCCGGAGCATGATGACTCCTTGACCGACGTGCCTCGCACCCGGCGAACCAGGACGCCGCCCTTCGGGCGGCGTCCTCGCCGCGTAGGCGACCGGCTGATGGTCGGCCTCACCGTTGCCACCGGGATCCTGCTCGTCGGTATCCTCGGGCTGGTGCTCGCCGTCCTGGCCAGCGGCGGCGCCTCGGCCTTCTCGAAGTTCGGGCTGGGGTTCCTGACCAGTTCGAAGTGGGATCCTCCGCGCCGGCAGTTCGGCGCCCTGCCGTTCGTGTTCGGGACGTTGCTGACGTCGTTCCTGGCCCTGGTTCTCGCGATCCCCGTGGCCGTCGGCCTGGCCGTCCTTCTGAACGAACCCATCTCGGGGAAGATCACCGGCCCGCTCGCGACCTTCATCGACGTCCTCGCCGCGATCCCTAGCGTGGTGTTCGGCCTGGTGGGCCTGTTCGTCCTGGCCCCGTGGCTGGAACAGCATGTCGAACCGCTTCTGCACACGATCTTCGGCTGGGTTCCCGGTCCGGGGATGCTGTTCCCAGCGCTCTCGCGCGGTGCGAACGGCCGGGTGATCGGCTCGGGGGGCGACTATTTCGTGGCCGGCGTGGTGTTGTCCATCATGATCCTGCCCATCGTGACGGCCATCAGCCGCGAGGTGGTGGCAACGGTGCCCCGAGACCTGCGCGAAGCGGCTAAGGCCCTGGGCGCAACCAGGTACGAGACGGTCCGGATGGCCGTCTTGCCCTACTCGGCGCAGGGGATCGCGGGGGCGGCCTTCCTGGGCCTGGGCCGCGCCCTGGGCGAGACGATCGCCGTGTCGATGGTCATCGGGGGAGGGGCCTCCGTGGGAGCTAGCTTGTTCGCCCCCGGTCAGTCCATCGCTTCGGCGATCGCCAGCCAGTTCAATGGAGCGACGAACGCACTGCAGCGGTCCTCGCTGCTGGCACTGGGGGTGGTCCTGGTGGCGCTGTCGTTCGGACTGGCGGCCGTGTCGAAGGCGTTCGTCAGCCGGGGGGCGCGCCGGCTGGAACCGGTGACTGAGGACCCAGCGGATCCCGATCTGGGTAGCCCAGTGCCGGTGGGGGCTGCCCGGTGACAACGGCGACCGCGGACCGGCAGCCGCTCGCGACGGGGCTCACCCGCTCGCGACGCGCGAAGGACCGAGCTTTCTCCTTGTTCCTGCTGCTCTGTGCTGCGCTCGCGCTGGTTCCGCTCGCCGTGATCGCCGTGTTCGTTCTCGTGCGCGGAGCCGCCGCGCTCGATCTCAACTTCTTCACCAAACTTCCGCCGGGATCATTGGATCCTCCACACACCGGCGGGATCGCGAACGCGATCGTGGGGACCGGGATGATCGTAGGTCTGGCCGTTGCGCTCTCGGTACCGCTCGGTATCGCGACGGCCGTCTATCTCTCCGAGTACGGGCGAGGCCGGATGGCGACGGTCATCCGCTTCACGGCTAACACCCTGCTGTCGACGCCATCCATCATCGCCGGCTTGGTCATCGCTGCAACGGTCGTCACGTGGACCCACTCCTTCTCCGCGTACGCAGCGTCACTGGCCATCTCGATCCTCATGTGGCCCGTGGTGACGCGCGCGACCGAGGAGGTGCTCCGCCTGGTGCCGCAGGAACTGCGCGAAGGAGCGCTCGCGCTCGGCGTCCCCCGGTGGAAGGTCGTCCTCAAGATCGTGATCCCCACCGCAGGGTCGGGGATCCTCACGGGGGTCATGCTGGCGGTCTCGCGAGGACTCGGTGAAACCGCGGCGATCCTCCTGACTGCTCTGGGGAATAACTACATGAACACGAACTATGGGCGGCCGACGGCGTGGATCACCGGCGACATCTACTTCTGGGCCCGCCAACCGCAGGCGGTGCTCCAACAGCTAGCCTGGGGGGCGGGACTGACCCTGATGATGGCGGTGCTGCTTCTTTCGATCAGCGCTCGCGTGGTCTCGGTCCGCAGGCAACGGAGGCTCACGTGATATCCCTCGAGGTCAAGCAGCTCAACGCCTGGTTCGGGAATGCCCAGGTGCTCAGATCCATCGATGTTGCCGCGGCCGACCGTTCCGTGACGGCGATCATCGGGCCTTCGGGTTGCGGAAAGTCGACGCTCCTGCGATGCATGAACCGCATGCATGAAGAGGTGCGCGGAGCACGCGTCGAGGGTCAGGTGCTGTTCGGTGGAGCGGACATCTATGCCCCGGATACAGACCCGGTGCAGGTCCGGCGTCAGATCGGGATGGTGTTCCAGCGGCCCAATCCGTTCCCCACCATGAGCGTGTTCGACAACGCGGTCGCCGGGCTGAAGCTCACCGGCCGTCTCCCGAAAGGCGAACTTCATGACCGGGCTGAGCAGGCGCTTCGCGCGGCCGGACTGTGGGACGAGGTCAAGGACCGGTTGCAGGAGCCGGGCGGACGCCTGTCGGGGGGCCAGCAGCAACGGCTCTGCATCGCGCGCGCCTTGGCGGTCGAGCCGCAGATCCTCCTCATGGACGAACCGGCATCGGCGCTGGACCCCGCGTCCACGCTGCGGATCGAGGAGCTCATCGCGGAACTCAAGCGGGACTACGCGGTCATCATCGTGACGCACAACATGCAGCAAGCCGCCAGGGTGTCGGATTCAACTCTGTTCATGCTTTACGGTGAAGTGGTGGAGTTCGCCGCGACGCAGAAGGTCTTCACCAACCCTGACGATCGACGGACGGAGGACTACGTGACGGGACGGTTCGGCTGATGGGAGGCACCAGGCAGGCCTTCCATGAGGAGCTCGATTCGATCGAGCTGGAGGTGCTGGTGGAGGGCGAGCTGGCCGAGCGAGCCATCGACCGGGCGGTGACCGCGTTGGTGACGGGCGACGCGGACCTCGCCCGCCGCGTCATCGCCGAGGACGACGCGGTTGACGAGCGCTACCTGTCGGTAGAACGCCGGATCCTGGAGGTTCTTGCCCTGCAAACACCCGTGGCCGGCGATCTCCGCCGGCTTTCGGCGATCCTGCACATCAACCTGCACCTGGAACGCATCGGCGACCAGGCGGTCAATGCTGCCAAGATCTTCCTTTCGGTCCGCGACCTTCCCGCTGGGACGACGGTGCTGTCCCATCTGAACGAGATGGGAGACATGGTCCGAGCGATGATCCGGACGGCGCTTGCTTCCCTGCGAGACCGAGACCTGGAGCTTGCGCTCACCCTCACGGTCATGGACGATCCCGTGGATAGGCTGAACATGGGGATGTACCGGGAAGTGGCGGCATTGGCGTCCGATCCGCAGATGTTGGAATGGGGCCTGCGGATGAACGTGCTCGCCCGCCAGCTGGAACGCGTCGGCGACAACGCCGTCGACATCGGCGAACAGGTCGCGTTCCTCCTGACCGGCGAGTTCAGGGAGTTCACCGACGCGTCCCATCCGGAGGCGCGATGACGCTCCCGGGACCATCCGCACCCATCCGCATCCTGGTCGTGGAGGATGAGCCCTCGCTCGCCGAGTCCGTGCGCTACAACCTGGAACGCGAGGGGTACGAGGTGGT
>JANXVR010000205.1 GCA_025351565.1 Actinomycetes bacterium
CGGCTTCATCGCCGTTGGCATCATCAGCGTCCTCGCGATAGTGACGTTGCGTCAAGACGCCGCCGGCGCGAACACCGGCTCGCTCGTAATGGCCGGCCAGTCGCTCGTGGCGGTCCACGATTGGACCTTCCGGCTCGGGCCCGGCTGGGTCGTCGGCGTGGGGAACGGGCTGATCCTCGGCTACCTCATGTTCCGATCCGGCCTCGTGCCACGACGTATGACGATGCTCGGACTGATCGGTGGCCCGCTGATCCTTCTCTCGGGCACGGCCGTGATGTTCGGCGTCATCGAGGCGGGTTCCAAGGCGCAGGCTATCGCGACGATCCCGGAGTTCTTCTGGGAGCTCCTCTTCGGCCTTTACCTCATCGTCAAGGGGTTCAAGCCATCGCCCATCACGGAGAACCTCGCGGCAACTGCGGCAACTGCATAGTTCGCCCGTTTCAACAGGTACCAACTCCGGTGAGTCTGGCTACTCTATCGCTCGATCATCCCGCTGTGCTACCTGGTCGCACTCCCCCTCGCACGTTGACAGCCTCTTCAGCGTCCGACGTGGCGACGTGCAACTTCCGGTAGTTCCGAAGCGCGAACCGGTCGCAGGTTGTTTCGGCCTGGGACTTCCGACCCAGCGTCTCCTTGAGATACCAGTGCATCCACTCGTGGCAGTAGAGGAAGCGGAGCACCTCCCGTCGCGTCCGGAAGGTGACCCCTTCGGTCAACCAGATGAACTTCATCTTCCCCGTTCCCGGGCGGCGTTTCGCGGCGTACGGGATCACCTCGCCGAACGGGAAGAACGGTTCGGGGATCTGGACGGTGATCCGGCGTTCGTCGAACTCGGTCAGCGCGGCCAGGTGCGGCTTCTCGCGGTAGCGCAGCGGCTTCACCAGGAGTTGGTAGCCGTCGGCCACCGGGAGACCCTCGAGCGCGCGCCGTATCGCATCGACCGGAAGGTCTGCAACCGAAGAAGTGATGCGCACGGCGAAAGGCTACCCGGGCTCACCGGCTGCGATACCCTGCCGCTCCATGACGACCCCGCGCCCCCGCTACCGTGATCTCGGCCTGACCGTCGGACTCCTGCCCCCCGGCCCGCTCAACGCCATCACCGACGTGCCTGGCGTGAGCGTCGGCATGACCACGCTCATCGAAGGCGCCGGCCCGTTGGTGGTCGGACAGGGCCCGGTCCGAACCGGCGTCACCGTGGTGGTCCCGCACCCTGAGATCACCGACGCGCCGGTGTTCGCGGGATGCCACCGGCTCAACGGGAACGGCGAGCTGACGGGCCTGGAGTGGATCCGCGAATCCGGCCAACTCACCACCCCGATCGCCATCACGAACACGCACAGCGTCGGGGTGGTGCGCGACGGCCTGGTCGCCGCGGACGTGGACGCGCACGGCCGGACATCGGCCGCGTTCTGGAGCCTGCCGGTGGTCGGCGAGACCTACGACGGCACGCTCAGCGACATCAACGGCTTCCACATAGGAACCGAGCACGTGCTCTCGGCGCTCGGCGGCGCGGCCGGAGGCCCCGTCCCCGAGGGGAACGTCGGCGGGGGCACCGGCATGATCTGTCACGAGTTCAAGGGCGGCACGGGCACGGCCTCGCGCGTCAACGCGGGGTGGACCGTCGGCGCGCTGGTTCAGGCCAACCACGGCCGGCGACCCCGGCTCGCCGTGGACGGCGTTCCCGTCGGCCGCGAACTCGGCGTCGACGTGGTCCCTTCGCCGTGGGACGAAGAGGATCGGATCGCCAGCGCCGGGAGCGGTTCGATCATCGTGGTCTTGGCCACCGACGCGCCCCTCTTGCCCCATCAATGCGAACGGCTGGCGCAGCGCGCCGCGCTCGGCATCGCGCGCGTCGGTGGCGGCGGCGAACATTCCAGCGGTGATCTGATCGTGGCGTTCGCGAATGGGAACGCCGGGCGCTTCGGGAGCTACAAGATGGAGGCCTCGACCGAGCCGTTCGATGTGCGGATGGTGCCCGAAGGGTCGATGACCGAGCTGTTCTGGAGCGCCATCGAGGCGACCGAGGAGGCGATCCTCAACGCGCTCATCGCCGCCGAGACGATGACCGGCCGCGACGGCATCACCGCGCACGCCCTGGACCACGGGTCGCTGCTGGAGATCATGACGCGCTACGGGCGCGGGCCTTCCTGAAGATCAACGGGTAAGGGTTCCGTCGCGCGGGAGGCCTCATCCGGTAGCTGGGCTGCCTCGGCGGCCGGCTTTCGTCGCAGCGTCGCTGCCAGCACCCATCCCGCCAAGGTCAGCCCCGCCACCACGAAGATCGCCGGCCAGAACTCCGACGGCTTCACCTGCGTGATGCCCCCACCGAACGTGAAGGTCACCCCGACCAGCACGAACATCACGCCGAGCAGGAACGAGAGCGGATCGAACCCATGTCGTTTCATCGCGTGCACGCCGCCTTCTCCTTCTTCGTGAGCGTGAGCTCAACAACGTCGATCGAACCCAGCCCCACGGACAGGTCCAATCGAACGGGGTCTCGCCCCTTCATATGGAACGCGTCCGACACGTTCGGCCCGGCGACCGTCGAGCCCTTCGTCCCGACGTAGTCGGAGAAATGGATAGACCCGAGGTTGGCGTGCGCGGTGATCTCCAAGGGGACACACGGGTTCGTCGTGACGGTGATCTGCCCGACGCCCAGCTCGGCATGCATGGCCGCGGGGCGTGACACCTTGGGGAGCCGCGTCAGGTCGAACCGCAGGTCTCCGCCGGTCCGAACGTACGAAGGCTTGAGCGCGCCGGCGTTGGTCGGCGCCACGCTCACGCCCTCGTAGCGACCGATCAGCGGCATGCCGATCGCGCTCGCGAGCACGAGGATCGGGATCAGCGGCAGACCCAGGAACACCGTCCACTTGGCCCGCCCGACGAACGCCCCGACCAGGAGACCAACACCCAGGACAAGGACCACCGCGGCCAGCAGTTGCGAACCGCCCAGGTGCGCGGAGCCGGACGCATCGAGCATCCAGAGGACTCCCCCGGTTGCGAGCGCCAACCCCAGGAACAGCCAGCCGAGCTTGGAGCGTGGGCGCTTCGGGCGCCGCTCACGGCGACGTCGCGCGGCGGGTGGAGCCGTGCCCGAGTCGGCACCGCTCGGTGCCGCGTCGGGCCCCGCGGGATCCCACGTGGAACCGGCGGGCGGGATCGCGGCGGCTACCGCGGCAGGGTCAGGCCCGTCGGTCCGCCTGAAGATCGCGAGGCCGACGCCGACCAGGAGCGAGGCCCAGGCGACGACGGCTCCCCAGAGTCCGAGCCAGAGCCCAAGGAGCCCCGCACCGAAGACCAGCGCCGCCAGACCCACCCGGGTCTGTCCGCCCGTGAAGCGATCGGCGATCCGCATGCCGGCGGGCCGGGGAAGATCGGCCCGGGGAACCACGAACCACAACGCCAGGTACACCCACTCGGCCAGCCCGCCGGCGAACAAGACCAGGAGGGATCCCAGCCGCCACCAGCTGGCGGAGGCAGCTTCGTAGCCAGAGAGCTGCTGCCCGATCAACGGCTCGACGATGAACAACCCCACCAGCCCTAGGGCGCCGACCGCGGCGAACCCCCAGCGCCACCACTTCGGCTCCGTGCCGGTGTAGTCCGCCAACCCGCCGGCGACCCCGGCCACGATCCGGCCTTGCTTGCGCCTGAGAAGTACCCGTTCGGTGGTCTCCATGACCCTCATCCTCTCGGGCGGCGGGAAGGACGCCATCGGGGGATGACCCTGGTCTTACCCCGAGCTCGCCGGGCAGAGACCAGGGTCGTTCCCCCAGGCGGGGGCACGATGGGCTGTGAGAACATCGCGCTCTCGAAAGGTTCGCGATGGAATCCACCACACCTCACGTCCCAGAGCAGGCCTCCCGCCGCGCCCGCGGACGCAGCGGCGCCCTGCAGCGAAGCACCCGGGACCGCGTGCTCACGGGCGTGGCCGGAGGCATCGGTGAACGCATCGGCGTCGACCCCACCGTGGTGCGACTGTGCTTCGTCGCGTTGACGCTGGCTGCGGGGATCGGCGCTGCCGCGTACCTCGCGGCCTGGCTGGCGTCGGTGCCCGGAACCGCGGCCATCTCCGCGCCACAGCCAACCAGCGTTCGGCAGGCGCTCGCACTGGGGTTCATCGTCCTCGGCGTGCTGGTCATGCTGCGGCAGACGGGCCTGTGGCTGGGAGACCGGTTCGTGTGGCCGGCCCTGCTCGTCGCCGCGGGCTCCGCGGTGATCTGGACGCGGGGGGACGAAGCGGATCGCGCCCGGTGGTCGCGGGCCGTTCGCAGGCTCCCCACCAGATGGCAGCGCGCGGCCACCGGCAGTGGGGTCCGGGTGCGCGTGGCGGGCGGGATGCTGCTCATCGCCGCCGGCCTCTGGCGGTTCCTCACAACTGCGAACCGCACCCCGGGGCTTTCGACCAGCGCGCCCGTCGCCGTCGCCGCCACGCTGGTCAGCCTGGCGGTCGTGGCAGGGCCGTGGTTCTGGCGCCTGGGACGCCAGCTGACCGAGGAGCGCCGCCAACGTATCCGGTCGCAGGAACGCGCGGAGGTGGCCGCCCACCTGCACGACTCCGTCCTGCAAACCCTGGCCCTGATCCAGCGAACCGACGAACCCCGGCAGATGGCGAGCCTGGCGCGCTCCCAGGAACGCGAGCTTCGCTCGTGGCTGTACGGGGGGGCGCGCGCGGCCGACCACACCCTGCTCTCCACCGCGATGAACGACACCGCAGCCGAGATCGAACGCGCCTACAGCGTTCGGATCGATGTCGTCACGGTGGGCGAACGCCGGATCGACGACCCCACCGGCGCGCTGGTCCTGGCGGCCCGAGAGGCGATGATCAACGCAGCCGCGCACTCGGGCGCCGACCGCGTGTCCGTCTACGTCGAGACCTCGCCCGAGCAGGTCACCGCCTACGTACGCGACCAGGGGCACGGCTTCGATCCCGCCGACGTGCCGGCGGACCGGCGAGGGATCGCCGACTCGATCGAGGGCAGGATGATCCGGTTCGGCGGCGTGGCGGCACTGTCCACCGCGCCCGGGCGCGGGACCGAGGTCAAGCTCCAGGTGTCGGTCACGTGACGGCCCGGATCCGCGTGTTCCTGGTCGATGACCATCGCCTGTTCCTCTCAGGCGTCAGGGCGGAACTCCGCGAACACGTCGATATCGTCGGGGAGGCCGAGACCGTTGCCGAGGCCGTTGCCGGCATCCCCGCCGCGCGTCCGGATGTGGTCCTGGTGGACGTACACCTGCCCGATGGCAGCGGCGCGGAGATCATCTTGAGGGCCGGCAAAGCCAGCCCGCAGGCCCGGTTCCTAGCGCTCTCGGTTTCCGATGCCGCCGAGGACGTCATCGCAACCATCCGCGCCGGCGCCCGCGGCTACGTGACGAAGACGATCGCTCCGGCCGAACTCGCCGACGCCATCGTCCGCGTCCACGGCGGCGATGTCGTGTTCTCGCCCAGGCTGGCGGGATTCGTCCTGGATGCGTTCGCCGGGAGCGCGCCGCCCATCGATCCCGAGGTGGACCAGTTGACGGCACGCGAACGCGAGGTCCTGCGGTTCATCGCCCGCGGCTACACCTACCGGGAGACCGCCACCGAACTGCACATCTCGGTCAAGACCGTGGAGACGCACGTCTCGGCGGTTCTGCGCAAGCTCCAGCTCTCCAACCGCCGCGAGCTGACCCGCTGGGCCGAGGACCGCAAGTTCGTCTGAACGCTACCGCCTCGGCGCGGCGCCGGGGTAGCATCCCCGCGACCCGTTGACGAGGAGCGAGAGATGTACGAGTGGGGATACCTGAACGCGGACGGAACCGAGACCGGGGTCTCGGACAGCTTCGATACCCAAGCCGATGCCGAGCTGTGGTTCGCGATGAACTGGGAGCCGCTCAGCGCCGCCGGCACAACCGACGTGGTGCTGCGGAACACCGGTGACGCCAGCGAGGTCTACAAGATGAGCCTGGCCCCCGAGTAGGTTCCTAGTACAGCGGGTGGGTGCCCTCGGGGAGGAGCCCCGGAAGCGCAGCCAGCCCCAAGATCGCCTCTGGCGGAACAGGCCTGGAGAAGTAGAACCCCTGTGCCAGCCTGCATCCGTTGGCTCGCAGGAACGAGTACTCGGCTTCCGTTTCGATGCCCTCCGCCAGCGGCACCATGCCGAGCGTCTGCGCCAGCTGGATCATCGCGCGAAC
>JANXVR010000241.1 GCA_025351565.1 Actinomycetes bacterium
CACGTCGCCTACGCCGGAGTCGGTGCGGGGATGCTGGCGGGGATCTGGCCGGTCTGGACCGCGCTCGGGTTCGCGGTTGTGGGCGCGGCCGGCGTCGAGATGCTGCGAACGCGCCGCAAGGCGAGCGGCGATCTGGCGCTCGCGCTCTTCTTCTACACGGGGATCGCGCTCGGCGCGGTCTTCACGAGCCGGATCGGGAACGGGACCGTCGATCTGGAATCGACGAAGTATCTGTTCGGCGATCCCTTTAAGATCGGGTGGGGGGGCGTGTGGGCGGTGCTCGCCCTGGGCGTCCTGATCGCGGCCGCCGCGCTCTCGCAGCGCAGAGTGCTGTTCGCGGTGGTGACCGACGAGGATTGGGCACGGGTCTCGGGGCTGCCGGTGGACCGGCTGAACATGGCCTTGGCGGTCGTAACCGCCTGCGTGGTGATCGCCGGGATGCGGGTGGTCGGGATCCTGCTGATCGCGCCGATCATGGTGCTCCCCGTCGCAAGTGCGCAGCTGGTGGCCCGGTCGTTCCGAGCCACGCTGTGGATCGCCGTCACGATCGGCGCCCTGTCCGCGGTGCTCGGGCTCTCGCTGGGGCGCGCGCTCAACATATCCCCCGGTGGCACCATCGTCCTCACGACGACCGCCGTCTTCATCGTCGTGGCCATCGTGAAGCGGACCGCGGCGAACGCGCTCACGGGGATCCACCGATGATGGCCCGCCGGCGAAGCGCGACGCTGGAAGGCGACACCCGAGCGATCGACGACGCGGCGAGCGCCAGGCTCCGGGCGGCGGGCCAGCGGTATACCAGCCAACGCCGGGCGTTGGTCGCGCTCCTGGCCGGCGCGGGGAGCCCGCTTCCGGTCCCGGCCATCCTGGCCGCCGGCGGCGGTCTCACGCAGAGTTCCGCGTACCGCAACCTGGCCGTGCTCGAGCAGGCCGGCGTCGTCCGCCGGGTCGTGACCGATGAGGGTTTCGCCAGGTACGAGCCAGGGGAGGACCTGATGGGACATCACCACCACCTGGTGTGCTCGAAGTGCGGCCGCGTCGAGGACGTGGCGCTTTCAGCAGACGTCGAGTCGCAGCTCGACCGTTCGCTCGACCGGCTGGCGCGCGGCGCCGGGTTCGCGTCGGTCAGTCATCGGCTGGACCTGATCGGTATCTGTCGCGACTGCGGCTGACGCGGACGCGCTGCCTCTCGCGGCGCTCCCGTCGTTACCCGGTGAGGTAGGGGTTCGCGGGCCGGGGGATCGGCTTCACTGACGTCGCGTCGATGATGACCTGAGAACCAAGTGGGTAGATCCTGCCGGTCACCTGCACCCACGCGTTCGCCTGAGCTGAGCCGGCAGGGACATCGACCACGCGGACCTGCGTCTCGGTCGCGTCCGCCACACAGCACGTGATGATGAACCGCGACAGGAAGAACTCGCCACTCGGTTCCCCAGGCTGGGTCGCGACGAACCCGTCCATGACCACCGTTTCGCCGGCCCGCTGCTGCAGCGCCGCCAGGTCCTGCTTCGTGGCCTGGGCGCGGGCGATGTCGACCATGGACAGGGTGCCGGCGGAGATCCCGCCGGAGGGAGCGGTGGCCCCGACTCCGAAGACCGGCCGCCGCCCCAAGGCGAATGTCCCGAGCGCGCTCGCGGGTAGCGCAAGCAGGACGACGACAGGGACGACCAGCAGCACCGCCCCCCCGCAGATCGCTCCGGCGGATGGGCGGCGGGTCGGCCGAGCGGCTCGACGCCAGGCGGCCCGCGGCGGCGAAGGCCAGGATCGCGGCGCCCGTCGGGATCAGCCACGCCGTCCGCGTGGACAGGTAGAGCCCCGTTCGCCCCGTTAGCAGGACGAACCAGAACAGCGAGGTCCAGGCCGTGAGCACCATGCCCGCGAGCAGCCGCCGCCGGTTCCGCCTCATCCCCAGATCACCGCTACCCAGAGCGTGCCGGCCAGGATGATCGCCGCGGCGGTGATGAGCACCGCACGCAGGAACCCTTTGGAGTAGGTGCCCGCGTAGAGCGCGCTCACCTTGATGTCGATCATCGGGCCCGTCACCAGGAATGCCAGCTGCGCCGCCGGTCCGAACTGCGTGAACGAGGCGGCGACGAACGCATCCGACTCGGAACAGAGGGACAGCACGAACGCGAGCGCCATCATCACGAGGATGCCGAGGATCGGCAGGCCGGCGACCTTGGCCACGAGCGTCTGCGGCAGCGCGGTCTGGATCGCGGCGGCGACGGCGACCCCCACCACCAGGAATCGACCCATGAAGATGAAGTCACCGGCGATGTGTCCAGCGAACCTGGGCCAGCGGGATTCCTCCGGCGGGTGGTCGTCGGCGTCCAGATCGGTCGTCCCCTTACGCAGAACGTCCTCCGGGCGGCGCGCGCCGACGACCCACCCAACGGCGACCGCCACCATGAACCCCAGGGTGAACCGTCCGAGCACGACCACCCAGAAGTCCGGCCGTCCGTGATACGCGACGATCGTCGAGGCGATGACGACGGGGTTGAGGATCGGCGCCGCGAGCATGAACGTGACGGCTACTCCCGGCGCCAGGCCGCGCCGCAGCAGCCGCCTGGCGACCGGAACGGAGCCACATTCGCAGATGGGGAAGGCCATGCCGGCGATGGCGGCGCAGGGCAGCTGGAGCACCGTAGGGAGCTTCCCGATCCTCTCGAACGCGCCGGGGGAACGAAGACCTCGATGATCGCCGAGGCCACCGCCCCGATCAGCACGAACGGGACCGCCTCGAGCAGGATCGCCCCGAAGACGATGAAGAAGTTCTGGATCCAGGCGATCCGCTCTGGCCGGGCGAGGCGAAGGACGAACGCCAGACCAAGCAGGATCGCGACCGAGATGAACAGCGCGTTCGCCGTCACGGTGCGCGTCCCCGAGGCCGGTCCGTCCTGGGCGCTGCCGGCCACGCCCCCGGCCACGCCCCCGGCCGCTGCCGGCCACGCCCCCGGCCGCCGGAGCTCTCCGCAGGCTCATCAGCAGTACTTCCCGAACGCCAC
>JANXVR010000252.1 GCA_025351565.1 Actinomycetes bacterium
GGCTGCGCGACAAGGGGTTCGTCATCTCGACCGTGCTCACCGTGACCGTGCTCACCGTGTTCGTGCTGATCAGTGCCTATGGCGGGGGCGGGACGGCCTCCTTCCGGCTGGCCGTCGCGGGGGAGATCAAGGTCCCGGACTCCGCGCTCCTGGCACAGGCGAAGACCGCGGGCGTCGGGCTGTCGGTCGTCCGATTCCCCGACGCCGCCGCGGCCGGGGATGCCGTCGCGGCCGGAACAACCGACGCCGCGCTGATCGACGGCACGACGCTCGTCGGCAACCATTCGGTGGCAGCGCCGCTCGCGAACGTCGTCGAGGCGGCGGCCGCGCGGCACCAGATCGCGAGCAACCTTGATCCCTCACTCACGTCCGAGCAGGTCCGAGCCGCCCTGAACCCGGCGCCGGTGGTCCTGACCACCCTGGCACCAGCCGATCCGAACCAAGCGACGAACCGCACGGTGGCGATGGTGACGCTGCTGCTGCTCTACGGGCAGCTGTTCGGGTACGGGATCGCCGTGGCCTCCGGCGTCATCGAGGAGAAGGCGTCGCGGGTCGTGGAGATCCTCCTGTCGGCGATCAAGCCGCGAGAACTCCTGGCCGGCAAGGTCCTGGGCATCGGTGCCCTCGGCCTGCTCCAGCTGCTCGGCATCTCGATCTACGCCGTCGCGCTGGCCTCGGCCACGGGGGCCTTGCACCTTCCGGCGCATGCTCTGGGCACGGTGGCTGTCTCCTTGGGCTGGTTCATCCTGGGGTTCGCGTTCTATGCCTCGCTGTTCGCGGTGGCGGGCGCGCTGGTCGCGCGCATGGAGGAACTGCAGAACGTGATCGTCCCGATCAACCTGGTGATCCTGGCGTCGTTCTTCATCGCGATCACGGCGGTGGACTCGCCCGACACGACGCTGGCGGTCGTCGCCTCGCTCCTGCCCTTCTCTTCGGCGCTGGCGATGCCGGTGCGGATCGCCGTGGGCTCCGCATCGATCGCGCAGATCGCCGCCTCCTTGGTGATCCTGTCGGCGTCGGTGGCGCTGCTGATCCCGTTCGCGGGAAGGCTGTACGCCAACGCGGTGCTGAGAACGGGGTCGCGCGTGAAGCTGAGACAGGTGTGGCGAACCGCCCGATGACCGCCTCCTGGACCTCCGAGAACCTCCGCCATGCGATCGGCATGCTCCGGTTCGGCGGCCGTCCCGCCGAGACGGTCTACGACTCCATCGGCGAGGATTTCTTCCTGGCGCTCGCCCCCGGCTGGCTGAATCTCGGGCTGTGGCAGGGAGACGGCAGCGACGCGGCGGAGGCGGCGGAGGCACCCAGGCGGCTGGTCGAACGGATGGCCGCCGACCTGCCCAAAGGCGGCGTGATCCTGGACGTCGGGAACGGCCTGGCCGCCCAGGATCCGGTGATCGCCGGCGTCGCGGAGCCCCGCCAGCTGATCGTCCTCAACATCACGATGTCGCAGCTGCGCGCGGGCCGGGAAGCGCTGGCCGAGGCGGGCGCCCGCGCGGTGAACGGGGACGCCACGCGTATCCCCCTGCGCGATGCGTGCCTGGACGGGCTGATCAGCGTGGAGGCCGCGTTCCATTTCCCTTCGCGCGACCGCTTCTTCCGCGAGGCGTACCGGGTGATGCGGCCGGGGGGGATCCTCACCATGTCGGATATCCCCACGAACCGATACCCGAGAGGGGCGCGCGAGGGACTCGCGGCGTTCTCCCAGCTGCGCGTGTGGGGGCTGGGCCGTCGGGCGGCCGCGACCCCGCGCCAGATCGCGGCGTCGGCCGAACGCGCAGGGTTCAAGGACGTGCAGGTCGAGATGGTGGGCGAGCGGGTGATCGGTCCGGCGCTGCGCTTCGTTCGTGGCCGGCTGGACAGGGCCCACGCCGGCCGCGAGATGGCCAGGTCCTACGAACTGGCCGCGCGGATCATGGTGGCCCAGGTGGACCTGCTCTGGGAGCGCGGCATCATCGACTACCTGTTCCTGCGCGCGGTGCGGTAGCTGCTAGCCGAGTTCGCGGCGAAGGGCCAGGAGCGGCAGCTGACCCAGCGAGAGCAACCGATCGTGGAAGTCCTTGAGTGAGAAGGCGGCGCCTTCACGCGCCTCCGCGGCCTCGCGGGCGTTCTCGATCTCGATCATCCCGATCATGTAGCTCAGGGCCTGCCCAGGCATCCCGATGTACCGGTCGATCTCGATCGCCGCCTCCGAGGCCGGCACGCCGCCCTCTTCGAGCTTCGCGATGGACCGCTCCCGGGTCCACCCCAGTGCATGGATGCCGGTATCGGTGATGAGCCGCGCGGCCCGGAGCGCTTGCGCTTCCAGCATCCCCAGCCGCTCCCAATCGTCGATGTAGAGCCCCATCTCGTCCGCGAGACGTTCGCTGTAGAGACCCCAGCCTTCGCAGAACGCGCTGCCGGCCAGGAACCCACCGAACCGGCGGATGGCCGGGCGATCGGTCATCTCCTGCTCAAGGGCGATCTGGAAGTGATGGCCCGGGTGCGCCTCGTGATAGGTGACCGAGGCCAGCCGGTGGCGCTCGCGCGAGGGAAGGTCGAACCCGTTCACGTAGTAGGCGCCCGGCCGCGAGCCGTCGGCGGTGGGCGCGTAGTAGAACGCGAAGGCCTGGTCGGCCTCCCGGAACTCCTCGACCAGGTGCACCTGACACCAGGTGGAGGGCAGCGTGCCGAAGAACGCGGGCGCCGCCTCCCAGCTGCGGCGGACCTGCTCCTCTGCCAGGGCCTTCAGGTCGGCCTTGGAGGAGAAGCCGTCCTCGCCCGTTGCGACGCGAGCCGCGAGCGCTTCCTCCGGGGAGCCGAATCCGAGCCGCTCCGCGATCTGCGCTCGCTCCCGTTGGATCGCATCGAATCGCTCATGCCCCAGGTCGTGGATCTGCTGCGGGTCCATCGGCATGGTGGTCCAGGCCAGCACCTCCGCGCCGTACATGGCGTCGCCCCCGGGGAGCGCGCGCAAGCCGATGGTCTCGGTCGCGCGCGGCAGGTAGTCCTGGCGCAGGAACGCCTCGTAGTCGCGGTAGGCCGGGGTGAGCACGTCGGCCACGACGCCGGCGATCCGGGCGCGAGCGGCGTCGTCCTTCGCCGGCGCCACCACCGGCGAATCCTCCGGCGCCAGCGCCAGGATGCGCTGTAGCTGCGCGACGGCGCGTTCGACGATCACGCGGGGTGAGGTGACGCCGCGCGCGACGCCCTCCTGCGCCACGGCGCGCGATGCCTCGATGTAGGCGGGGAGGGCGCGAAGTCGCGTCTCGAGCCGGTCGAGCCGTTCCGGA
>JANXVR010000293.1 GCA_025351565.1 Actinomycetes bacterium
AGCGGCATGAGCGCGGAGCGTTCGCCGCCTGCGGGGTACCGGGCTATGACCTCGCGTGCGTCGTCGAGCACCGTTCCCTCGAAGACGGCCATCAGCGATCCACCCCGCCCATCACCGGGTCGATCGAGGCGATCGATGCGATGGCGTCGGCGAGCAGGAACCCCTGGACCATGACCGGCGTGGCCTGCAGATTCACGAACGAAGGGTCGCGGATCTTCACCCGGTAGGGCCGGTGTTCCCCGTTCGACACCACGTAGAAGCCGAGCTCCCCGCGCGGGGACTCGACCGCCGAATACACCTCGCCGGCCGGAACCGCGACGCCCTGGGTGGCCAGCTTGAAGTGATGGATCAACGCCTCCATGGACTCCTCCATGATGTGACGCAGGTACTCCGGGTCGTTGCCGATGCCGTCGGGACCGACGGATAGCCGGCCGGGCAGGGCGATCTTCGGGTCATCCACCATGACGGGCCCCGGTTCGCGCAGCCGCTCCAGGCACTGCGCGACGATCCTCAGCGATTCGCGCATCTCCTGCATCCGGATCTCGAATCGCGCGAAACAGTCGGCCTCCGTCCGCGTGATCACGTTGAACTCGTAGGTCTCGTAGCCACTGTAGGGGGCGTCCTTGCGGAGATCGGCGGTGTTGCCCGTTGCTCGCAGCAACGGGCCGGTCACGCCCAGACGAAGGGCTTCCTCCTCGGTGAGGATGCCGACGCCCCGGTTGCGTTCCAGCCAGATCGGGTTCTTCGACAGGAGCGTGTCGTACTCGTCGATGCGCCCCGGCATGACCCGAAGGAAGTTGCGGATCTTGGCTTCACCACCGTCGGGCAGGTCCATGACGACCCCGCCGATCCGGATGTACGCGTGGTTCATGCGAAGCCCGGTCACGGCCTCGAAGATGTCCATGATGACCTCGCGTTCGCGCATGCCGTAGAGCATGATGCTGACCGCCCCCAGCTCCAGCCCGCTGGTGGCGAGCCACACCAGGTGCGAACTGATCCGGTTGAGCTCACCGAGCATGACGCGCAAGACCTGGGCGCGAACGGGCACCTCGACGCCCAGGAGCCGTTCGACCGCCATGCAGTACGCGAGTTCGTTGTGGAACGGGCTCAGGTAGTCGGCTCTGGTCACGAACGTGATGCCTTGCTGCCAGGTCCGGTATTCGGTGTTCTTCTCGATGCCGGTGTGGAGGTAGCCGATGATCGGCTTGCAATCCACGATGGTCTCCCCGTCCAGCTCCAGCAGGAGCCGCAGGACCCCGTGGGTGGAGGGGTGCTGCGGGCCCATGTTGATGATCATGGTTTCCTGGCGGATCTCGCCGGCGGGGTCGCGGAGCATCGGATCGGTCTCCATCACGTCGTCCTGGTGTCGACCGGCGGGATGAACGCCCCGTGGTAGCGCGTGTCGATACCGCCCAGCTCCTCGGTCTTTCGGAGGGGATGGCCTTCCCAGTCATCGGGAAGCAGGATCCTCGTGAGGTCCGGGTGTCCGTCGAACACCACGCCGTAGAGATCAAAGGTCTCCCGCTCCAGCCAGTTCGCTGTTGGGAACAACGCGGTCACGCTGGGCACGTGTGGATCGGCGTCGGGGAGCCCGACCTTCACCCGGATGCGGCGAACGGCGCCCCCCATGGTCCGCAGTTCGTAGGCGATCCAGAAGCGTGGGTCGCTGCCGGGCCAGTCCGTAGCGGTGACACACGAGAGGAACGAGAACTCCTGGTGCTCGCGCAACCACTCCAGCGAAGCCAGGAGGTCCCCGCGTCCCACCGTCACGGTGATCTCGCCCCTGGCCTCGACCACATCCGAGAAGCGGGTGGCCACGGTCTGCGGAACGCTCACTTGAAGGGCTCCTGCGTCCTGACCTTCTCCTGCAACTTCAAGATACCGTGCATGAGCATCTCGGGCTTGGGCGGGCAGCCGGGCACGTAGACGTCGACCGGCACGATGCTGTCCACGCCCTGCACGATGGCGTAGTTCGTGAACATCCCGCCCGCGCTCGCGCACACACCCATGGCGATGACCCACCGAGGTTCGGGCATCTGGTCGTAGATCCGGCG
>JANXVR010000009.1 GCA_025351565.1 Actinomycetes bacterium
TGTTGTGATTGAGGACCGCCCCCGCGGCAGTCGCAATCAGTGGGATGAACGGAAGGATAGGAGGCATAGAGAGTCCTTGTTAGAGCATCGCTCGCATAATGATCGTGGGAACGGCCACGAATCCGTAGTCCCGCATGAAGGTGCGCGCCCATCCAGGCCGGCCCGCAAACTGCATTTCGCTACACCCCTGCTGTCGCGCGAACGCCACCACATCGGGGGCCATCGCGGACAGTTCCACCAACTTGCCCCCCGCCAGGAAGATATGGAACAACTTTCGAGAGGGGAACGCAATGATCTCGGTGAGAAAGACCGACCGCGGCCCCGCCCACATCTGCATCGCCCCGGACGCGACCCCACGGCAGAGATCGTCGAAGGTGTAGATCCCTCCGCCGTATCCCAGTGCGGCCTCGACTTCCCTCCGATACCAGCGGAGATCCCGCGTGGTATACGAATGGATGACGCGCTGCACTTGCCGATGGGGCCGCGCGAGGGTCGTCACTACACCACCACCTGCTCGCCCTCGAGCGTCAGCGTCAACGCCAGCGTGGTATTGCTGCCGCCCACGAGGAAGTCGGTGCTCACGAGCTTCATGTTGCAGTAGAAGTCGTACACACTGTTCGCGGGTACGGACTGCCCGTTGAACCATTCGGTACCGGCCACGTTACCCGCCGTCGCGCCGATCCACAGCGAGAAGGTGGCCGCTGAGACCGTTTTGTTGACCACGTGCAAGTGCTTGATGACATCGTAGATCAGTGCGGACGCATTGTTGTACACGTTCGTCGTCAGCGTGGTGGTCAGCGCCACAGGGCCGACGGTGCGTTTGATCTGTCCAGAGAGTGCCATAACTCAACTCCGTTGAAGGTGGTCCTGCGGCCCGGCTAGAAGTCCGACTCCAAGTACGTACTAACGAAATCGACCGCGCACGCCGCGGCCGTGGTGCCATTGTTGAGCCACAGGATCGGCGTGAGGAACTGCGTGCTGGGCGGCAACGTCAAGGTGACGGTCGCCTCAAACAGCGTGCCCGCGTTGAGCGCCTGCAGCGACACGTAGACGTTCGTATCGTTCGCCTTGCAGAATACCCGCAGCTCGTACAGCTCCGTCGTGCTCTGGGCGAACCCCGTGTCCACTTTCGTCGCCGCTGGAACGTTGTTGGTCGAAAGGACTTGGAAGTTGGCGTCGGCCACATCGAAGCCCACGCCCACCAGGTTCGTCTGCGTGCTTGGATCGGCGTTGCTGAGGGCCGCGGTGCTGCCCGACAGCCCGCAGAAGAATCGGACGGTCGCGGGCATCGTCAGGAACGCGAAGCGGGCGAGGAGGTGGAAGCCACCCAACTTAGCCGCGTTCCCCCGCCACACCATCAGCGTGTTGTTCAGCCAGCCCGCACTTGAGCCAGCCCCGGCGGCGCTGGCGAAGTTGAGTCGGCGCGTCTGTGTACGGATATTCGTGTTGGCAATCGTCGCGATCGTCGCCGTGCCGATCGCCACCCCGTTGAACCCGTAGCCGCCTGGCAACGTGGCCGCCGCAGGGAAGGGCTTGGCCAATGCGGTACCGCGCAGTCCCTCATACGACAACATCTCGTAGGGGATCCCCAGCGGCGTGATAACGGTCGGGATATTCCGCTGGCCGCGGAGGCGCGAGTAGAGCAACGAACCGCGCAAGGGGGCGGGCGGATCCGTCGTCGTGAACTCGAGCAACTGGATCGCGTCCGCCTGGGCACTGTTCACGCCGACGAGTCCATCGTTCGACCCGTCCTGTCCGCTGTCGCCCGGTGGGCCGGGATTGCCAGCCGCGCCGTTCGTGCCCGCCTGGCCGGTTGCGCCCTGCAAACCCTGCAGCACAATGGTGCCACTATCGCCGTCCTGTCCGTCTGCACCCTGCGGTCCCTGCACACCCTGCGCACCGGGCGCGCCAGACGTGCCCACAGTGCCGGGAGCGCCGGGGTAACCAATGTCCCCGTCCTGTCCATCGTTCCCATCGAATCCCTGTGCCCCCTGGATCCCCTGTCCACCGACGCCGCCCGCTGTCCCCTGCGTACCAGCAGGGCCGGGCGGTCCGATGTCGCCGTCCTGGCCATCCGCACCGTCGAAGCCCTGCGCGCCTTGGATACCTTGGCCACCGGGCGCACCAGCCGCGCCAGCCGAGCCAGGAGGCCCCGCATCGCCGTCCTGACCGTCCGCGCCATCGAAGCCCTGCGCACCCTGAATTCCGGCCCCGCCGGGCGCGCCAGACGTGCCAGCGGCACCAGGGACGCCGGGAAGTCCCATGTCGCCGTCTTGGCCATCGTTCCCATCGAATCCCTGCTGGCCCTGGATGCCCTGTGGGCCGGTCGCACCAGCTACCCCAGCCGCGCCTGGCACGCCGGGATCGCCCGTCTCGCCGTCATTACCCGTAAAGCCCTGCGCGCCTTGGACGCCTTGCGGGCCCGTCGGGCCGGTGCCGCCGCCCGGTACCGTGATCGTCGCCGTGGACCCCCCGAGGGTGGCCGTGACGCCGACGCCGACGAAGTTGAGGATCGTCGCAGTCCCCAACGTCGCGCCCTCGTCCTGCACGGTCAGCGCGCCGCCGCCCGCCGAGACCGTGATCGTGGCCACGCCGCCCACGACAGCGACCGTGACACCAGCGCCCGTGAAGTTGAACGTGCCGACCTGCCCGAGCGTCACGCCAGTCGCCTTCACGACAATGTTCGCCGTGAAGGCCGAGAACGCCTGCTCGATGAGCCGGCGCGCGTTGCGCTGGTCCTCCGCGTTGTAGAGCGGGGGTGGCGTCGGGAGGCGGAGCGTCACCGGCGGCCTCCGGCCACGACCCCGAGCCGCACATCCCCGACCCGCCACGCGGTCGGCCGCGCCTCGGTGAACCGGAGCCGCACCTGTCGGGCTGTCAGCCGCACATTCGTCGGCGTCCGGGTGAACAGCGCGATTGACTTCAGCAACTCGTTCAGTTGCGGGTTCGTGCCGACCGCCGAATAGGGCAACGCCGGATCCATCGAGTAGTAGAGGCCCAGGGAGATGTCCCCCAGGGTCTTCTCATCGGTGAGGATCTGGGTGATACTCATGATCTGATCGCCGACGCCCAACTCGATCGGGCCGGACTCCACGAACGCAGTCGCCTCGCCCGTCCGCAGGTTGCCGAACTCGTGCTCGTACATGAGGCCGGCCGCGCTCGCCATCAGCGGGTACTGCATCGACCCGTTGGGGAAGCCCGCCGTCCGCGCAAGGGTGCCGATCGTCCAGTGGTTCTCCCACGCATTGAATACCACGTAGGAGTCCACCTCGTTTGACAGGGCGGAGGGATAGAAGAACCAACTCTCCCCGTACTGAGGGATGGGCATCGCCCAACACTTCGCCTGCTGCTTCCGGTTGATGTTGTTGAACACGAAGTCGGCCACCTCGCAATGCAACTCGCGGGTGTACCCGTCGTAAGCGTAGAAGGCGTTGGCGCCCATCCAGATCGCCTCCGTCCCCAAGGTGCACATGGAGTTGGGCGAGATCGGGCCGCATCGATCGCCAACCTGGTCGAAGCGATAGACGGCGGGCAGTCCCACCCAGGACGCCGCCCACACGTCCACATCGGTCCAGAGCAACGTCTGGTTCCGCGTCCGCCGGCCCGCGAGGAGCCGCCCGGTGGTCGGCAGGTCGTAGGACCCCGCCTCGTTGATCGTGAGCGGACCCCACTGGCTGATACTGCGCCGGTCCGCCCACATCGCTCGGCGTGCAATCCCCTGCGCCCCGAGTACCATCGCGTAGCCCTCCGGCGTGGCCACGACCGCGCGGCCGTCCGGGGCCTGCTGATCCCAGGTGGTGACGCTTGTGCCCGTCCCGATGATCGCAGGCACTGGCGGCGTGGTCGGCACCGTCAGCACGTTCGCCACCGCGGTCGCGTCCCCCGAGCACGTGTAGAGTGTGCCGGCGATCGTGAACGTCTGGCCATGCAAGATCGTCCCTGTCAACGTCGTCGCGGTCAGGAGGATCTGGTTCGCCCCCGCACTCGTCGAGCCACTGGTGACCAGCGACCCCGTGAAGGTCGGACTCCACGCCGGCCGCGCGGCCGCGGTCCCCGTCGCGGCCGCCCAGACGTAGAGGTGACC
>JANXVR010000036.1 GCA_025351565.1 Actinomycetes bacterium
ACGGGGTTGGAGACGAAGTAGCTGCGGTACTGCGGGATCTTGTGGTCGATGATGAACCGGTAGCTGAAGGCGACGTCTGCCGACGTGAGGGGCACGCCGTCGCTCCACTTCAGCCCCTTGCGCAAGGTGCACGTCCACGTCATGTAGTCGGTCGTGTGGGTGCAGCCCGTGGCCAGGCTCGGGACGGGCGACAGATCCTGGTTGCCGAACTTCAGCAGCATGTCGTACTGGGTGGTGGCAACCGTCCAGTCGCTGCCCGCACTCACCGCGAAGGGATTGGCAGTGATGAGGTCGGACACCACGCCGACCCGAAGGACCACGTCACCCGGCGAACTCGGGGATTGCGCCCCGGCGACGAGGTTGACGTTCAGCAGTAGGAGGAAGCATGCCAGAGCCGTTCCGATCCAGCGCCGAACCCGCACCCGCTTCCCCCCTGACCATCGCGCTCGTGTGTGGCGGAACTCTGACCGTTCGGCCCGAAAGACGCAAGTCCTGTGCGCCGGGGGCCGCTAGGCCTCCTGCTGAGCGCTCATCAGGTCGCGCGCGCGCAGGGCCAGCCAGAACTCCATGCGATCGAAGCTGTTCGACAGGTCACGGCCGGTGAGTTCTTCGACCTTCCGCATCCGGTACCGAAGGGTGTGCCGGTGCACGTAGAGATCGGCAGACGCGGTTTCCCACCGGGCGTTGTGCTGGAGGAACGCCTGGAGCGAGGCGATCAGCTCACCGTTGTGATCGTGGTCGTATCCGTCCAGCGCCGCAAGCATCGAATCGGCGAAGGCGCGGAGCGCGTCGGGTTCAGCCATGGAGAGCAGCAGCCGGTAGGTCCCCAGATCGGCGAACCCGGCCTGCGGCCATCCTTCCAACCGGCAGACCTGCAGCGCGTACTTCGCTTCCCGGAGCGATCGGCCCACATCCGCGGCGGGAACCGGGGAGCCCGAACCCGAGCGGATCTCGGCCCCCAGCTTCTCCCCCACCGCCTTGAACAGCTCGGCGAGATCGGTTCCCGAGTCCTCGGCGACCAGGACGTTCACCCCGTGTTCGTTGGCGCTCACCAGGAACCCGCCGCCCGCCCGCGACAGGTGATCGGTGACGGCCAACGCGAGCACCTCCGGCTCGCCGCCCTCCATGGCCGCAACCACGAGCTTGGTGTTCCGCTCGAACCCGAAGCGGCCGAGCCCTCGCTGCGCGTTGCCGGCGCTCATGGCCCCCGCGGCCAGTTCGTCGAAGAAGTCGCCCTGGAGGCGGCGCTGCGCGTCGGCCACCGCCCGCGACTTCGCGAGTTCGATGGCGAACAGGGAGAGCGCGTGGCCGGCGACGATCCGATCCAGTTGCGAGGGCTGATCGGGCTTGCCCACAGCAAGGAACGCCTCGACGCGCCCGGCCGCGCCGACCGGCTGGACCCAGATGTGATGGCCTCGGTCGACCAAGGTGATGGAGAAGCTCGTGGCCTCTGGGCGCGAATCTTTGAGTTCGTCCCAGATGCGGTCCACGCGCAGCTGCGCGGGGCGCGAGGTCGCGGCGAGTGGCTGGCCGTGAAGGTCCAGCAGGAGCACCCAGCCCTTGACGACCGTGCCGAGCGACTCCGCGATGCCCTCGACCCCCTTTCCCTCCAGCACCGCGCGGGTCAGGACGTGCTCGGCGTCCACCGCTCGCTGAAGGGTGTCGTACTGCTCGGCCAGGATCCGCGTGAAGATCGCCTCGGTGATCGCGATGAACGGAACCGGGAACGGAACCTCGAAGAGCGGGAAGTCCAGCTGCTCAGCGGCGGCGATCAGTGCTTTCGGCATCTTCTCGTGGCTGAAACCCAGGCCGACCCCGAGGCCGGCCACGCCCGCCTGAGAGAGCCGCTTGATGTAGGCGCGTTGCTTGGCGGCGGTCACCCCCACCCCCATCCCCGTGGTGAGGATGAGCTCATCGCCCTTCAGCCACGGCGTTGGGTCTTCCAGTTCGGATGCGTGGACCCACCGGATGGGGCGGGTTGCCTGCCCGCTGCCGGCCAGGAGCTTCAGCGGCATGCCGGGGATCGCGGTGATGTCCTTCACGGTGACTGCCATCCACCGATTGTACGGAACGTACAGCAGAGTACCCTTCCTAGGACTTCTGGCACCCGCCAGGTGGCCGGACCGTACAAAACTGAACGCCACTCATGGTCCCGATAGCGCCTGACGGGCGGTTCAGGCGCTATCAGACTCGTCGGGTACCCACGTGGCGCACGGCGCGCCGCCGCGGGAGGAGGACAACGGATATGAGCATCCCGCAAGAGCGCAAGCTTCTGACAGAGATCCCGGGGCCGAAGTCCCGCGAATGGTTCGCGCGGCGGACGGCCGCCGTGCCTGTGGGCGTCGGAGCCATCCACCCCATCGTGACCGCGAGGGCATCCGGTTCGATCGTCGAAGACGTGGACGGCAACCGGCTCATCGACTTCGCAACCGGGATCGCCGTGCTCAACGTGGGCCACACCGCCCCCGAGGTGGTCGCGGCCATCCAGAAGCAGGCCGAACTGGACACCCACACGTGCTTCCACGTGACCGCCAACGAGCCGTACATCGAGCTCGCCGAGCGACTCAACTCCCTGACCCCCGGTGATCACGCCAAGAAGACGATGTTCGCGAACTCCGGCGCCGAAGCCGTGGAGAACGCAGTGAAGATCGCTCGCCTGGCCACGGGAAGGACCGCCATCGTTGCGTTCGATCATGCGTTCCACGGTCGCACGCTCCTTGGGATGACGCTCACCGCGAAGGTCATGCCGTACAAGCAGGGCATGGGGCCGTTCGCACCGGAGGTCTACCGGTTGCCGTTCGCCTATCCGTACCGGTGCCCGTGCGGTGGGGACACCCCCGAGGCGTGCGCGGCTGCGTGCCTGGCGTATGCGGTGGACGAGATGCACAAACACATCGGTGAAGAGAACATCGCCGCGGTCATCATGGAGCCGATCCAGGGTGAGGGCGGATTCATCGTGCCGGCGCCGGGGTTCGTGAAAGGCATCGCCGACTTCTGCGCGGCCAGCGGCATCGTGTTCATCGCCGACGAGATCCAGACGGGCATGGGACGCGCCGGACGCTGGTACGCCATCGAGGATGAAGGCGTCGTGCCCGATCTCGTGACCACCGCGAAGTCGCTCGGCGGCGGGATGCCCCTGTCTGCCGTCACCGGCCGGGCCGAGCTCATGGATGCCGTGCATCCCGGCGGATTGGGCGGCACCTACGGTGGCAACCCGGTGGCTGCGGCCGCCGCGCTCGCCGTGCTCGAGAAGATCGAACGTGAGGACCTCCTCTCGTCCTCACGCAGGGTCGGGGAGGCGGTGTTCGCCGCACTGCGTTCGCTCGAAGGCACGACGTCGATCGTCGGGGACATCCGGGGCCGGGGAGCGATGTGCGCCGTCGAACTCGTCAGCGACCGCGAGACCAAGGAGCCGCTGGGCGCAGACGCCATGAACGCCATCACGCGCACGTGCTTGGAGAACGGCGTGATCGTGCTCACGGCAGGAACCTACGGCAACGTGATCCGGCTCCTTCCGCCGATCAACATCGACGACGCCCTGTTGCAAGACGGCCTCGGCGTGCTGGTGTCGGCGATCACCGCGCAAGGCTAACCGCGCGGAGCGCTCCCGGGAGGCGGCGGGCATGCCGTAAGGTGCCTGCCATGGAGACGGCAACCCTGGATGCATCCCAGCTGCTGACGCTGGAGCGCGCGCTGGCCACACTGGACGACGCGCGCCACCGCATCGGTGATCTGCCTCTCACCTATCCCCACCGGGCGACTGGGCGGAGACTCCGCGCCGCGAGTGACCAGATGGATCAGGCGCGCGTGCTGCTCGCGTCCGTGCTCGCGCAGATCGCCGGACCCGCCGACGCCTGAGGTGAGCGACCCCGCCGCGCCGGGTGATCATGGCAAGTCGGATGGCCGGAGGC
>JANXVR010000039.1 GCA_025351565.1 Actinomycetes bacterium
CGATCCGAACCTCGCTCGGGCTATCGCCTCGGACGCCGGCGTCGGGCCGGGAGACCACGTGGTCGAGGTCGGCGCGGGTTTCGGTTCGTTGACGGTGGCGCTCGCGGCAACCGGCGCGAGGGTCACCGCCGTGGAGTTCGACCGGGCGCTTATCCCGGCGCTGGAGGAAGTCACCGCGGGGATCGGGAATATCTCGCTCCTGCAGGGCGACGCCATGAAGATGGACTGGGATGAGCTCACGGCCGGGGCCGAGTGGACGCTCTGTGCCAATCTCCCGTACAACATCGCGACACCGCTGGTGTTGGACATCCTCGCCGGGGTTCCAGCCATCAAGCGGTTCGTGGTGATGGTGCAGCGGGAGGCCGGCGAACGGCTGGTGGCCCAGGCAGGAGAGGAGCGCTACGGCGCCGTGAGTGTTCGAGTGGCGTATGCGGCGACAGCTAGGCTCATCAGAGCCGTCCCCGCGACGGTCTTCTGGCCCAGGCCCACCGTGGAATCCGTGGTGGTCCGGTTGGACCGGCTGGCTGAGCCCCCCGTAGCCATCGATCGCACGAGGCTCTGGCGCGTGATCGACGTCGCCTTCGCCGAGCGACGCAAGACCATGCGTAACGCCCTCCGGCGTTTGGGACTTGACCTCGAAACGGCAGACCGGGTTCTGGCCGATAGCGGCGTCGGCTCCTCCCAGCGGCCCGAGGAGCTCGCGCTGGCGGCGTTCGCCCGCATCGCCGAGCAGATCCCGGCATGAACCGGCCGATCACCCGCAGGGCCCACGGCAAGATCAACGTCTTCCTCCGGGTGTTGGGCCCGCGTCCCGACGGCTACCACGATATCGAGACCTTGGTCCTGCCCGTTTCCCTCTTCGACACGGTGACCGTGGAGCCGGCCAGTGGCCTGACCCTCGAACTCGAGGGTGAACCCTCCGTGGTGGCCCGGCTCCACCTGGCCGACCCGGACAGCAACCTGGCGCTGGTGGCCGCCCGGACCCTGGCGCAGGCGGCCGGCGTCGATACCGACCGGAGCGGCGCGCATCTGCACATCGTGAAGCGGATCCCGGTGGCCGGAGGGATGGCCGGGGGATCCGCCGATGCCGCCGCCGTCCTTCACGCCCTCAACGAACTCTGGGCGTGTGGGTTCGGCGGCGCGCGTCTGGCAGAGATCGGGGCCCACGTCGGATCGGATGTCCCGGCGATGCTTGCGGGAGGGCCCGTCCTTGCGCGGGGGCGCGGAGAGGTGCTGCATCCCATCTACGCCACCACCACACCGTGGATAGTCAAGACGCTTGACTTTCAGGTGAGCGCCGCAGACGCCTATCGGTGGTGGGACGAACGCGGTGCCAGGAGCGGTCCCGACGGCGGTGTGGTCGTCGCTGCCCTGGAGACCGGCGCGACCCGGACCCTCGGCGCATGTGTCTTCAACGATCTCGAGGCGGGGGTCATCGAGCACCATCCTGAGATCGCCCAGGTTCGCGACGCGTTCCTGGCCGCAGGCGCCGAAGCGGCGTTCGTGTCGGGGAGCGGACCGACGGTGGTCGCCCTGGCTCCGCACATGATCCACGCGGACACGATCGCCGACCGGGTCCCCGGGTCGATGGTGGTGACGGGCCCGCCGGACTGACGCCGCTGGGTCGTGGCGACCCGGCGCCCGCGCCCGTCATAATCGATGGTGCCGTCCGGGGTCGTCTAATGGTAGGACACAGGCCTTTGAAGCCTGGCATGGAGGTTCGATCCCTCCCCCCGGAACCACGGAGAAGAGTGAAAAAGGAAGTTTGGCTTACCTTGACGAGGAGGTTGGGTGTGGCTTTCGCGACTCATCGGTGCCGCCGAAGAAGAGGCCAGCGCACGCGGCTGAGGACAGATGATCCTGTCGTCGCATTCGTTCCAGACGGCGGACTTCTACGTGCGCCGTGGGTACGCGGAGTACGCGGAGCAGTCGCCGCGCGGGCACGCGGATCTGCTATTTAGGGAAGGGCCTGCCGCCTCGGACGTGACTACTGCGGTTTGGCGTGCGAGAGGATGCCGACCCCGAGCGCCTGCACGACGCGGCACATGATGTATCCCTCATCCGGGCCGTTGCGGCCGTCGCAGAGTGACCCGACCGGCACCGTGTTGAGGAGGCTCGCCGACCACGGGGCGTCGCCGCATGTCGCGAGCGCCGCGCGCAGCCGGTCCCGCTCAGTGGAGCGGCCGGTCGGCGGCATCGTCGCGGCCGAGTAGGTGAGCGGCGCGTTCGGTCCGGCCCTGCCGACGCAGAACGCCGTGCCGCTCGCGCTCAGGGCCCCGATCCGCATCAGCGCACCGTGCGCGGGCACGACCATGACGAGCGCGTTGACCCGCCCGTCCGTGTGGCCGGAAAGGGCTGACAGATCTGTCCAGGCGAGCGAGGGGTCGAGCGTGACCCCGATCGCCGCGTCGGTGCCGAGGTAGCTCCCGTGTTGCGCCGCGTACCGGTCCATCGCGGCCATCCCTTGACGCAGATCCATCCTCGCGCGCACGTCCTGCCAGTTGGCGCGTACACCGAGGAACGTGGGGAGCGACGTGCCGAGTTCGGCCCCGGATGGATCAGCGCGGAACGCGATCATCGAGACCGCCACCAAGACGATCGCGAGCGAGTTCAGCACAACGCCGGGGCGCACGAGTGGCGCCCGTCTCGCCGGGTCAGCGGCAGGCGCCGGGGCGGGCACCTGCGCGGAGTCGACCGTCTCGATCGGAACGGCGAGGGTGCGTTCGGGGTCCGGGACCGCTGCCCGGCGCGCTCGCACGCGCGCCGTGAGCCACACGGAGAGCGGCCACCACGCTGTCCACGTCAGGCCCACGAGCGCGAGCGGCAGGACATGGCCGAAGAGCGTCCAGATATCGAAGGAGGACGGCGCCCAGATGACGGCGACGGTGGGTCCGAAGCTGAGGAGCACCGCAACCGGCGCGATCGACCACGGCCACCACTTCCGGTTGGGACCGAGCAACGCAGCGAACACGACGATCGGCAGCATCGCGACCCACGTCGGCCCCTCTTGCAGGTCGACCCCTGTGAAGAGATGCCGCGCGACCACGAGGGACAGATACGTGGGCAACAACAACACGGCGCCCGAGACGAACACTGACACCGTCGTCGGATCCGTGCCGGGGCGCGATAGTCGCGACCGGCTCGCCCACCCGACTGCGGCGACCGGCAGCGCGATGCACAGCATGTTCAGGGCCACCGCCGCGCCGCGGTTCACGGGCCAGTAGTCGGTCCCCCACCAGCGAACGCGGATGTCGATGAAGGAGATGGTGAAGAAGGGGGCGGAGAGCATCGGGAGCAGCGCGGTGAACCGGCGGCCGGTCGCCGCGAGGATCGCACATGGCACCACGAAGGTGAGCCAGATGAGCGCGTTCCCGGCCAGGTTCGCGGCCGTTCGCGTCCACGGCGCTTGCTGACAGAACCAGTCCTTGGAGGTCAGGGTGAGTCCGGAGTCCCTGAGCCGCTGGCACGCTCCGGTGAACGTCGCGGGCCACACCGACGTCGATCCGTGCCGGACCCCCACATAGACGGCCAACGCGACCGCGAAGGCGAGGCCAACGAGGGCGCGCCGCCGCCCGGGGTGCTCGCGGGGCAGCCCAGCTTCGGACGTGGACATATGGGGGTTGTCGTCACGCGCGACCCTCGGGTTAAGGCCCGGAGGCTCGTCGCGGGGCGCCTGGATGTGCGACCATGTGGGTCCCTCGACCGAAGGCGCACGGGTTGGCCGAGAAGAAGACCTCCCGCACCTTGACCGCCGTGATCCTGGCGGCAGGTAAGGGCAAACGCTTGAAGTCCAGCACACCCAAGGTCTTGCACCCAGTCTGTGGGAAGCCTGCGCTCTGGCATGTCCTGAACGCCGCCCTCGCAGCCCGCCCCACGAAGATCGTCGTCGTGGTCGGCCACGGTGGCGACGACGTCCGCGGAGCCGTGAAGAGCTGGGGCATCATGCCGGCACCGGTGTTCGTCGAACAGACGGAACAACTCGGGACCGGTCACGCAGTCCTCATGGCCGAGAAGGCCGTCGGCAGGTCCGACGAGGTCCTCATCGCGAACGGCGACTTCGACCCGGTTCGTCCCGAGGACGTCCGGGCGCTCGTGTCGCTCCATCGGCGGCGCAAGGCGACGGCATCGCTCATCTCCACCGTGCTGGACGAGCCCGGCGGCTACGGGCGCATCGTCCGCGAGGACGGACGGCTCGTGGACGTCATCGAAGGCATCGACGCGAGCGCGGAGGTGCGCCGGATCCGCGAGGTGGGCACCAACTGGATCGTCTTCCGGCGCGACATCCTGTTCGCCACCCTTCCGATCCTCGACCGGAACAACCGCCAGCACGAGTACTACGTGAACCGCGCGATCTCCGTGATCCTGCACAAGGGCGAGCGGGTAGAGGT
Organism: Actinomycetes bacterium; assembly: GCA_025351565.1. Classification (GTDB taxonomy): domain Bacteria; phylum Actinomycetota; class UBA4738; order UBA4738; family HRBIN12; genus JANXVR01. The sequence continues at coordinate 4,389 of JANXVR010000039.1, forward strand.
CCTGACCGCGGACACGGGCGGCACCCTCGGCCTGAACTCCCGCGGCGGCCTCGCGGCCGTCGAGCGCGTCATCCGCACGCGCATCAACGCTGACCATCTCGCGAACGGCGTCACGCTCATCGATCCGAACACCACCTACATCGACATCGACGTGAAGATCGGTGCCGACACGGTGATACGTCCGAACACATTCCTGGAGGGCGCGACCAAGATCGGCGCGGGGTGCGACATCGGTCCCTCCAGCCGCCTCGTAGATTCGACCGTGGGCGATGGCGCCGTTGTGACGTTCGCCGTGGTGCTGAAGTCCAAGCTCGGGAAGGACACGAGCGTCGGGCCGTACGCCCGGCTGCGCCCGGGGTGCGAGCTGGCCACCGGCGCGCGCGCTGGGGCGTTCGTCGATCTGAAGGCGGCGAAGATCGGCCGGAACTCGAAGGTGGCGCACCTGGCGTACGTGGGGGATGCCGTCATCGGGGAGGGCGTGAACGTCGGTGCGGGGGCCGTCACCGTGAACTACGACGGGTACAAGAAGCAGGTGACCATCATCCAGGACGGCGCGAGCATCGGCTCCGATACCATGCTCATCGCGCCGATAACCGTGGGCAAGGACGCCACCACGGGCGCCGGCTCGGTCATCACGAAGGACGTCCCGGCGGGTTCGCTCGCCGTGGAGCGCGGGGAGCAACGCGAGGTCCCCGGGTACCGCAAGAAGAAGGATGCCGCGAACCGCCAGAAGATGGAGGGGAAGTAGTCGTGGAGATCATCACGAAGAAGCGGATGATGCTGTTCACCGGCACCATCCACCCGGCGCTCAGTCACGAGATCGCCGATTGCCTGGGCATCCCCGTGAGCCCGGCGCAGCTCCGGCGCTTCGCCAGCGGCGAGATCTATTTCCGTGCCGAGGAGAGCGTTCGTGGGGCCGACGTGTTCGTCGTGCAGACCCACTATGAGCCGGTGAACGAAGCTCTCATGGAGCAGCTCATCATGATCGACGCCATGAAGCGCGCGTCGGCCAAGCGCATCACCGCGGTCATCCCCTACTACGGCTACAGCCGCCAGGACCACAAAGCGCTCTCGCGCGAACCCATCTCCGCCAAGCTGGTCGCGGATCTCCTCAGTACCGCCGGCGCAGACCGCGTGGTCTCCGTGGACCTGCACTCCGGCCAGATCCAGGGGTACTTCGACTGCCCGTTCGATCACCTGACGGCGCTACCGATCCTGGCCAACCACTTCAGGGACGAACTCGGCCTGCACGGCGACGACCTGGTGGTCGTCGCCCCCGACGCAGGCCGGATCAAGACCTCGGAGAAGCTCCGCGAGTACCTGCACGCTGACCTCGCGTTCCTCTACAAGCGGCGGAGCCGCCACGAGGCCCACAAGATCGAGGAGATGGCCGTGGTCGGTGAGGTCGAGGGCCGTCCGTGCGTGATCGTCGACGACATGATCGACACCGCAGCCACGATCTCCAAGGGCGTCCACGCCTTGGCCGAGATGGGAGCGGGTCCCATCTTCGTCGGTGCCACCCACGGCATCTTCAGCGGCAAAGCACGTCAAGCCCTGGAGGAAGCTCCCATCGAACAGGTCGTGGTGACCAACACCGTCCCGATCCCGGACGAACGGAGCTTCGCCAAGTTGCGGGTGCTCTCCATCGCCCCGCTCATCGCGAGCGGCCTGCGCGCCGTGTTCGAGGACGCCAGCGTCAGCGAGATCTTCAACGGCGCCAACCAGGTCTAGGGCGAGGGCGACAGGCTGGCCTGGATCCGTGGCAGGCCGCCGACCGAATCGGTAACCACACTGCCGTCGGCGGCCAGGAACTCCAGGAGGGGGCGGCCACCAACGACGACGCGGAGGAGGAAGACGTGGGCTCCCCCCGCGGGCAGTCCGGGCGGCAGCGCCGTGAGCGACGAGTCGGTCGCCGTGCCCGGCCCTGCGGGCCCCCTCGTCCACGTCGCACGCACGGCCGCCACCCCTGCGGGTACGAATCCCAGGACGTAGTAGTCGCCGTTCTTGCTCGTGCCCCGGTATCGCCCCGAGGCGGGGACCCACGTCACGTTCGGGCTGGCGACCTGGGTCTGGCACTGGTTGTACGAGGAGCCCAGAACCTGCCCGGTCAGATCCAGGCGGATGCATACCACCCCGTCCTTCTGATACGCGCGCAGGTCGTAACCGACCGTGCCGCGGTGGTCGGACATGATGACCGTCGGGATCGAGCTCCCCGTGTCACCCGTGGGCGATTGCCAGAACGCCTGCCCACCGGCCGGGACAGTCACGGCGAACACGTTGACGGCCGCGTGCACGAGCGGCGATGGCGTGATCAGCGGAACGGTGAGAAGGCGGCCGCCGTGCGGCCCCAGGTAGCTCACTGACGAAACCGACGGATCGATCTCACCGAACAGCACCTGGAGGGCCCGGGGACCATCGGCAGTGCCGATGTAGAACGCCCCGGAACGCCTCAGGTTCGTGCTGGCGAGCTGGGAGGAGCGGAGCCCGCTGGCTCGCTGCTCGCTTGCGTGAAGAGACAGCACGTCGCTGGCGTTCTGGAGGCTGGTCGCCCCTCCCGCGAGGCTGGGGGAGTTCTGCTCAAGCTGCCAGGGGATGCCCGCGATCGTGCCCGTGGCCAGGACGTATCCGGGACCCGCGTTCCCGGCGGGGGCGTAGAGGGGAGGGCTCGGCCCCGTCCAGCTCGGAGGGGGTGGGCGGACCGCAGCCACCATGTGGTGGTTCCACGCAGCTTCGATCTGCGTCAGCGTCGTGGCCGAGGCACCGGCTCCCGCCGTCGCGAATGCGAAGTAGCGGTGCCCATCGATGGGGAGGGCAGGCGCGGCATAGTGTCCGAGACCACACGGACCATTGGACGGCGTGTCGGAGAGATGGAGGGTCGCGGGCAAGCCAGGGCCCTTGCCGAACGCAGCCCCCGTGTCGAGCGCGACATAGAGCGCCGCGCCCATGGCCGGCGGCGCCGGCGGACAGGTGTTGTCCACGGGGGTGGTGCCGCCAGGTGGAAGCCCGACGTCGTAGTTCGCCACGGTTAGGACCGGCGCGCCCTGGGCTCGCGCGGTGAGAGCACCTTGGCCGAACACCCCGGACGGCGTCTGGCAGGTCCCGGTGGGGACCATCGAGCAAACCTCGGGCCACAGATCCTCGACGACCCAGTTGGAAGGAGACGTGAACGTGAACCCCTGGATCGTGATGGTGCGGGTCGCCGCGGAGGGTTCGACGGTGACCGACGACACCGCGGGAACCGGGTGGTGGCCGCCTCGCAGCGCGTTGATCCCGACGACTGAAGCGGAGATCAGCGCCGCAGCGGTGAGCGCGCTCGCCAGCACGACCCCTACTTGACGGCGGCGTCCACGAGTGCGGATCGCGTCCGGGATGTGCTGGTCCACCGTGGCCTCCTTCGCCTTGGTTTCGAGCAGTTCACGCAGGGTGCGTTCCAGGTCGTTCATGGCTCACCTCGCTCGGGCATAAGACGCGTGCGCAAGGTCTCGGACCCTCGCGCGACCAGTGACTTGACGGCGGCGACGGTGCAACCGAGCACCGCCGCCGTCTGCTGTTCGGACAGGTCTTCGTAGTAGCGGAGGACGAGCGCGGCCCGCTGGCGGGACGGGAGCCCGGTGAGCGCGCGCCAGAGATCCTCTCGCGCGGCGATGTCCGGGATGGTGGTGCCGCGCGCGGCCGCAGTGGCCGACGCCGCCCCATGACGTGCGAGCCACGTCCGTTCGACGCGCTTGTGGCGCAGGCCGCTCGTGTGCTGGTTCACGATGGCCCGGCGCAGGTATGCGTCGAACGTGTCGGGAACCCGCAGGTGGCGGAACCGCCCCACGCATCGAACGAACGCCTCCTGCATGAGGTCCTCGGCCTGGTGGCGGTCTCCCGTCAGGAGGAACGCCAGGCGCATCCCCGCGGCTGCGTGGCGCGCGTAGAGGTCGTCCAACCGGTCCGCCCGACCCGATGGGTGTTCGGTCGGCGGCGGTTCGTTCGTTGCCAAAGGGATCGTCTCCTGCATCTCAGTCGTAAAGACGCGTCAGCGGCCGGGAAAGTATCGCGCGCCCTCCATCGCGGCGGGGACGGGCGAGCAGCCCCGCAGGTCGGTCCGGCAGCGTATCGGTACAATCCTGGGGTTCTCCCACCTCGACCCCGACTCCAAGGACCCTTCGATCATGGAAACGAAACTCGTAGCGCTGCGACGTGAAGAAGCCGGCAAGGGTGTGGCGCGGAAGCTGCGCGCCGCAGGCCGGGTGCCGGGAGTGCTGTACGGGCACGGCGAGAAGCCCATCTCGCTGTCCGTCAACAGCAAGGAACTCCTCCACCTCTTCCATCACGGCGGCGGCTCCAACGCCCTGATCGGGCTCGAGATCGACGGGTCCAGCCATCTCGCCATCCCGCGGGAGGTCCAGCGCGACCACATCCGCGGCAGCTTCATCCACATCGACTTCCTGGCGGTCAGCCGTGACGAGACCATCAAGGTCATGGTCGAAGTCACCGAGACGGGCGATGCCGAAGGCGTGAAAGCCGGCGGCGTGGTCGAGCACCACCTGCGCGAGGTCGAGGTCGAATGTCTCCCGCAGGACGTGCCGGAACGCATCGAGGTCGACATCACCGCTATGCAGCTCGGCGAAATGCTTCGCGTGGGCGACCTGTCGGCCCCCAAGGGCGCGACGATCCTCACCGACCCCGAGACCTCGGTCATCTCCATCATCACGCCGGCGGCGCTCCGCACGGAGGCCGACCTGTCGACCCCTGGGGCCGAAGGCGCCGAAGCGGTCGAAGCCCCGGATGCCGAGGCACCCGCAGAGGCTGCTCCCTCGGACCAGGCAGAGGCTGCTCCCGCGGAGGGCGGCGAGAGCTAAGCGATGGTCTGGCTGGTCGCCGGACTCGGCAATCCCGGTGAGCGCTACGCGGGAACCAGGCACAACATCGGCGCCTCGGTCGTGGATGCTCTGGCAGCCGCGGAAGGCGGCCGCTTCCGCAAGACGCGCTTCCTGCCGGTGGAAACCGCGGAGATCCGCATCGGCACGCAGCAGGTGCTGTTGGCCAAGTCGCTGCGCTACATGAACGACTCCGGCCCCGCCTTCGCCGGCCTGGCCGGGAAGTTCGACGTTCCGCCTGCCCGGCTCATCGCTGTTCACGACGAACTCGATATCCCCTTCGGGACCTTGCGGGTGAAGCAGGGTGGGGGTAACAGCGGCCACAACGGGCTGAAGTCCCTCCAGTCCGCGATTCGCTCGCCCGACTTCTTCCGGGTCAGGTGCGGGATCGGCCGCCCCCACGGAAGGCAAGATCCGGCAGACTTCGTGTTGGATCGGTTCACCAAGCGGGAACAGGCGGAGGTCGCACTCCTGATCGTCGACGCGGCGGACGGCGTGTCGTCCCTGGTCATCGAGGGTCTGGCCAAGACCCAAGACCGGTTCAACGGCACCGGGCCTGCGGCATAGGTCTCGGACCTTCGACCTAGCCTTCCTCGGGTATCGGGGTAGTTCCTTCCTCCCTACCGCTTGTGGGGCAGCCTACCTATCTTCGCGACCGTGGCCCGATGTTTTGGCGCCCGGAAACGCCGATGCTGCATCTGTTACCGAAGGACCAGGAAGGGTAGGAGGTGGAAATATGCGTACGAAGCTCACGTCGTGGCGGCACCTGATGCTGCAAGGAGCCGTGCTGGCGACGCTGTTGCTTGCCGCCGGTGCCCGGTGGAAGGCCAACTAACCCGAGTGATGGGAAGGAGAACTGAGATGCGCAGTCGGATCAAGTACACGTGCTACGTTCTGGGCTCCCTCGCAGCGCTCGCGCTCGCGGTTGGCGCCGGGTGGAAGGCGAACTGAACAGCGTTCCCCCCCCGAAACATCGCCCCCGACGGTGCTCCGTCGGGGGCGATGTCTTTCTGAGCACAATTCCCCTTCGGGTTGGTTCGATCAGCCCTTGCGGGGAGCCCGCCATATTCCCCTCCGCCAACGGTTCAGGAGCGTGAAGGTCGGTCCGATGGAGTACGTATGAGATTGGTGCTCGTGGCGTTCGTTGTGGCCATCGGCCTGGGCTACCTGCTGGGCGGCAGGGTTTCGCAACTATCCGGGATCAAGGTCCGGTGGTTCCCTCTGGCCTTGGTGGGGCTCGTCATGCAGCTGGCTCCGGTACCGGGGAACCGCTGGCCCGTCTACATGCTCTACGCGTCGTTCGTGTTGCTGCTGGTATTCGCCTTCATGAACCTGAAAGTGACTGGATTCGCGATCATCGCCGTGGGGATCATCTTGAACTTCACCGTCATCGCGGTGAATGGCGGGATGCCCGTCAGTGGTCGATCGCTCATCGATTCAGGACAACAGGCCACGTTGCCAGCCTTGGAACACGACGGCGGCGCGAAGCATCATCTGATCAATACTTCAGACGACCTCACGTTCCTCGCCGACGTCATCGCGATCCCACCGCCGGTGTCGCAGTCGGTCAGTCTCGGGGATCTCTTCACCTACGGTGGCGTGATCGTGCTCATCGTGGCGGCGATGCGGCGCCGTCCCGACGATGTGCCGCAGGCTCTCGCCGCGCCCGACATGGTGGCGGGGGGTGCGGATGAGCGAGCCTAGCCTCCGCGCGACGGCCCCCGATCGGACCACGGCCGAGCGACGCCGAGCCGATCGGGAACAGGCTCGCCGAGCGAGCGATGACCTCATCCTCGCTCCCGATCCGAAGCGGCAACGACGCCTCAGGACGGTGCTGCATCTCTACGAAGCAGGCGTCTATCTTCCGATCCTCTGCTTCATCGTCGCCGCGTTCGTGAGTCGCCAGGCTGAGTTCCGCGACTGGGAGTTGCTCCTGTGGATCGGGGCGATCGCGATGGTGGACCTTCTGCCCGTGCCTACGGAGGTGGAGGAGAGCTTCAGTCTGAGCTTCCCGTTGGAGCTCGCGGTTGCCATCTTGTACGCGGCCCCGGTCGCGGCCGCGGTGGCGCTCCTGGGAAGCAGCGATTCGCGGGAGCTGCACGGGACCGTCCCGTTCACAAGGGCGCTCTTCAACCGAGCCCAGGTGGGCGTGGCGGTCGTGGTCGAGAGCTTCCTTTTCCATCGAGCGGCGAGCCTGGGGTCCTCACGCTGGTATGTGCTGGTCGTCTCGGTGCTGCTAGCTGCGGTGGCGGGATACAGCGTCAACATGTTGCTCGTGGCGATCCACGTCCACGTGAAGCTGGATCAACCGGTCAAGACGGTCATCCGCGAGATGCACTCGGGGGTGTTCGGTGAGTTCATCCTCTCCTACATGGGGCTCGCACTCTTCAGCGTCTTGGTTGCGCTGTCGTTCAAGTCGCTCGGGCCGTGGGCCATCTTCGTGTTCATGGCTCCGCTGGCGTTCGCGAGGCAGATGTTCCAGCGAACCCACTCGCTGCAGGTGGCCACGCAGGAGCTCGCCGTCAAGCAGGCCGAGAACGAACACCAGGCACTCCACGACTCGCTGACGGGACTGCCCAACCGCGTGCTGTTCCAGCAGAAGCTCGCCGAGGCGATCGAGAACGCGTCGGCGGTCGGTGGTGGGATCGCGGTCATGCTGATGGACCTGGACCACTTCAAGGAGATCAACGACACCCTCGGCCACCACTTCGGGGACATGCTGCTGACCGAGATCGGCCCGCGTCTTGCCACCGTGCTCCGCCCCGGAGACATGATGGCCCGCCTCGGCGGCGACGAGTTCGGGATCTGGTTGCCCGATCTCCCCGAGGAGTCGGTGGCTGTCAAGATCGCCGAACGGCTGATGGAGGAACTCGAGCATCCGATCACGGTGGAGGGGCTGGCGCTAGACGTTTCCGGGAGCGTGGGGATCGCCCTCTATCCCGAGCACAGCCACAACGCGGAAACCCTTCTTCGACGCGCCGACGTGAGCATGTATGCGGCGAAGGAGGCAGGCGGGGGCTTCGAGGTCTACAAACGCGATTTCGACCGCGACAGCCCGGCGCGTTTGGCGCTCGTCAGCCACGTGCGCCCGGCGCTGGAGCGCGGCGAGTTCGTCCTCTACTACCAGCCGAAGGTTCGGCTCTCGGACGGCAAGGTGGCGGGCGCCGAGGCCCTGATCCGTTGGCAGCACCCCGAGCTTGGATTGGTGCCGCCCGACGAGTTCATCCCCCTGGTGGAGAAGACCGTGCTGCTTCGCCCGCTCACAGCGTTCGTGCTGGAGGAAGGGATGCGGCAATGGCGGGAGTGGGCCGACAGAGGTGTGCGGCTGCAGGTGGCCGTGAATATCTCCGTTCGGTCGTTGCTGGACGGTCACTTGCCGGATCAGATCGCGGAGATCCTGAACCGCTACGAAGTGCCTCCGGCGTTCCTCAAGGTGGAGCTGACCGAAAGCTTCCTCATGGCGGACTCGGGCCGTTCCACGGGCGTGCTCGACGCCATCAGCGATGTCGGCGTGAATCTGTCCATCGACGACTTCGGGACCGGATACTCGTCGCTCTCGCACCTGAAGCGACTGCCCATCCAAGAGATCAAGATCGACCGTTCGTTCGTCATGAACATGTTGAATGACACGAACGACGCGATGATCGTGCGCGCCACCGTAGAGCTGGGGAAGAACCTGGGCCTGCAGGTGGTCGCCGAGGGTGTGGAGGATCGCGAGACCTGGGACCTGCTGGCCAGCTACGGCTGCGACGAAGCCCAGGGCTACTTCTTCAGCCGCCCGATCCCCGCCGACGAATTCTGGCGCTGGCTCTCCGTCCGAGACCCCAACGCCATGCACCAGCCCTCCCCGCCGGACAGCTCCGGCCGCCTGCGCGTCGTCTGAACGCTGCCCGGCTCCGGCCGTAGACTCCCTCGCACGTTGCCCCGTCGCGCCGCGGCCGGGGCGCTTCGCGTTGTGGAGGTTGGGTTGAGCCTGGAACACCTGCTGGAGACGTTGGTCGCCTCGGAGCCGTTTGAGCGGCTGCTCCTGTCCCGCGACCGGCCCGTCACGGCGCGTGCGGAGGCAGGGGGGGACTTCCTGATCGCGGGGCTCGCGGTCGCGTTGGCAACCCCGATCCTGGCGGTGACCCCGGGTCCTCACGAGGCCGACGCGCTCGCTCCTTCGCTGGAAGCGTGGCTCGGCCCCGATCGAGTGGCGGTGCTCCCGGCGTGGGAGGCCCTCCCGTATGAAGGGATCTCACCCTCGCCGGAGGTGGCCGCGCGTCGCGCCGACGCGGTCGCGCGTCTGCGCGCGGCGACCGGGGCGTTCGTCGTGGTCGCTCCGGCGCTGGCCGCCATGCAGGGACTGATCCCGACGCTGGGGGCCGTGCCGCCGCTCGAGCTAGTGCCGGGATCCGAACTGCCGCCCGACGCCCTGGCCGAACGGCTCGAGGAACTCGGCTATACGCGGAGCGACATCGTCGAACATCGGGGTGAGTTCGCGGTTCGCGGTGGGGTCGCGGACATCTTCCCGGGGACCGCCCGGCGCCCCGTGCGTCTGGAGTACCTGGGGGACGAGGTCGAGTCGATCCGCGAGTTCGTTCCCTCGACACAGCTCTCCTCGCAGGCGGTGACGCTGGCTCGCGTTCCGCCGGTTCGTGAGCTTGTCGTCGACGCGGCGGTCCGCGCCCGGGCAGGCGCCCTCGCGCCTGAGATGACCGACCGGATCCGCGACGGCCTCCAGCGTCTGGCCGACGGTCTCCACGCCGAGGGAGCCGAGTCGCTCGCTCCGCTGGTGTTCGATCATCTCCCCACGCCCGCCGAACTCCTTCCGGAGGGTTCGTGGGTCGTGGTGACGGAAGCCACGCGAACCCAGGACCGCGCGCGGCAGGCGCTCGAGGAAGCCGACGCGCTGGCGACCGCCCTGTCGTGGCCGGGCCCGCCGGCCGTGCGCCCCCTGGAAGAGGCGCTCGCCGCACATGTCCGGCTGCACCTGACCGAGTTCACGGAAGGGCAGCCCGCCGGGCTCGCGTCCTGGGGGTCGGCCCAGGGCAACGCAGCCGAGCTGGCCAAGCGCCTGGTCGAACTGTCCGCGATCGGCTATCGGATCGTCCTGACGGCGGTCGGCCACGGTTCGTTGAACCGGATCGGCGAAGTGGTCGGCGACATCCCCGGCCTCGAGACCGTCGAAGCGCCGCTGCGGAACGGGTTCGTATTCTCGTCGGCCAAGCTCGCGGTGGCGACCGAAGAGGACCTTTTCGGGTCCCGGCGGCACACGCGCAGCGCGCCGCGGTTCACCAAGCGCCGTACCGATGCCGTCGGGGACGAACTGGAGCCCGGGGACTTCGCCGTCCACCGGATCCACGGCGTGAGCCGGTACGCCGGGATCACGCACCGAGCGCTCGCAGGGAGCGAACGCGACTACCTGATCCTGGAGTACGCCGAGGGCGACAAGCTCTATGTGCCCAGCGACCAGGTCGGCATGGTCGCACGGTACCTGGGCGGCGACGCTCCCCGCCTTCATCGGATGGGTGGCACCGACTGGGCCCGCGCCACGGGCAAGGTTCGCAAGGCCGTAAAGGATATGGCCGGGGAACTCGTTCGGCTCTACAGCGTGCGGATGGCGGTGCCGGGACATGCGTTCGGGCCGGACACACCGTGGCAGCGAGAACTGGAGGACGCGTTCCCCCACGAGGAGACGGGCGACCAACTCATCGCGATCGATGACGTGAAGCGAGACATGGAACTACCCAAGCCCATGGACCGGCTGGTCTGCGGGGACGTGGGGTTCGGCAAGACGGAGATCGCGGTGCGCGCGGCGTTCAAGGCGGTGATGGAGGGAAAGCAGGTCGCCATCCTGGTCCCCACCACGCTGCTGGCGGAGCAGCACTTCAACACCTTCAGCGAACGCTTCGCCCCGTTCCCGGTGAAGGTGGCGATGCTGTCCCGGTTCGTGGACGCCCCCACGCAGCAGAAGGTCTTGGCGGCGGCGGCCAGCGGGAGCGTCGACGTGGTGATCGGGACGCATCGGCTCATCTCCTCGGACGTGAAGTTCAAGGATCTCGGCCTGCTGGTGGTGGACGAGGAGCAGCGGTTCGGTGTGGCGCACAAAGAGCGCTTGAAGAAGCTGCGCGCGCACGTCGACGTCCTCACGATGACCGCTACGCCCATCCCTCGCACGCTGGAGATGGCGCTCACCGGCATCCGCGAGATGAGCACGATCGACACCCCGCCCGAAGACCGCCAGCCCGTCCTCACCTACGTGGGCAGCTACGACGAAGGCCTGGCGATCGGCGCCGTGAAGCGGGAACTCCTGCGCGAGGGACAGATCTTCTGGGTCCACAACCGAGTGGCCACGATCGACCGGCAAGCCGCGTGGATCCATGAGCAGCTCCCCGAGGCTCGCATCGCCGTTGCGCACGGCCAGATGGACGAAGATCAGCTGGAGAAGCAGATGGTCCGGTTCTGGGAACGCGACGCGGACATCCTGGTCAGCACGACGATCATCGAGTCCGGGCTGGACGTGCCGAACGCCAACACGCTGATCGTCGACTCCGCGCATCTGCTCGGGCTGGCGCAGATGTACCAACTGCGCGGGCGCGTCGGGCGCTCCAGCGAGCGCGCGTTCGCCTACATGTTCTTCCCGCCGCAGCGGGAGATGTCGGAGGAGGCGCACGAACGCCTGGCCACGATCGCGAAGCATCAAGCCTTGGGGTCAGGGTTCCAGATCGCGCTGCGGGACCTGGAGATCCGCGGGGCGGGCAACATCCTGGGCGCGGAGCAGCACGGTCACATCGCGGCCATCGGCTTCGACGCCTACGCCCGGCTCTTGGCGGAGTCTGTCGCCGAACTCAAGGGTGAGGACATCCCGGTGGAGAAGGACCTGCGCATCGATCTACCGGTGAAGGCGTTCATCCCGCCGGGGTGGGTGGCGCAGGAATCGCTTCGGCTGGAGCTGTACCGGCGGATCGGCCTGGCGGGCGATCACGAGACCCTGACGGCCATCCACGATGAGACGGTGGACCGTTACGGCGCCCTCCCGACGGAGGTGGTAACCCTCTTCGCGATCGGCTCGCTGCGCGTGACGTGCGCCCGCCTGGGTGTGGAGGAGGTCATCACGTACAAGGACCAGGTTCGTCTCACGCCGGTTGCCATCCCCCCGCGGCTCCTGCCCGATCTTGAGGAGCGGGTCTTCAAGGCCACCTACCACGACGCCAAGCGCACCTTGAACCTGGTTCCCGAGCGGGTGTTCGGCGCGGATCTGGCCAGAGCTGTGGAGAAGATGTTGCTCACCGCCGTGGAAGACGCCTGAGCAGGCCCTGTCACGAACCTGCTAGTACAGTGGTCGGCATCGTGAAGACTCCCTGGCGTCTCCTTACCCCTGCCCTGATCCTTTCGCTCCTGGCTGTCGCATGTTCCGGATCAAGCTCTTCCGGCCAGGATCCGTCGAACGCCGCGAAGGTCGGCTCCACCACCATCACCGTCGCCCAGCTTGCAAGCGAAGTGAAGACCTTCAAGTTCATCGCGTCGATCAACGGGTCCCAGTGCGGTGCCACCGCACCTGCCAGCGCGACCTCCACCCCGGTATTCGACGCCGCAGCCTGCAACCGCCAAGCGCTGGGTTACCTGATCCAGAGTGTGTATGTCAACAAGTACGCGACCGCCAACAAGGTCACTGCGCCGCCCGCCGACGTCACGAAGGCCATCTCAGGATTGGATGCACAGCTGGGAGCACCGAAGATCGACGCCGCACTCAAGGCGAAC
>JANXVR010000041.1 GCA_025351565.1 Actinomycetes bacterium
CGGCTGCATCAGCACGCCGCCGTTGGCGACGGCCCCGGAGACCAATGCCATCTGGAGCGGGTTCGCCAGGTCGTTGTCCTGGCCGATGGCGCTGATGGCCAGCGCCGGCTGGCGCGAGGCGAAGTAGGACGCGGCGGGGAATCGGCCGGCCGCCGACGTCACGCCGAACGGCGGGTCCGAGAACGGGATGGGGTTCTGCGGGCACGAGACCTGCGTGGGCGGGTTGATCGAACAGAACCCGAACGCCTGTGCCTGCGCCGAGAGCGCGTCCGCGCCGACCTTCAGCCCGATCTCCCCGAAGATCACGTTGCAGCTCTCGGTGAAGGCCTCGAGCATCGTGACCTGTGACGCACCGCCGTTGCAGTACTCCCCGCCGAAGTTCTGGATGGTCGCGGTGCTGCCGGGCAGCTGCAGCGTGTGCGGGCTCGGCCAGATGCTCTGCGGGGCGAAGCCCGCCCCCAGCGCCGTGGCCGCCGTGACGATCTTGAACGTCGACCCGGGCGGGAACAGCTCGGCGTTCGCGCGGGGGAGCAGCGGCTGGTTCGGATCCTTCGTCAATGAGTTCCACGCATCGGTCTGCCTGGTCGAACTGGGGTCGGAGAGAGCGCTCGGGTCGTAGGCGGGGTTGGAGTACATAGCCAGGACGTCGCCGGTGGTGGGGTCGACGGCGACCACCGCGCCCTGCTGGGTGCCGAGCGCCTGCTGCGCCAGCCGTTGGAGCGATGGTTGCAGGGTGGTTATGACGGTCCCGCCCTTGCGCGGGCGCCCGAGCACCAGGTCCGAGAGCGTCGAGACCGCGAGCGAGGGATCGCTCCCCGACAGGTATGGGTTCATCGAGTGTTCGAGTTCGCTGGTGCCGTAGACGCGCGAGTAGTAGCCGGTGATCTGGCCGAAGAGGTTCCCCTGGGGATAGAAGCGTTGGTACTTGTAGATGGAGGCGCCCTTCGCGCGCTTGCTGATGGCGATCGCGGTGCCGTCGGCGGCCAGGATGGGGCCGCGCTGGATGCGGTACTCGGCGATGTACTGCCGCGTGGCGTTCGCCGGGTTCTGGCTGATCGAACTCGCCGCGAACACCTGCACGTACGCGATCTGTCCGAACAACAGCGCGAAGAGGGCGAGCAGGCCGATGCCCAGTCGCCGGATGCGCCTGTTCACGCGGTCTCCCCGGGCGATGCGGCGGTCTGCTTCTTCTTGGAGATCCACAGGGGCTCCTTCGCCGGGCGCGCTTCGCGCGGCCCGCGCGGCTCGCGCGGCTCGCTCGGCCCGCGTGGCTCGCGCGTCCACGGTCCCCCCGACACGCGCACCAACAACGCCAGGATCACGAAGTTCGCCACAAGGCTGGATCCCCCGTAGCTCACGAACGGCAGCGTGATGCCCGTCAGGGGGATCAACCGCGTCACCCCCCCAACGATCACGAACGTCTGCAGCGCAACCATCGTGGTCAGCCCCGCCGCCAAGAGCTTGCCGAAGGTGTCGGTTCTTTCCACGGCCACGCGCAGGCCCCGGCCGATGATAACCAGGTACATCAACAACAACATCGCGCACCCGATGAACCCCAGTTCCTCACCGAACGCGGCGAAGATGAAGTCGTTCCACGAGAGAGGGACCAGGTATGGTGCTCCCTGCCCCAAGCCGGTCCCCACCAGTCCGCCGCTGGCCATCGCGAACCACCCCTGCGCCAGCTGGTAGTAGCCGAGTCCCTGTTCGTGCGCCGGTTCCAGCGCGTGCAGCCAGTACGCCACGCGGTCCTGCACGTGAGAGAACAGGATGTAGCCGACAACGGCCCCGATGGCGAAGAGCACCAGTCCGAGCACCAGGTAACCGGGCCGTCCCGTCGCCACCCACAGCATCACGACGAACACCCCGAAGAACAGCAGCGACGCGCCGATATCCTTCTCCAGGAACAACACGGCGAGCGAGGCCCCCCACGCAAGGATCACGGGGCCCAGATCCTTCACCCGCGGAAGCCCGAACTTCCCGACGCCCGAGGACAGCAACTCCCGCTTGGCCGACAGGTAGGACGCCAGGAAGATCACGATGAGCACCTTGCCGAACTCGGCCGGCTGGAAGCTGAGCGGCCCGGCGCGCACCCAGAGGCGCGCGCCGTTGATCGTCAGACCGATGCCGGGGACCACCGGCAACAACAGCATCACGATGCCCGCCAGCCCGATCGTGTACGTCAGCGCATCCAGCTGCCGGTCGTCACGGATGACCACCAACGTCAACACGAACGCCACAAGGCCGATCATCAACCAGGTGAACTGCGACTGCGCGATGTTGGTGACCACCAGCTGCGGTCCCTGGATGCGCGAGATCATCGCGAACCCTAACCCGGACAGGAGCGCGGCCACGGGCAGGAGCACCGGGTCCGCGCGGCGGGCGGTCCGGCGCACCACGAGCCACGCGATGAGGAACGCCGCGAGCATGAAGGCGCCGTAGACGGGTAGTCCGCTCGGGAGCTTGCCCTTCTTCCCCAGCCCGACCGTCCCATACGCGAGCATCGCGGTCGCGATGGCGAACAGCAGGAGTGCGAGGCCCGTCTTGCCGCGCGGTGGCGCGGGCGCCGGTGCGGCGAAGCTCACGGCACCGCCCCGGCGGAGGGCGTGGCGGTCGGGCTGGGCCCGCCCTTGATCGCGCGCTGCGTCACCACGTCGGCCCGCATCTGCGTCACGATCGCCTCGGCGTCCGCCCGGGAGTTCGCGGTGATGCCGTTCGGCAGGCTCTTGTACAGATCGAAGGACGCGACGTCGGCGCCGAGGAGATCCTTGTACTCGGTCTGGAGCGTAGACAGGTGGATGCCGAGCGGGGTCGCGGGCACCCCCTGGAACACAGCGACGTACCCATCGCTTGACACGCCCACGTACCACTGCGAGTGAACGTAGATGCGCAGACCTAACGCCGTAAGTGTCAGCACTGCAACGGATACCAGCAGCGTCACGCCAGCCTTCCGCAAAGACCCCCGCTTCGGGATGGCGGCGACCGCCGAGCGCGGGTTCGCCGAGACCGTCCCGGCCTCCGTACCTTCATCCGACCCCTCCCGCACGTCCAGCACCACTGCGGTGATGTTGTCGATGCCGCCCGCGCGGTTGGCAGCGCGGATCAGGCGGTCGGCGGACTCCTGCGGATCGTCGGTGCTCTCCATGATCGCCTGGATCTGGTCTTCGGTGACCATGCCCGTCAGGCCGTCGGTGCACAGCAGGATCCGGTCGCCCTCCAGCAACGCGACCGACTGTTCGTCAACGGGGATCTCGGGTTCGGTTCCCAGTGCGCGTGTGACCACGTTGCGGTGCGGGTGCACCGTGGCCTCCTCGCGCGTGATCTCGCCGGCCTTCACCATCCGGTTCACCAACGTGTGGTCGTCGGTGAGCTGGCGGAGCGAACCCGCGCGGAGCAGGTACGCCCGCGAGTCGCCGACGTGCGCCAGGTGCAGTCCGTCGCCATCGACCAACGCCGCCGTCAGGGTAGTGCCCATGCCCGCGACCTTCCGATCCTCGGAGGATCGCAGGTAGACCACACGGTTGGCCTCGCGAACCTGATCGGCCAGCGTGCCCTCGCCGCGCAGGTGCATCGCCTCGACCGTGTCCAGGGCCAGGTGCGAGGCAACCTCGCCGCCGCGGTGCCCGCCCATCCCGTCGGCGACCGCGAACAGCGGCGACTCCGCAAGGAAGCAATCCTCGTTGCCCTGACGAACGCGGCCGATGTCCGTCGCGAACCCGGCCAGGACCCTCATCGACGCAGCTCCAGCACCGTGGTCCCGATCCGGATGGAATCGCCCGGCTGCACCATGGCCGGCGACGCCAGCTTCTGATCGTTCACGAACGTGCCGTTGGTGGAGCCGAGGTCCTCGACGTACCAGGCGCCGTTCTTCCCGAACAGCCGGGCGTGCTGCTGCGAGGCGTAGGTGTCCTCGATCTTCAGTTCGCATTCGGGGGCGCGGCCGATGGTCATGCTTGCGGCCACCTTCACCGCGCGCGGCTTGCCACCGCCAGGCGGATGCACCATGACCATCGATGGCCCGGCCGGCGGGGCGGGCGCTTGCTTCCGCCCGCGCCGGTCCGCGCCGCTCGCGGCCACGTTCGCCTCCACGTTCAGCCCGCGAACCACCCACCGCATCGACCGCCAGATGAACAACACCAGCAGCGCGAACAGCCCGTACTTCAGCGCCGACAGCGCGAACGGCGTGACGCCCGCCGCGATCACCTAGGCCCTCCGGAACTCGATGAGCGTGGTGCCGATCGTGATCTTGTCCCCGTCGTGGAGTTCGCGCGATTGCACGGTCTCGCCGTTCAACTTCGTCCCGTTGGTCGAACCCAGGTCGGTCAGTGTGTAGGCACCGCCCTTGCGCTTGAGCTGTGCGTGCCGGCGCGAGGCGCCCTTATCGGCGATGACCACGTCGCAATCGGGGAGCCGCCCAACGGTGACGGTGTCCCGGCGTACCGGCACCGTCCGCACCTCGCCCTCCTCGTGGATCACCAGGAGGGCGGCGGCCGTCCCCGCGTCCGCCTCGGCGGCCACCGGTTCCTCCGGCCCTTCCACCAGCGACGCCGCACACACGAAGTCCCCCCGCTTGTAGGAGGGGTCCACGAAGAACTCCACCTGCGGCGGCCCCATCAGGTCCCAGCCGCGCTCGGCCGCGTTGTCGGTCACCAGCTGCCGGAGCTCCTTGGCCATCACAGCCTCCGCCTGCTCGAACCGCGTGCCGTCCTCCTCGGAGAGATAGAACTCGAACCGGTTCGGCGCCCAGATCTCTCTGACGCCGACGCTCTTGCGGGCATCCATCTCCTTGAGGAGGCCCTTGGCCAGTTCGACGGGCTGGAGTCCGGAGCGGAACGTCTTGGAGAAGAGGCCTTCTACCAGGCCCCCCAGGCGGCGCTCGAACTCACGAAGGATGGTCACGGCGTGCGGTCGGTGGCGCCGGTCGGGTGCGCCCATCGCCGTATCCTACTCCGCGGCTTGTTGCAGGTAGGTTGCGGCAGGTGCGCACTGCTACCATTCGAACTCCACTCGGGCGAGTGGCGGAATTGGCAGACGCGCAGGATTCAGGTTCCTGTGTCCGAAAGGACGTGGGGGTTCAACTCCCCCCTCGCCCACCACCCGTGACCTGCGGATCTTCGGTCGCCGGAGTACTTAGGCCAATGTCTCGACGACCAAGATCTTCCGCTATCTGGGGGCGTGACCGGACACGCCGGCCAACCGGACAGCGCTCGTCACCGCATCATGGACATCCTCCGGCGCCACACGACCTGATCGTGACCCACACGGCAAGCACGACGAGCGCGGCCGACACGACGAGCCCCACGAGCAGCAGCCTCCACGGGCTGCGACCTTGGCGCAGTCGCACACCGCATGCCAGGAGCGTGACGGCCACGACGGCGCCCAACAGAAGGTCCACGTAGTCGAGTGCGTTCGGGCCCGGCCGGCCCGCGAAGTTGGAGACCGACCAGCCCGCGAGTAGCCCGCCGCCGATCATCGCCACCCAGCTGAAGAGATCCGCCGCCCTCGTTCTGGGCGGGAGCGCCGGCTCGCCTGCGGGGTCCATCGCCGCATCCTATGCCCGAGTTCACCGACGGCTCGGTCAGGCCGGAGGTTGACGGCCGCGTCTAGCGTCCGCGGCTAGCCACGAGGCGGGCCGCATCTTCCATCCGGTCGTCGAGCGCGGCGAGTTCGACGGGGCCGTGTGCTCGGGACAGGGACTGGCGGAGGAGGGCGTCGGCGAATCCCGGTGAAGCCGGGAGCACCGGTCCGTGCAGGTAGGTTCCGACAACGTTCCCGTTCACGGCGCCCTCGGTTCGGTCCCGTCCGTTGTTGCCTTGGCCGACCGGCACGGCCGCCAGGGGGGATGCTCCCGCACCGAGGGTGGTCCTGCCCGCGTGGTTCTCGAAGCCAACCACGTCGAAGCTTTCGCCCGCGAACGTGGCGCGCGTACTCACGCGGCCGACGAGCCGATCGCGCCCCGCGGTGGTCGTCACGTCGAGCAAGCCGAGCCCCGTGATCGCCTGTCCGTTGACGCCGACGTAGTCATGGCCCAGCAGTTGATAGCCGCCGCAGATCCCGACCACCACGGTTCCACCGGCGACCAGGTCCGCGACCTCGCTCCGCCGCCCGATGAGGTCCGGCCCCGCGAGTGCCTGCACGCTGTCCGATCCCCCGCCGATCACGATCAGATCGGTGGCGGCCGGGATACGTTCACCGCGGGTCACCCCGACCATGCGAACCGAGATCCCTCGCCACTCCGCCCGCCGGGTGAGCACCAGGACGTTCCCGCGGTCACCGTAGGACCGGAGGAGGTCCGGGTAGAGGTTGACCATGAGCAGGCTCCTCCTCCGGTCCGGGAGCGGCGCCGACGCCATCACGCAGGTATGTCCGTGAGGCGGGCGACGCGCCCGGAGAGCGCCGTCCGCACCTCCAGCATGGCGGTGTAGGTAGCCAGAACCACCGGCGGATGCCCGTCATCGCTGAGGGCGATCGCCGCCCGGATGGCGTCGAGCGGCCTTCGATGAGCCCGCTCGACCCGGGCGCCGGTGTACTTCAGCCGAACGGCCACGTCGGCCGCGCGAGTACCGCTCGGGATGCAGCGCACGCCGGCGGCGGTCAGCTCCTCCAGGTTCACGTCCCAGATCCACGACACGTCACGGCCGTCGGCAGCCGCGTGGTTCAGCGCGATGACCACCGCTCCAAGCATGGGGTCGCCGGCGATCTCCTGGATCAGTGCGTCCGCGGAGCCGGGGTTCTTCATCAGGGCGAGCCATACCTTCCGACCGTCGACCGACAGCTGCTCGAGCCGTCCGAACCGCGGCTTGAACGCACGCAGCGCCGCGACCCCGGTCCGTGGGCCGATCCCAGAGAACCTCCCGGCCGCGAGGGCAGCCGCCGCGTTGTAGGCGTTGTAGACGCCGCCCACCGGAAGCGTGAACGCGTCGCCTTCCGTCTGGAGTTCGATCGAACTCAGGCCATTACGCTGCACCACCTGGATCTCCACATCCGCTGGCATCCATCCCCACGCACATGCTGGGCACCGGTATCGGCCAAGGTGTCCGACCATCCGAACCTCGTAGGACAGGCCTCCCCCGCAACGCGGGCAGACCTCCGGCTCGGCGGAGGCAGGGTCCCGCCGAGCGGGATCTTCAGGCTCCGATCGAACGCCGAAGCTGATGTAGTGCCGACCCGTTAGGGCGGCGCGCAACAGTGGATCATCGCCGTTCGCGATGATCATCGCGCCGGCCGGCAGGAGATCGCACGCGTCGCGGATGAGCGCGACCACCCGCTCCGTCTCGCCGAAGCGATCGAGCTGGTCTCGGAACACGTTGGTCAGGACCAGGAGGCGGGGTCGCAGGTTCGACACCATCGAAGGCAGTGCGCCTTCGTCAACTTCGAGAACGGCCTTCCGGGCACCTGAAGGCGCCTCGACGAGCGCGGCGGCGATCCCCCCTCGTAGGTTCGCGCCGGTGTCGTTGCCGAATGTTGGGATTCCTGCGCGGGAGAAGATCGCACCGATCATCGCCGCGGTCGTCGTCTTGCCGTTCGTACCGGATACCACCACCACGCCTTCCGGGACGGCCGCAGCCCGGCGCGCCGTGAACCCCGGGCTCAGCGCCTCTGCGACCACACCGGGAAGGCTCGACCCCGCGCCGAGTCGGGAGAGCCGGCTGAGCCGGCGGGTCGTCCGCGCGAGCCCGACGGCCAGGGCGTCCCGGACCCGGGCACGCGGGGCCTCCGGTGCGTTCCGGATCTGATCCGCGAGGAAGTCCTCGAGCTGGCCGGACGGACGCCCGAGGTCACCCCTGAAGAGCTCCGGGTGAACCCGCTGGTCGCGCACACATACGATCATGGCGCTCACGCGGTTTCCCGATGCTTGGGATCGTGTTTGAGAGCGGTAAGGATTCGCCCCCCGGGCTGACACAGAAGGCGGATCCGTGGTGGATGATGGCGACCATGAGCGAAGGCTTCCCTCGTCATCACCCGAAGGAGCCGCCCGCCGATGACCTCGTGATCCTCGGTGAGGCTCAAGCCGAAACGCCCGTTCGGGACGACCTGCTGGACCGGCTGCGTCAGCATCAAGAAGACCGGATACGTAGGCACCTGGCGGAAGACCACCGGGTTATCCGCTCCGGAGAGGAGCCGCCCGAAACCGGGAAGATGTTCGTGGAGACGCCCTTCGCCTTCGGCCGTACGCTCCCGAGTTCATACGCGGACATGCACACCGCTCTCCACGGATCCGGTCAGCCGAACGAGCATCCTCCCGATCACCAGCATTCGATCCTTTGGTGAGCGCGGTCTAGGGGCCGAGGGGGCCTCGTCCGCCGTGAACGCCGGCTGGGTGCGTCGTGACGAAGGTTCGGAGCGACCCCCTGCACAGGGCCCGCTCGTGGTAGGCGCCGTCTTCTCGCAGACCGTCGGCCCCTCCTCGCGACAGCAGCGTGTCCAGGAGCGGCGCGAGCTGGGACCCGTACAGCTCCATGCACTCGAACGGCTGCACCCCCGGCCAGGAGTAGCAGGTCACGGTGAGACGCCGGTGGTCGGTGGGGATGCCCTCCGGGATGGAGTCGCACCAGTCCGGGTCGGTCGGCGCGAACCGGTACTTGTCCAGGTTCCCCCGGGGGATCCCCTCGATGCTCCGAACCGTTGGTGGCTCGGCCTCGAGGAGGTACGGATCGACCACGAGGTCGCACACCACGGCGTGCGGCGGCAGATCGGCGAGCCATGCGTTCGGCACGAGCGGCTCACTGGGGTCGTCGCGCTGGCTCGCGTCGGCGAGCAGGTCGGCATGGGAGAGGAGGCGGCGGACCAGGCTTGCATCCCCCGTGATGTTGCGCCCGAGGGCCGTGACGATCACTCCGGCGCGACCCATCGCCATATAGGCGTCCCGTCGCCGCGGATCGCCGAGCTTGGTCGCGGCATCCACGGCGTGACGTCCGATCGCCCCCGGCCCCAGCACGAGCGCGCGCACCGGTGGTCCCGACGGGTCGAGCAGCGGCGGCCACGTGTCTTCCAGCACGTCGAACGCGGCGTCAAGCCCGTTCCAGGCAACACCACGCGCGTTCACGACCAGCCGGCGGTCGGCGTCATCGAGGATCCGGTCCAGTGCGATCGCCCCGATGCCGAGTTCGGTGAGCCGGGCGACGCGAGCTGGTCGCGTGCCGAAGTGCAGCATCGCCACCAGGCTCGCGCCCGGCCGAAGCTTCGCGAATTCCTCCGTCTCCGGCGAGCGAAGGGTGATCACCACGTCCTGGGCGAAGGCCTCCTCGTTCGAGGAGGCGCGGATGCGGGGATCGCGCTTGAGGTAGTCGTCGTCGGTCAGGCTCATCCCGGAGCCGATGCCGGATTCGACGACGACCTCGCGGGCGTTAGCCGCGGCGGCCGCGACCAGATCCGGGAGGTAGTCGCGGCGTTCGCCGGCCTCCTTGTGCATGCGGGGGAAGCCGCACGTCAGCTCCGGTGCGCCGTCAGCCATCGTTCCAGCTCTCCTCTCGCCACCGCGCGCTCGCGCAGATGTGCGGCGTCCCGATCCCATCCCTCGATCGGTTGTCCCAGAACGACCTCCATCACGTCCTCGACCTGTTCCCCGTATCGCTCCATGCTCTCGCGGGGCCGCAGGCCGGGCCACGCGCTGCACGAGAGCGCCTGCCGGCGGTATGTGGTGTCCACGGCATCACCCATCTCATCCCAGGCAGGGTCGGTCGGCTCGAACCAGAAGTGTTCGAGCGACCCGTGCGGGACCCCTTCGATGCCCTTGATCTGCGGTGGACGCCTGGACAGGTCGTATGGATCCGCGGCCAGATCGAGCAGGGTCGCGTGCCCCGGAAGGACATCCAGCCAGCCGTTCGGGATCACGGGCAGCGTGGCGTCGCGTCGGAGCGTGGCGTCGATCAGCAGATCGGTCGCTTGCAGGCGCGGGATCATGTAGTCCTCGTGCCAGCTCAGGTCGTGGTCGATGACGGACACCTCCACCCCGGGCACCCCGGCCTGGTGCAAGGTGTCGCGCAGCTCGTGATCGCCATACCGGCTCGCCGCATGCACGGCACACATCCCAAGGGCACCCGAACCCAGCAGCGTCACGCGGATCGGCGAACGGCCGGGAACCGCGAACATGCCCCACCCCATGGCGAGTTGCCTGAACGCCTCCGCGACGCCGGCCCAGGCCGTGAGCTCGAGGTTCTCGACCAGGCGACGGCCCCGGTCATCGGTGACCGAATCGAGGCTGACTGCCCGTACCCCCAGCTCCTGCAGGAACATGGTGCGAGCCGACCGCGTGGCGTAGTGGAGCATCGAGATGAGGATCGCGCCGGGGCGCAGGTGCTTCAGCACGTCATCGGGCGGACAGCGCAGCACGAGCACGACGTCCTGCGCGAGGCACTCGTCCACATCCGAGAAGTGGGTCCGGCTCGTCTTCGCTAGGTAGTCCTCGCGATCGAACCCCATCCCAGAGCCGTAGCCGTCCTCGAGGACGAGCTCCGTTGCGCCGAGCGCTTCGAGTTCCCGAGTGAGCCGCGGCAGGAAGTCCCGGCGCTCGCGGGGATGCTCCGCCATCCGCGGCAAACCGACGCTCAGCCCCACGCGATCCCCCGATCCTCCGCCGCTGTTGCCAGTCTGCGGAGCCTTCGGATGCTGCGCGCCCGCCGACCGACCCGGCATTCCCGGGACCGATGGGGTCCTCAGGCGCCGGGTTCGAAGAACCTGTGGCTTCCCGGCTCCGAGCGCTTGGCGTGATACATCGCCGCGTCGGCGTTGCGGAGGAGGCTCTCCGCGTCGTAGGCATCGGCGGGATAGCGGCTGACACCGATGGAGCCGTGCGCGCGGAACGCCGCGCCGTCCAGATCGAGCGGCTGCTCCATCGCCGCGCTCACCCGCCCCAGCACCAGACGGATGATGGCATCCGCGCCGCTCGGTTCCAGGTCGGCAAGCAAGAGCAGGAACTCGTCGCCGCCGTGCCGGGCGACCAGGTCGACATCACGGGTGCAGGTCTTCAATCTCGCGGCGAGTCCCACCAGCAACAGGTCGCCCGCGTGATGTCCCAACGTGTCGTTGAGCTCCTTGAAGTTGTCCAGGTCCAGGTACAGGACGGCGATGGCGGTGTGGTCGCGCTTCGCGCGTTCCACGGCCAGCTGCAACGACTCCTCGAACAGCTTGCGATTCGCGAGGCCGGTCAGTGAGTCGTGGTGTGCCATCTGCGCGATGCGCGCCTCGGCTTCCTTCAGCTCGGTAACGTCGAACAGCAGTCCTTGTTCAAGGATGACCTTGCCCGTTCCATCACGATGGGCGAACGCTCGGTCGCGGACCCACACGATCCTGCCGTCGGGACGCACCATGCGGTAGTCATCGAGGTCTCCGCCCTCGCCGGCGAGGAAGGCGTCGCTCTGCTGCGCGACCCAGTCGCGGTCGTCCGGGTGAACCATGTTGAGCCACATGTCGGGATCCTCTATGTACGCCTGCGGCGTGACGCCGAGGATCTGCTCGATCTGCGGGTTTACGTAGCTCGGGGCGTAGCCGGCGTCGGAGTACACGACCGCCGGGATCTGTTCGACCAGTCCGCGGTAGCGCGCCTCGGCTTCGAACAGACGCGCCGTGGCGTCCCGGCCCGCGAGGAGCTCGCGGGCATCCCGCAGTGAGACCACGGCCTCGTCATCGTCCAGGGAGCGCACCCGAACCTCGACCGGAACGGCCACGCCATCCTCGAGTTCCAGAGTTGCGCTGAACGGGGCGGTGCTCATGCCATGAGACCAGCCGAGGACGAGATCCGCCATCGGCGTGCCGACGAGATGGGCGCCTACAAGCGCGCCGGCGCTCGCGTTCACGGCGACGATCGCGTCCGCGCGCACGACCAGCAACGCCTCGGGCGCGGCGTCGAAGAGGCGACCGGTCTCAAGGCCGGTGTCCGGCGGGGGGTTCAGGCTGTTCAACACGTCCGAAGTAGCATCGGGCTTTCGGACTGCGGTCTTGAGGCCAGTCTCAGAGTGCGGCGTAGATCTGGTAGTTCGCCTGGACCTTCGCGATGTCGCCGGTGACATAGGTTCCTCCGGCACAGCCTCGGCACCAGGACGACGCGTTGATCGCCTGGGCCGAGGCCGTCGGGCTCGAGCACGCCGACAGGCTCGACACGATGGCCCCGTACCCGTAGGTCGGCGAGCCGCCGACGATCGTGTCCTTCGTCGCCTGAAGCCCCACTGCCAGCGAGGGGAAGTTCTGCACGTTGGAGGAGTTGAAGATGGTCGACCCCGGCATCGCATGGGTGGTTGCCAGCGGGTTCCAGGCGGCTTGGGTGAACTCCGCCAGTTGCCAGGAGACGACCACGATCATGTTCGACTTACAGGAGGGAACACCCATGGTCTGCAGGAAGTAGCCGGCCCATGCGCCGTAGCTGACGTGCTCGCCGCCCTGGAAGGCGCCGCCGATATTGGCGATCTCCTGCGCCTTGAGCTGCTTGCGCAGGCGAACGATGAGGCCGAGGATCCGCTGTTTCGTTCGGTCGAGCGTGTTCAGGGCCTGCTGCTCGGCGGTGACCGCGTTCGCCTGCGCGATCTGTGCATCGTGGAGGCTGGCGAGCAGCGTGGTCTGCCGGGCCAGCAGCCGGGTCTGGTCGGCTGCGCGTGCTTCCAGCAGGGCCTTCGCGCTCGACAACTGGTCCGCGAGGGTGACGAAGGAACCACCGATGGCGGATGCGTAGGCCACGCGATCGGCCAGATCGATCATGGACGTCGACGACAGCATGGAGTCCAGGAACTCTCCCTGCAGGCCGCCGACACCCGAGCCCGTCATGTACATCGTCCGCATCGCGGAGTCGAACTTCGCCTGCAGGGCCGCCGCCAGCGCCTTGTCCGTTGCGATCGAGTGCTGCGTCGCCAGGAGCTGGGCAGCGATCCGATCCTGGACCCGGGATGCCGCGGCGACCTTCGCGTTCAGGTCGGTGAGTTTGTTCTGCAGGTCTTGGGCATCGGCCTCTTGCGTCTTGATCTGGCCGGTGAGGATGGCCAGCCGATGTTTGGCAGCGGATAACTTGGACTGAGGCGTCGAGATGGCGGCGGTTGCGCCGGGTGCCAGCGCGAGCACGAGGGCGCACGCGAGCACTGCGGCAACCAGCCGACGGTCCGTGGGGCTACGCGGGAAGAGAGGGCCAGGAGGCATGGGGAACAGCAACGATACCGCGCCCGCCCCGCTATCCCTGGAAGCCGATGTTCTCGTGGGTTCCGTCGCAGAATGGTTTGTTCGCCGAATGCCCGCACCGGCAGAGGGTTACGCGGTTCCGCGCTTCCCATGGTTGCCCGTCGGCGGACTCGATCCGCACCCCGCCGCGAACCCAGTACGGGCCATCCTTCTCCGCCACGATGCTTGGCTCAAAGTCCGGTTCGGATGGCGTGCAGTCTTCGCGGAGGAGCACGAGCCGCCCCGATGGGCACCGGGCGACGATGGCTTCCACCTTCGCACGGACCTCGGGATCGCCGATCGAGTCCATCCGTTCCCAGGTGTCGGTCACTTCGTCCTTGCAGAACCCCGCGTGCGAGCAGAACGAGATGTCGTCGGTGAGCGTCAGGCCGCCACCGAAGAGTGCCTGCCGGCGTTGGGCCGTTGGCGTCGGGCTGGCAACCTCCGTTCCGTCGAAGCCGTCCAGGTGGGAGTCGTCGCAGAACGGCTTCGTGTTCGACCGGCCGCATCGGCAGAGGCGGACCGTCGCGCTTCCCTGAAGCGGTTCGTCGATGTTCCACTCGACCGGTTCGCCGAACGAGGTCTTCACGATCCGGCCCGGGGACATGGGGAGGCCGCGCACCTCATAGGGGCCGTCGACGGTCACGCTGATCCCAGGTTCCACTTCCACGTTGCGGGAGCTTAGCGAGTCGAGGTCTCCGCGGCGAGGGTTCCGGCGGGACGCATCGGGCGACGCGGGACGTGGAATGCTCCCCCGAAGGCCTTCATCGGTGTGGCACCGCGCAGCGTCGAGGACTACCTGGCCGGTCTTCCGGACGGCCCGCGCGTCGCCTTGAAAGAAGCTGCGGAAGACGATCAAAGCCGCCGCTCCAAAGGCCACCGAGACCATCAGCTACGGCATGCCGGCGTTCAGGGACGGCCGCCGGATCCTCGTGTACTACGCGGCCTTCAAGGATCACTACAGCCTCTTTCCGGCAAGCAAGCAGGTCATCGCCGACCACCAGGAAGAGCTGAAGCCCTACTTCACCAGTAAGGGGGCGATCCGTTTCGATCACGGGACGCCGCTGCCCGTCGCCCTCGTGAAGAAGATCGTCAACGCCCGCCTGGCGGAGAACGCGGGGACACCACGCCGCTAAGGGCCGGGATGACCGAAGGGAACCACGCTGCGAGCCCTCCTTAACCGCCGAGCGCCAGACGCAATCCGCCCGCCACCCTCAGCCGCGCCGACTCGTCCTGCTCCAGGTCGGTGAGCAACTCGGCGAGCCAGGCCGTGTCATCGCGACCGGTCAGTCCGCCGATCAGCGTCGCTCGCTCGGCCTCTCCACGCTCGAGGGCGTTCAAGAGATCTCGTGCCGACTCCGGGCCGAGGAGCGTGACGATGCGCGGACCCAGGCTGGCCGGGGTCCAGCCGACGGTCGTTGGTTGCTCGATCACCGTGAAGGTCCCGCGCCAGACCTCGTCCAGCCCCTGCCGCTCGACCGTGGCCTCGTCCCGGATCCACAAGGTCGCCCCGTCGGCGCGCGTCACTCTGTACTCGACCGAATGAGGCCTGCCCAGCCGGCTCGAAGCCCACGACGCCGACACGGCGCGCGCGTAGTCACCCGGATGGAGCATCTGGAGCCACTGATCCTCCGGCCGTTCCCATGCTGCAAGCTCATAGCCGAACACCGCCACGGCATCAGGGCCGATGGACAGGAGCTTGATCTGAGCTTCGGGGCGCTCGGGGAAGAAGATCTCGTATCCGACTACCGTCCCGACCAGGCTACTCGGGTCGCGTTCTTCTGCCACCAACGGTTCGCCACCTTCACATCATGAACTTGAAGAACTGCGGTGAGGATAGCGTCCTTCGGGTCTGACGTGGCCTGCTACCAGCCGCCTTCGGCCCGGCGGTCGTGGTGCTCTGCGTCGCCCAGATCGAACACCAGCAGCTTCCGCTCGGTGAAGGCTTCGAGGAACCACTGGGAAAGTTCCCGGCCGACCCCGCTGTTGCCCGTTCCGCCGAAGGGCGCCAGCTGATCCCAGTAGTTGCTGGTCTCGTTGATGTTCACCGTTCCGTGCTGGAGCGCTTCGCCGACCCGCCAGGCGCTCGCCAGATCCCGCGTCCAGAGGGAAGCGATCAGGCCGAGTTCGCTCGAGTTGGCGATCTCGATGGCCTCGGCGACGGAACGTACCTTCATCACCGGAGCTACCGGTCCGAATGTCTCCTGCTGGGCGATGAGCATCTCCGGAGTCACGCCGGTGAGCACCGTGGCCGGGTAGAAGAGTCCCTCTTCGGGCCCGAACTGCTCGATGTCGGCGCCCAGTGTGCGGGCGTTCTCGACGTGCTCGACCACGCGCCTCAACGTTGCCGGGTTGCAGAGCGGACCCATCTCGGTTTCGTCCAACGCCGGGTCGCCGATCCGTAGCGCCTTGGCGCGATCCTTCAGTTTCTCGACGAACTCGTCGTGGACGTCCTCGTGGACAAGCAGCCGCTCCGCCGACGTGCACACCTGTCCGGCATAGTAGAAGCAGCCGTTGACGGCACCCTCGACCGCCGCATCGATGTCCGCGTCGGCCAGGATGATGAACGGCCCATCGCCTCCGAGTTCCAGCAGATGGGGTTTGAGCGCCGCCTTAACCGCGATCTTCTGACCGGTCGCCGTTGACCCGGTGAAGAAGATCCCCTTGACACCCGGGTGTTCGACCAGCGCCGCACCCACGTCCCCGAGTCCCTGCACCACGTTGATGACGCCGTCGGGCAGCCCAGCCTCGGCGAAGAACTCGGCGACCATGGCGCACGAGGTCGCCGCGAACTCTGAGGGCTTCCAGACCACCGTGTTCCCGGCGGCCACGATGTGAGCCAGCGCGATGGAGGAGATGTCTGTCGGGAAGTTGTACGGGGTGATCGCGCCGACCACGCCCAGTGGGCGATGCGTGAGCACCAGGCGCTTGTTGTTCGTCTGCTCCTGGGTGGAGGGGAACGAGAGGCCGCGGTGACGCAGGACCTCCTCGCCAGCTTTCTGCCAGGCCGGGGCCGCGTATTCGTGCACCTCTTCGCGGGATTCGGTGATCGTCTTGCCGATCTCCTGTACCAGCACGCGGGCGATCGGTTCGGCCCGTTCGACGAACAACGCGTTGATGCGGCGGAGGATCTTGACCCGCTCGATGAGCGGCATCGCGGCCCATCCGGGCTGTGCGGCACGCGCGGCCGCCACCGCGAGGTCCACGTCGGCCGGAGAGCACCGGGTGACCTCGTTCACCAGCTTCCCCGTGTACGGGGAACGGACCTCGAAGGTTCCCGCGGAGCCCTCGACCCACCGGCCGCCGATGAGCGCCAGGCGGGGCAGAACGGGAGCGGGCTTCACGTCGATGGTCATCTCGAACGGAGGCTACCTCATCGCCCGGGAACGCGGGTCGCGGTCCGAGCTCGCCGCTAGGTGTCGAGCGGTTCCAAGGGAAGATCCGGCGGGCGACGCCGGCCCACGCCGGCCCACGCCGGTTGCGCGTTCGTAGGCGTGGGCCAGGCGAAGGACGCCCAGGTCGTCGTCGCGCCGTCCCACGATCTGCACGCCGACGGGCAGACCGTCGTCGGTGAAGCCACAGGGAACCGAGATCGCGGGGTGACCGGTGACCGTGATGCACCAGCACGATTCCATCCAGTCGAGG
>JANXVR010000065.1 GCA_025351565.1 Actinomycetes bacterium
GCTCGACGTGATCCGCGAGCTCGCCGCCGGTGGGATGACGATGCTCTTGGCAACCCACGAGATGGGGTTCGCGAAGGACATCGCCACGCGGGTCTGTTTCCTGGACCAGGGCGTCATCCTGGAGGAGGGGTTGCCCGATCAGATCTTCACGTCTCCCCGCGAGGAGCGAACCCGGCAGTTCCTGCAGCGGATCGTCGCCGCCGGCAGGATGTAGGCATCCAGTTCCCGGCCAGAGCGGTGGTTCGCGGCAACCTGTCGCGCCGTAGTGCAGAACAAGTCAACCTCAGTGGCTCGCGAGGTGTCACTTGCGATGTAGGTTAGGCAACCCCTAGAGTGGGGCGCCGAGCCCGGACGGAGGTGTCACATGATTATGACAAGCAAGATCCGCTTGAGGCGGATACCGCAGATGGCGGCGATGTCCGTCGTCGCCTTACTCGTGATGCAGACAGCTGCTCTCGCGAGCGTCAGTCTGTCCAATACGAGCTACCAACCGTGCACGTGGGTCTATTTCCATAACGGAGCCGAGCCGGTGGCCGGGTTCAATGAGTCGGTCTCCACCGGACACAGCCAGATCACTGTCAACTCCTCCACCAACTACGCAGACGCCGGTGTCATATGCCAGCTACATAGCCAGAATGCCTCCGCTGCGAAGATTCAGGTGACGCGCCACTACTGGGTATATGGCTCGAGCGTCACCTGCTCCTGGGGCCTCGGTCTCAACCTGGGCGATGGGTCGACGACCATCAGCTTCACCTGCCAGAGCGTCTCTGGTGGGATCAACCTGAGCATCACCAATCAGTGCAGCAAGTCGACCGGGCTGTTCAAATGCGAGCAAGACACGGGCACGAAGTATTTCTATGCCGACCCAGGCATGTCGTTCAATCAGTACTGCCGTGGACTCACGGCGGCGTTGTATGACAGCACCGGAAACGGCTATTCGTTCGACGTAGCGCGTCGATGCACTTCCTTCTAGCGCCTCGGCTCTTTCGACAACCCTGTGTCGGCAGCCGCGCCTAGACTGTCGTGACGATGAAGCCGTTCAACCTCGTGTCCGACTTCACCCCCTCGGGGGACCAGCCCGCGGCCATCGAGCAGCTCGTCCAGGGCGTGAACGCGGGGGAGCCGCACATCACGCTGCTCGGCGCCACTGGAACGGGGAAGACCTTCACCATCGCCCACCTCGTGAACCAGGTGCAGCGCCCGACCCTGGTCATCGCTCCGAACAAGTCGCTCGCCGCCCAGCTCGCCAACGAGTTCCGCGAGGTGTTCCCCGAGAACGCCGTCGAGTACTTCGTCAGCTACTACGACTACTACCAACCAGAGGCCTACATCGCCTCCACCGATACCTACATCGAGAAGGACAGCTCCGTGAACGATGAGATCGAGCGTCTCCGGCATTCGGCCACCGCGGCACTGCTGAACCGCCGCGACGTCCTCATCGTCGCCAGCGTCTCCTGCATCTACGGGCTGGGCTCACCCGAGGAGTACGAGGGGCAGATCCTCCGCCCGTACAAGGGCACCGACATCCCGCAGGAGTTCGCGATGCAGCGCCTGGTGGACATCCAATACCAGCGCAACAACGTGAGCCGCGCGCGAGGCACCTTCCGCGTTCAGGGCGACACGCTGGAGGTCTTTCCCCCGTACGAACAGAGCGGCTTCCGCATCGAATGGTGGGGCGACACCATCCAGAAGATCTCCAAGTTCGACCCCGTGACCGGGGAGCTCATCGACGAAGAGATCATCGATCTCACCATCTTCCCTGCGTCGCACTACGTGACCAGCGAGGAGCGGATGAAGCGCGCGCTGGTTGACATCGAGCAGGAGCTCATCGAACGCCTGGCGCAGCTCGAGAGCCAGGGCAAGCTACTGGAGGCCGAACGCCTGCGGATGCGCACGTCCTACGACCTGGAGATGATGCGCGAGGTCGGGTTCTGCAGCGGCATCGAGAACTACTCCCGGCACCTGGACGGTCGCGCCCCGGGCACCGCACCCTTCACCTTGCTCGACTACTTCCCCGACGACTACCTGGTGGTCATCGACGAGTCGCACGTCACCGTTCCCCAGATCCGCGCGATGTTCCACGGTGACCTCTCCCGCAAGTCCAACCTGGTCGAACACGGCTTCCGGTTGCCCAGCGCCCTCGACAACCGCCCCCTGCGTTTCGAGGAGTTCGTCGAGCGCGTTCACCAGACGGTCTACCTCTCGGCCACGCCCAGCGAGTACGAGATCAAGATCGCGGACCGTGTGGTCGAGCAGATCGTCAGGCCCACCGGCCTGGTCGATCCGGAGGTGCAGATCCGTCCGACGAAGGGCCAGGTGGACGACCTGATGGAGGAGATCCGCATCCGCGCCGAACGCGGACAGCGGGTGCTGGTCACCACCCTGACGAAGAAGATGGCCGAAGACCTCACCGACTACCTGGTTGAGATGGGGATCCGCGTCCGGTACCTGCACTCCGAGGTGGATACGTTGCAGCGCATCGAGATCGTGCGCGATCTGCGGCTGGGGGAGTTCGACGTGCTGGTCGGGATCAACCTGCTGCGCGAGGGGCTGGACCTGCCGGAGGTCTCGCTGGTCGCCATCCTGGACGCCGACAAGGAGGGGTTCCTGCGGTCGGTGACCTCGCTGGTGCAGACCATCGGCCGCGCGGCCCGCAACGTCGATGGCACCGTGCTGATGTACGCGGATACCGTGACCGATTCGATGAAGCAGGCCATCAGCGAAACGCAGCGCCGGCGCCAGATCCAGCTCGCCTACAACGCTGAACACGGCATCGACCCCACCACCATCCAGCGCAAGGTCACCGACATCCTCCTGACCCTGCGCGGCGAGGACGGGCCTATCGCGCCGAAGAAGACCCGCACGAAGCGCGCCGCCAGGCCGGAGATGCCGCAGGACGAACTCACCCGGCTCATCCAGACCCTCGAGGACGAGATGCACGAGGCCGCGAAGGAACTCCGGTTCGAATATGCGGCGCGCCTTCGCGATGAGGTCAACGACCTGCGCAAGGAACTCAAGGCCATGCGCACCGCAGGCGTGGGGGCGTGAGTCGGCTCTCCGTTCGTGCGCCGCTGGCCTGGTTCGGACCTGGGCGCCTGGTTCCCGATGCGCGCGTCGTCTGTGACGGAGGGCTCATCTCTGCCGCCGGTCCCGCGAGCGAGATCGCGCGCGCGGAGCGAGAGATCGACGTCGACGGGTTCCTCATGCCCGCGGCGGCCGACCGACATGTGCATATCGAACGCTCCGACCCGGTGGCCGTGCTCCACGGCGGCGTCACCGCCGTTCGAGACCTGGGCTGGCCCGCCAACCGCATCTTCAACGTCGCCGACGCGTCCGAACTGGTCTCGTTCAACGGGCCGCTGATCCGCGCGGCAGGACCCATCCTCACCGCGCCCGGCGTGTACCCGACGCGCGCGGCCTGGGCCTTGCCGGGGACCGGCCGCGAGGTGACGGGCGGGCTGGAGGCAGCTGTCGCCGTTCGCGAGCTCGCCGCGGCCGGGGCCACAGCCATCAAGGTCTCTCTGAACGCGGAGGCGGGACCCACGCTGGCCGACGCCGAGCTCATGGCCATCTGCGACGCCGCCGCCCTGGCCGGCATCCCCGTCACCGCGCACGCGCAGGGCGCCGGGCAGGTCGAACGGGCGCTCGGCGCGGGGGTGCAGGAGCTTGCCCACACGCCGTGGGTCCGGCTCTCAGACGACGTCATCGGGGCGGCGGCCACCCGGATGCGATGGGTATCCACCCTGGACATCCTGAGCTTCGGGCGCGACACCCCCGAGATCCGGGCCGCGCTGGATAACCTCCGCAGGTTCCACGACGCCGGCGGACAGGTCAGCTACGGAACGGATCTAGGCAATGCCGCCATCCCGGCGGGGATCCACACCCGCGAGCTGCTCTGGATGCGCGACGCGGGCCTCACCAACGAGGAAGTCCTGGGGGCGCTCATCCGGTCTCCCGTCGTTCGCGACGCGCCCGCCGATCTGATCGCCCTGGGCTCCAACCCACTGGAGGGACTCACCGCGTTCGGAGATATCCGGCTGGTGGTCCGCTCGGGCCGGGTCGTCATCGGATGAGCGCGCGGGCCAGGCCGGCGAATCCGCACGCCAGCACCACGAACACCGGGTTGACCTTCCACCGCCGGATCGAAAGGAACGAACCCACCGCGACCACCGCGGAGAACCACACCACCGACCCGACGCCCGGCACCGGCACCACGGCGCCGAACGGTCGCCGGAGCGTGACGCGGGCGAACAACACGGTGATCGCGAACGATAGCGCGAGGCTCGCGACCACGCCGACCACGGCGGCGGTGATCGCGCCGAGCGCCGCCCCCAGCCGCCGGTTCCCCCGCAACCGCTCCACGTAGGGGGCGCCCAGGAAGATCCATAGGAAGCACGGCGCGAACGTCGCCCACACGGTCACGCACGCGCCGAGGATGCCCGCGACCAGGGGCGAGAGGTTCCCGTGGAAGCGGTACGCCGCGATGAACCCCACGAACTCGGTCACCATGATGAGTGGCCCCGGGGTTGACTCGGCGAGCCCGAGCCCCGATGCGACACCTCCGGGCGTGAGCCATCCGAACCGGTAGACGGCGGCCTGGTTCACGTAGGCCAGCACCGCGTAGGCGCCGCCGAACGTGACCACAGTGGCCGAACTGAAGAAGAGCGCCTCGCGGGCCAGCGTGTCGCCGATACCCCGCCACGCGATGACGGCCAGCAGCGGCAGCCACCACACGGCCAGGCCGGTCACCAGGACCTTCGCCGTTCGCCGGGCCGAGGCAAGGGTGTGCGGAGCCGATGCGGCGGCATCGTTGATGGCCGCGTCGCCGTCCTCGGTGAGTTCGCCCGGGATCCGCACGGTGCCAGGCCGGATGCGCGAGGCGATGTAGCCCGCCGTGCCGGCACCCGCGATCACCAGCGGGAAGGGCACCCCAACGATGAAGATCGCCGCGAACGAGGCAACCGCGATGCCGATGGAGAACCCCCCGGCCAACGCCCTCGACCCGATCCGAAGGAGCGCCGCCACGACCATCCCGACGACACCCGCGGACAACCCGGCGAACACCCCCGCGACCCAGGTCACTTCGGCGTGGGCCGCGTAGGCCCACGACAGCAGCAACATCAGGAAGAAGCTCGGCAAGACGAACAGGACCCCGGCCACGATCCCGCCGCGGACCTTGTGCAAGAGCCATCCCACGTAGATGGCCAGCTGCTGTGCCTCGGGTCCGGGAAGGAGCATGCAGAAGCTGAGCGCGTGCAGGAATCGCCCTTCGCCGATCCACTTCCGGCGCTCCACCAGCTCTTCGTGCATCAGGGCGATCTGACCGCTGGGCCCGCCGAAGTTGATGAACCCGAGCTTCAGCCAGAACCGGAAGGCATCCCCGAATGGGACCGGTGCGGGCCGTTGGCTCACTCCGGCGTGTGCTGTTCCAGGTAGTCCAGGAAGAGAGGCCGGAGGGCTTCACCGAGCTGGCCCTCGCCCGAGGCGTAGAAGTCGTTGATGAGGGCGAGCGGCCGCATGATGTCGACCTTGCTCCGGGAGTCGGCGCCGATCAGCTCCTCCGCCACGGGGAGGGCCTTCACCAGGTCCCAGAGGAACCCCACGTCGCTCCGATGGCGGGCGACCTCGATGGCGCGATCGTGGAGCTCCTTCGTGGACAACTGGTCGAGTTCTTCTTTGGGGGTCATAGGCTGAGCCTAGCGGCTGGACGGCGGAGCCGCACCGCCCGCCCTCGATGTCGGAGGCCCTCGTAGGATGGAGCGGTGGGCACAGACTCCCTCGTCATCCACGGTGCCCGTGAACACAACCTGAAGAACGTCACGCTCGAACTCCCGCGCGGCAAGCTCATCGTGTTCACGGGTCTCTCCGGATCCGGCAAGTCCTCCCTCGCGTTCGACACCATCTATGCGGAGGGCCAGCGGCGCTATGTCGAATCGCTGTCCTCGTACGCCCGCCAGTTCCTGGGGCAGATGGAGAAGCCCGATGTCGACTTCATCGAGGGCCTGAGCCCTGCCATCTCCATCGACCAGAAGTCCACGTCCCGCAACCCCCGGTCCACGGTCGGCACCATCACCGAGATCTACGACTATCTGCGGGTTCTGTACGCCCGGGTCGGCCATCCGCATTGCCCGAACTGCGGACGTCCTATCGGACGACAGACGCCGGACCAGATCGTCGACCAGGTCTTAGAACTCCCCGAGGGAACGAAGTTCCAGATCCTCGCGCCCATCGTTCGGGGGCGCAAGGGCGAGTACGGGCAGCTCCTGGGCGAGTTGGCTCGTAAGGGGTTCCCGCGGGCGCGGATCGACGGGGAGGTTCGCGATCTGTCCGAACCGATCCGCCTGGCCAAGACCTACAAGCACACCATCGAGGTGGTCGTCGACCGGCTGGTGGCCAAGCCCGACATCCGCCGGCGCATCGCCGACTCCATCGAGACGGCATTGGAGCTCGCAGAGGGGATCGCCGCCATCGCCGTTACCACCCACGAGGGACACGAAGAGCTCCAGACCTTCTCCGAGGCACTGGCCTGTACCCATTGCGGGGTCTCGTTCGAGGAGATGGCGCCGCGGAACTTCTCGTTCAACTCGCCGTACGGGGCGTGCACAACATGCGACGGGCTCGGGGTTCGCCTGGAGGTCGACGTCGAACTCGTCGTCCCCGATCCGGACCTCAGCGTGCGGGACGGCGCGCTCGCGCCTTGGGCCAGCGCGACCCTTGAGTACTGGAACCGCGTCCTGGAGGCGGTCGCCGACGCCCACGCCATCTCGCTCGACACGCCCTGGAAGAAGCTCCCGAAGGCCGCGCGCGACGTCCTGCTCTACGGATCCGACACGAAGGTTCACGTCCGGTACAAGAATCGCTACGGGCGCCAGCGCTCCTACGACACCACCTTCGAGGGCGTCCTCACCAACGTCGAACGCCGGCACTCGGAGACCGAGTCCGATTCCCAGCGCGAGAAGCTCGAGCAGTTCATGCGTGAGATCCCTTGCCGTGCATGCCATGGAGCGCGCCTGCGGCCTGAAACCCTCGCCGTCACCGTGGATGGGCTCAACATCTCGCAGCTGACCCAGAAGTCGGTGCGCGACACCCTGGCATTCGCGGAAACCATCACCCTTTCCGAACGCGAAACCATGATCGCCGAACGCCTCCTCAAGGAGATCCGCGAGCGCCTTCGGTTCTTGGTGGATGTGGGCCTGGACTACCTCTCCCTGGATCGCGCCGCCGGCACGCTGGCCGGGGGAGAGGCGCAACGCATCCGCCTGGCCACCCAGATCGGCAGCGGCCTGGTGGGCGTGCTCTACATCCTTGACGAACCCTCGATCGGGCTGCACCAGCGTGACAACAAACGGCTCATCGACACACTCATCCGCCTGCGCGACCTCGGGAACACCCTGATCGTGGTCGAGCACGACGAGGCCACCATCGTCGAAGCCGACTTCCTCGTGGACATCGGCCCGCTCGCCGGGGAGCACGGCGGCGAGATCGTCTACAGCGGGGACCTCAAGGGACTGCTGGAGTGCGATCGCAGCATCACCGGCCAGTTCCTCTCCGGCCGGCGGCAGATCCCAACGCCGAAGATCCGGCGGACCCCGGGGGGTCGGTCGCTCTCACTGCAAGGCGCCAAGGAACACAACCTCCAGAACGTGAGCGTCGACGTTCCGCTCGGGCTGTTCGTGTGTGTGACCGGGGTGTCGGGGAGCGGGAAATCGACGCTGGTTCAGGATGTCCTGCTTCGCGCGCTCATGCAGCGGATCTACCGTTCGCGCAACCTTCCCGGTAAGCACAAGAAGCTCCTTGGGTGGGAGCAGGTCGACAAGGTCATCGACATCGACCAATCGCCTATCGGACGTACCCCCCGGTCCAACCCGGCCACCTACACGGGCGTGTTCGACCACGTTCGGAAGTTGTTCGCTCAGGTGCCCGAGGCGAAGCTCCGCGGGTTCCAGGCGGGCCGGTTCAGCTTCAACGTGCGAGGCGGTCGTTGCGAGCAGTGCGCCGGGGACGGACAGATCAAGATCGAGATGCACTTCCTTCCCGATGTCTACGTCACATGTGAAGCGTGCAAAGGGAAGCGCTACAACCGGGAGACGCTCGAGGTGAAGTACAAGGGCCGCTCCATCTCCGACGTCCTGGAGATGTCGGTGTCAGAGGCCCTCGAGTTCTTCCAGAACATCCCACCGATCAAACGCCACATGCAGACCCTCTCGGATGTAGGCCTGGGCTACGTGCGGCTCGGCCAACCGGCTCCGACACTCTCGGGCGGGGAGGCACAGCGCATCAAGCTCAGCTCCGAACTGCACAAGCGCGCCACCGGCAACACCATCTACGTCTTGGACGAGCCCACGACCGGTTTGCACTTCGAGGACATCCGCAAGCTCCTCCAGGTACTCCAGCGGCTGGTCGACACGGGCAACACGGTTCTCGTCATCGAGCACAACCTCGACGTCATCAAGACCGCCGACTGGATCATCGACATGGGACCTGAAGGCGGGGACGGCGGTGGCTCGATCGTGGCCACCGGAAGCCCGGAGGACATCGCCGCCGACCCGGCATCCCACACAGGGCGTTTCCTGGCAGAAGTTCTTTCCCGGCCGGCGCCCCCGGTGGTCGCTCCCCAGGCGGCGGGCTCCTCCGGTTGACGATGCTTGCTAGGATTCCCGCCGACGTGTCGAAGCGGATCATCCTCAGTCTCTGTGCGGCCGCCCTCATGGGGGCCGCATGCACAACCCTTCCCGTAGCCACCGTGACCTACGGGCAAGGAACCCAGTTCATCCCGAGCGTCGCCGACAACCTCGACAACGTGGGCCTGGGCAGCGCGGTTGCGATCGACAAGGACGGCGTCCCCTACGTCTCCTACCTTGGGTTCACCGAAGCTCCCAAGAAGGATGCGATCCCCATCCCTCGGCCCCTCCTGAACCCCGGGGTTCCCGCGGTGCTGATCACCAGCGTGAAAAGCAGCGTCTGGACCCGCGGGGCTGCCGCGGTGGCCCAGCCCGCGGTAGCGGGCATCGTGTGGCCGTACACGCCCGCGACCGTGAAGCAGCTCTCGGGCATCCTTCCCTCCAACACGAACGGAACTGACATCGTCATCGGCGCCGACGGGGCTCCCCACGCCGTCTGGACCGGACCCGACGGTGTCTGGGAAACGGATGCCGGGGCGGCCGGAGCTCCCACGGTGGCATCGCAGGTGTTCGCGGTGAACCCCGGGCTTTCGCAGGCGGGTCCGCTGGGGCGGCCCTCTATCGCGCTGGATGCCGCCGGCGTCCCATGGGTTGCGTTCGCTACGACCACCTCGGGCGTCGGCAACGTCGATGTCGCCACGCCCGGCAAGCACGGCTGGGACGTCACCACGGTGGCCACGTTCACCCTCTGCGGAGGGTGCGCGCAGCCCGGCGCCACCCAAGTCTTGGAGACCCCGGATGGACTCGAGGTGGCGTACGTCGATCCGTCCGCCGGTGTCATGGTCGCGCACCAGCCCCCGGCCGGGACCGCCCCCGGGGCCCCGTGGCTCACGGACACGGTGGCGGCCAAGGTGGCCGGAGTCGGCCTGGACGCCGCGATCGCGAAGGACGGCACCACCTACCTCAGTTACTACACGGGCAAGGGCACGGTCGAGCTCGCGTCCGGAACCAGCGGCGCGTGGTCGACGGCGAAGGTCGCCGCCGTCACCGATCCGGATCCCGGGGCCGCCGGGAACGCCGTGTGGACGACCGGCGCGGCCGT
The DNA here is from genome assembly GCA_025351565.1 of Actinomycetes bacterium. Taxonomy (GTDB): domain Bacteria; phylum Actinomycetota; class UBA4738; order UBA4738; family HRBIN12; genus JANXVR01. Next base: position 9,724 of record JANXVR010000065.1, read on the forward strand.
CGATGACACCGGCGCCGTGTCCGTCACCTGGTACGACGACGCCACCCGCTCGGTCATGCTCGCGAGCGGTGCCTCCGCAACCGCGCTGGCGCCGGTCCAGACGCCCGGAACGCTCGGCGGAACCAACCCCGCGCTCGGCGTTTCGCCGGACGGTTCGACCACGTTCCTCTCGTGGTACGACGTGAGCACTACCTCGTTGCTGGTCGGCGTCCTCGGATCGGCGAACGGCGTCGAGATCGCCGCCCCCAGCCCCACCCCGACGGCCGTGGCTGTGCAGCCCACCGTTGCGGCTTGCACCTCGAGCGGCACGACCTTGAAGATCAGCGCCTTGAACGTCGCATTCGACAAGAACTGCCTGGCCGCGACCGCGGGCAAGCCGTTCAAGATCGTGTTCGACAACAAGGACGCCGGCATCCCCCACAACGTCTCCGTCTACGACGGAACGACGGCGCTCTATCCCCCAGAGACTCCGCAAGCGGGGCCCAGCGTGGTCACCTACAACGTTCCCGCGCTGAACGCGGGCACCTACAAGTTCCAGTGCGACGTGCACCCCACGACGATGTTCGGCACGTTCATCGTCGCGAAGTAGTCGGCGCCGGCTCCGAGGACTTCGGCGGCGCCGAACCTAGAATGGCCCGGTGAGCGCCCCACGACCCCCCGCCGCCTCCATCCCGGATCTCCCCGGGGCCTACCTGTTCCGGGATATCGACGGGCGGGTGGTCTACGTCGGCAAGGCGCGCTCACTCCGCAAGCGGCTGGCCTCGTATTGGTCCAAACCCCTGCACCCCAGGACCGAGGCCATGACCCAGGCGGCGACCACGGTGGAGTGGATCACCGCGTCCACCGAGGTGGATGCCCTCATGCTGGAGTTCAACCTGATCCAGCAGCACCGGCCGCGATTCAACATCCGTTACCGCGACGACAAGTCCTACCCCTACCTGGCGCTGACCGTGGGGGAGCGCTGGCCGCGCGCCCAGGTCCTGCGGGGCGCGAAACGCAAGCAGGTTCGCTACTTCGGTCCGTACGGGCACGCGTGGGCCATCCGCGACACGCTGTACGCGCTCACCCGCGTCTTCCCCGTCCGGACCTGCTCGGATGCGTTCTTCGATCAGCGCGCCAGAGCGAAGCGGCCGTGCCTGTACTTCGACATCGGCCGATGCTCGGGGCCGTGTGTTCCCGAGGTCAGCGGCGTGACGGAGGAGTCCTATCGCGTCGATGTCGACGCGATGGCGGGGTTCCTTGCCGGGGACACCAAGCCGGTCATCACACGGCTCGAGGCACAGATGGCAGCAGCGGGTGAACGCCAGGAATACGAACAGGCCGCGCGCTACCGGGACCAGTTGGCCGCCGCTCGCCGCGCGTTGGAGACCCAGGAGATGGTGCTCTCCCAGCCCGAGGACCTCGACGTGATCGCGATGGCCGAGGACGACCTCGAGGCCGGGTTCCAGGTGTTCTTCGTGAGAGGGGGACGGGTGCTCGGGCGGAAGGGCTGGGTCGTGGACCGGGTCGAAGACATCGATCCGCCCCGCCTGGTCGCCAGCTTCCTCAGGCAACTCTACATGGAGCGCGAGGAGGTCCCGCCGACGATCCTGGTTCCCGTGCCGCCCGCCGAACCAAGTGTGCTGACCGAATGGCTGTCGGCGCGGCGCGGCTCCAAGGTTCGGATCGGCGTGCCCGAGCGGGGCGCCAAGCGCCGCCTCATGGAGGTGGTCTCGCAGAACGCGCGCGATGCCTTCCACCGGCACAAGTTGCGTCGCGCGTCGGACTTCGGTGCCCGTTCGCGCGCCCTGTCCGATCTGGCGGATCATCTCGGGCTGGAGCAGGCGCCCCTGCGCATCGAGTGCTACGACATCTCGAACCTAGGCCCGACCGACAAGGTCGGCTCCATGGTGGTCTTCGAGGATGGGTTGCCCAAGCGCTCGGATTATCGGCGGTTCACCATCAAGAGCGTGGCCGGACAGGACGATTTCGCGAGTATGGAAGAGATGCTCCGCCGCCGCTTCGCGCGCCTCCTGGCCGAACGCGACGCGCCACGCGCCCAGGGCAAGCGCTTCGCGTATCCACCCGCGCTCGTGGTCGTGGACGGGGGCAGAGGCCAGCTCGGCGTCGCGTCGAAGGTTCTGGCGGATCTGGGGCTTCAGATCCCGCACGTCGGACTGGCCAAGCGGCTGGAGGAGGTCTACTTCCCGGACCGTCCGGATCCGATGCTGGTCCCGCGTGGGTCGGACTCGCTGTTCGTGCTGCAGCATCTGCGGGACGAAGCCCACCGGTTCGCCATCGGCTTCCACCGGGAGACGCGAGGCAAGCGGGCTCTCCGATCGCCGCTGGATGACATCCCGGGCGTCGGGCCCGCGCGGAAGAAGGCGATGCTCAAGGCGTTCGGCTCGCTCACACGCCTGCGGCAGGCTCCCGAAGAGGATCTCGCTGCAGTCCCGGGCATCGGAACCGAGCTGGCGCGCGCGGTGTTCGACGCGTTGCACGCGCCGGTAACCGCGGGAAGGGAGAGCGCGTGAAGACTGAGCCGGAACGCGTCGAGGCGGCCGCGGCCACGCCGGGGTTCACCATCATCACGGGGCTGTCCGGCGCCGGCCGCTCCGAGGCCGCACGCTCTCTGGAAGACATCGGCTTCTTCGTGGTCGACAACCTCCCCCCCGCACTCTTGCCGAAGATGGCCGAGTTGGCCGCCCGCCCGGGCGGGCCCGTGCGCCTGGCGATCGTCATCGATGCCAGGGGCGGCGTGTTCTTCGGCGAGCTCTCGAAGGCGCTCGAGGAACTGAAGCAGCTCCACATCGACTACCGGATCCTCTATCTAGAGGCCTCGGACGACACCCTGGTCAACCGGTACGAGGCCACTCGGCACCGCCACCCGCTCGCCCCGGCGGACCGAGTCGTGGAGGGCATCCGCAAGGAACGCCTGATGATGGAGAGCCTGCGCGGGGAAGCAGATCTCGTGATCGATACCTCGGAGTTCACCCCCCACGAGCTGCGCGACCGGCTCCGCGACGCCTTCTCCGAGGGTGCGGCCGACGCCGCGCTCCGGGTGTCGGTGGGCTCGTTCGGCTTCAAGTACGGAGCGCCCCGTGACGCGGACCTGGTCCTGGACGTCCGGTTCCTGCCCAACCCCCACTGGATGGCCGAACTCCGTCCGTTGGCGGGAACGGACGACAGGGTCCGTGCGTACGTCGAGGACCAGCCCGTGTACGGCGACTTCAGGGCCCGCCTCCGCGACCTCCTGGATGTTGTGGTCCCGGGATACATCGCGGAAGGCAAGTCCTACCTCACCCTGGCCGTCGGCTGCACCGGAGGCCGGCATCGCTCCGTGGTCGTGGCCGAGGACATCGCCGCGTACTTCCGGGACAAAGGCATGGCTGTCTCCCTGGATCACCGAGACCTGGACCGCGGCTGAGGGACGCCGCCGCGCCGTCTAGCTAGGATGAGGGCGCGAATCCCCCGAGGAGGTCTCCCACTCATGACCGTGAAGATCGGCGTCAACGGCTTCGGCCGGATCGGCCGCAACGTCTACAGAGCCGCCCGAAAGCGAGGTGTGGATCTGGAGTTCGTGGCCGTGAACGACCTGGGCGATGCCAAGACCATGGCGCACCTGCTGAAGTACGACTCGGTACATGGCCGCTTCCCCGGTGAGGTCTCCGTCAGCGAGAAGGGCCTCACCATCGATGGCCAGGACCTGCTCGTGCTGGCCGAACGCAACCCAGCGGACC
>JANXVR010000137.1 GCA_025351565.1 Actinomycetes bacterium
CGCAAGCCGGGTATTCGACACGCCGATCAGCGAGGCGGGGATCGCGGGAGCCGCGGTGGGCCTGGCGTTCGCGGGCTGGAGGAGCGTCATCGAGTTCCAGTTCGACGCGTTCAGCTATCCGGCCTTGGAGCAGGTCATCGACCACGTGGCGAAGATGCGCGAACGCGTCCGCGGCCGCGTCGACATGCCGATCACGATCCGGATCCCCTCGTTCGGCGGCATCCGCGGCAAGGAGCACCACGGCGAGAGCCCCGAGACCTACTACGTGCATACCGCCGGGCTCAAGGTGGTGGTGCCGTCCTCGCCTCTGGACGGCTACACGCTGCTGCGCCACGCCATCGCGGACCCCGACCCGGTAGTTGTGCTGGAACCGAAAGCCCGCTACTGGTCGAAGGAGACCGGCGCGCTCACCTGGGACGGCCCGGGCATCGGCGTGGGGCGCGTCGTGCGCGAGGGCGACGACGCGGCGATCGTGACCTACGGCGCGATGGTCTCCACGTCTCTGGAAGCGGCGGAGGCGCTCGCGGGCGAGGGCGTGCAGGCCCGCGTGGTGGATCTCCGGTCGCTCTCACCCCTGGACGATGAGCTGCTGGCGCGCTGCGCCGTCGAGACCGGACGCGTGGTCGTGGTCCACGAGGCGCCGAGAACGCTGGGTATGGCGGCGGAGATCGCCTCCCGGGTTATGGAGCTCGCGTTCGATCATCTGGAAGCGCCGGTGGGACGCGTGACCGGGTACGACGTGCCGTATCCCCCGGCCTCGCTGGAGGCCCACTACCGTCCTTCCGTGGAACGCATCTCGGGCGCGGTCCTGCAGGCGGTCCGGTACTGATGGCCGAGCGCGTGTTCACCATGCCCGACCTGGGCGAAGGACTCGCGGAGGGCGAGATCGTGGCGTGGCTCGTCGCCGAAGGCGACACCGTCGAACTCAACCAGCCCCTGGTGGAGATCGAGACGGCGAAGGCGACGGTCGAGGTACCCTCACCGTTCGCCGGGGTGGTGCGCGTGCTTCACGGCGCCGTGGGCGCGAGCGTTCCCGTCGGGGCTCCGCTCGTCACCTTCGAGGTCGCGGGCACCGCTGAACCGCGAGGGAGCCGCTCCGCAGGGGCGACCCCGCCCATCCGGCGCCTGGCGAAGGAACTCGGCGTCGACATCGCAACCGTCGAAGGGTCCGGCCCGCACGGGCGCGCGGTGGAAGCCGACGTTCGCGCAGCTGCGGCGGCGCCCGAGGGCGCGCGCGCGGTGACACCGGGCGCACGTCCGAGCGAGGACCGGCTGGAGCTCGATCCGGTTCGCAGGGAGATCGCGGCCACCCTGACCGCGCAGGCCGCGATCCCGCAGGTCACCACCTTCCGCACGCTCGACTGCACGGAACTCCAGCGGTACCGCAGGGAGCGCGGCGTCTCGCCACTCCCCGTCGTCGTGGCCGCGCTCTGCCGGACCGTCGGCGCGCATCTCCTGCTCAACGCCCGTTGGGCCGGCGATCACATCGACCTTCGCCGGACGGTGAACGTCGCTATCGCGGTCGACACGGAACACGGTCTCGTGGTCCCGGTCGTGCGGGATGCCGCCGGCAGATCCGTGGCCGACCTGGCCGCCCAGATCACGCACCTCGCCACCGCCGCCCGCGCGGGCAAGCTCACCTTGGAGGATGTCGCGGCCGCCCCAACCATCGCGGTGAGCAACACCGGGTCCTACGGCTCGGAGGCGGGAACCCCGATCCTGGCGCCCGGGACCAGCGTGACGCTCGGGCTCGGCCTGATCTCGCCGCGCGCCCTGGTCGTGGACGGCGAAGTCCGGCCGCGCGAGGCCTGCACGCTCAGCCTCACGTTCGATCATCGGGTGCTTGATGGCGCCGCGGCAGGCGCGGCCCTGACCGACCTGGTCCAGCTGTTGCAGTCCGCCGAGGGCCTGCGAAACTTGGCCGGATGAAGATCGCCTCTCTCTTGCCCTCGGCCACCGAGATCGTCTACGCCCTTGGGCTGGGAGAGGACCTGGTGGGCGTTACCGATGAGTGCGACTTCCCGGCCGACGCCGTTACCAAGCCCGTCATCAGCCGAAGCGCGATGAGCCAGGGCCCTCGGCCACTCTCCTCCCGTGAGATCGATCAGGCCGTCCGCGAGCGCCTAGGGGCGGAGCAACCGCTCTACATCTTGGACAAGGAACTCCTTCGCCGGGAGCAGCCGGACCTCATCCTCACCCAGGACCTGTGCCGGGTGTGCGCGGTCCCCGCCGGTCACGTGGAGCAGGCGCTGGAAGAACTGGGCACAGCCGCGGCTAAGGTCCTGTCCCTGGATCCCCACTCCCTCGAGGACGTTATCGCCCAGATCGACGTGGTGGGCAAGCTCGTGGATCGCGAAGACAAGGCAGCCGAACTCACGGGCACGCTTCGCGCCAGGCTCGCGCGCGTCAAGGAGATCGCGCTCCGGGTCCCGACGGTCACGGTGTTCTGTCTGGAGTGGTCCGAGCCGCCGTTCGTCGCGGGGCACTGGATCCCCGAGATGGTCCAGTCCGCCGGTGGGGTCAACCTCCTGAACGAGAACGGTCAGCGTTCGGCCGAGGTCGCGTGGCACCAGATCCGCGACGCGGCTCCCGAGGTGGTCGTCTTCATGCCATGCGGCTACTACTTGGACGAGGCTGAGGAAGAGGCACAGAAGTTCCTCCACCAGGCCGAGTTCGCGGACTCGCTTGCGGCGCGCAACGGCAACGTGTTCGCGGTGGATGCCACCTCGTTCTTCTCCCGGCCCGGCCCCCGGCTGGTGGACGGGCTGGAGATCCTGGCGTGGGCCATCCACCCTGAGGCCTATCCCGAGCCCCCGGCCGGCACCATCACGCGCCTTCGGTAGGGTCGGCGGGTGCCCACCGCTCCCGACGTCCCCATCTTGGAGTTCGATCCCTCGCCTACGGCCGTGATCGAGCCGAGCGAGCACATCGACCCCACCGACATCCCGCCGCGCGCAGTCCTCTGCTTCTTCCAGGACGTCATCACGAAGGTAGTCGAGGAGTTCGGCGCCCGGGAGATCGATGAGATCAGGTCCGAGATCGGTCTGGTTCCCGTCTACGAACTCGACTACCACGGCGCCCGCTTGGCACTGGTGCATCCCGGCGTCGGCGCGCCGCTGGCCGTCGGGTTCGCCGAGGAGCTGATCGCCCGCGGGGTTCGTGCCTTCGTCGCATGCGGCGGGGCGGGCGTGCTGGTGCCCGATGTCGCCCTGGGCCACGTGGTCGTGCCGACCGCCGCCATCCGGGACGAGGGCACCAGCTACCACTACCTTCCCCCGGCGCGAACGGTGGATCCGTCGCCGGAGGCCCTGGCCGCCATCGTCGAGACGCTGGAAGATCGGAAGGTCGCCTATGTCACCGGCACGACCTGGACCACCGACGCGCTCTACCGCGAGACCCGCGACAAGATGGACCGGCGCGTTCGCGAAGGGTGCCTCACCGTGGAGATGGAAGCGGCCGCGTTCTTCGCGGTCGCGAGGTTCCGCGGGGTGGCGTTCGGGTCGCTGCTCTACGCGGGCGATGACCTGAGCGGCGACAGGTGGGAGCAGCGGGGGTGGTTCGATCACATGTCGGGCCGTGAGGCGCTCTTCCACTTGGCCGCCGAGTCCGTGCTCCGGATCGCGCTGGACGGCGAGTAGGTGGAGATCCTTCGCTTCCCCGAGGACGCGGTACCCCGTGAGCTACGGGACCAGGTGGTCGCGCTCCAGGACCAGGCCTGGCCCCCGGACGGTGCGGCGACCACGTCAGATCCGATCCACGATCCCGCCCTGCGCCCCCTTTCGATGCTGCTGGTCGACGGGGGCCGCGTTACCTCGGCCCTGGACATCCTGTCGAAGGAGCTCACGCACGCTGGCGCGCGCCTGCAGGCCAGCGGGCTGAGCACGATGGTCACCGATCGGGCGGAGCGCGGCAAGGGCCTCGGCAGCATCCTGGCGGCGGCCGCGAAAGACGAGATGGGGGCCGGCGGCGCGGATCTCGGTGTCTTCACCTGCGACACGCCGCTGCGCGGCTTCTACGAGCGGGCGGGGTTCACCGTCCTGCCGGGCACCGTCCTGGTCGGGGGAACGCCGGACGACCCCTTCCCGAGCGACCGGTTCGACAAGGTGACACTCGCCGCCTTCTTCACCGACCAAGCCCGCCGGATCGCGCCGTTGTTCGAGCATGCTCGCATCGAGCTCTACCCGGGCTCCATCGACAAGCTCTGGTAGCGCCCGGTGGAGGGTCCAGCCCTGTTCGGTAGGCTGACGCCCTCATGAAGGGTCAGAACCTCGTCACCGCACAGGATCAAGGCAAACGCGTCACGTTCCAGTTCGAGGCGCCGAACGGGTTCCTCAGTGAGGCCGTGGGCGTGTTCGAACGGTGGGACGAGGCGGCCCAGACCTACTTCGTCCGGAAGAAGGACGGGACCCAGGTGCGGGTCCCCGCCCGGGGCGTTCGTCACGGCAAGGTCGTCCCCGATCGCCCGGCGTCCTGATCATCGCCAACCACCAGGAGGCATCCATGTCCGAGTTCCCCACGTCCCTCATCCGCCTTCGCCTCGGCCAGGAGGACGCGCACTACGGCGGGAACCTTGTGGCGGGCGCCACCCAGCTGAAGATCGTCGGTGACCTCATCACCGAACTGGCCACGCGCTACGACGGCGACGAGAGCCTGTTCCGGGCCTACGAGTCCGTGGAGTTCCTGGCCCCGCTCTACGCCGGAGATTGGATAGAAGCCCGCGGCAAGATCGTGAGCACGGGCAACTCCAGCCGGAAGTGCGAGTTCGAGATCTACAAGATCGGCGCCGCACGCCCCGACATCAGCGAGAGCGCGGCCGAGTTCCTGGACGAGCCCATCCTGACCCTCAAAGCCGTGGGCACCACGGTGGTCCCGAAGGCACACCAGCGCTTCCCCCACTGACCGGCTAGAGCCCGGTCGCCACCGGGGTCTCGGGCGGTCCGTCGCGAAGGATCGCGCGGGTGAGTTCGGCGATGCGGCGTGGCGCGGGCGTGAACCCGTCGGGGTCGTCGAGCTCTTCCAGGGAGAACCAGCCGTGGCCGACGATACCCTCGCTCCGGCGCCGCTCCTCCAACTCCGGGTCGACCTCAAGTGCGCCCACGCGGTAGAAGAAGAACACCTCGGACTGGCGGACCCACGTTCCGTCCCATTCGAACTGGACCGTCCGGCGCCAGATGACGGGACCAAGGTCGCCCATCACGCGATGCCCGGTTTCCTCGAGGAATTCGCGGCGAGCCGTATCCTCGAGCGACTCGCCCGGCTCCATGCCTCCCCCGGGTGTGGCCCAGAACTCCTGGCCGCTGGTTGGGTTACGGTAGCCGAACAGCAACACGCGTTCGCGGGCATCCACGGTAAGCAGTCGAACCGCCGCGCGCGGAGTTGGTGTGTCTGGCGGTGAGGCCATCCGCGTCAGCGGCGGCGCTTGGGATCTTCCGGCGGGATGAACACCGCGCGGAGCTGTGCATCCACCACGGGGATCGATGCACGAACGTCACCGGCAAGGTGGCGGTCCATGAAGATGAGGAGGTTGGCACGCGCGAGGTACACGGCGCGCTCTTCGATGCCTCCGTCGACCGGCCCCGTGTAGAACTCCAGTACCTCGTGCACGAACGTCGGTCCGAGCCAGATCGCGAACCCCGCCAGGTCCAATGCGGGGTCGCTGACGGCAACGTCGGCCCAATCCACGATCGCGGTCAACCGCGTGCCGTCCTCGCTCACGTAGATGTGCTCGCCCTTGATGCCGGTGTGACAGAGCACCTTCGGACCAGCCTTGGGCGTACCCGCCGGGAACGGGTTCACCAGGAACGTGTCCAGCCGGTGGCCCACGATCTTCGTGGCCCACGCGATGGTCTTCTCGCTCGGGTCCACACCGCCAAGATCGACCTCCCGTTTGGGGACGCCGGCCGTCTTCGCCACCTTGGCGGGCGTGGTGTGCAGCGCCGACAGGGCCCCCGCGACCTCTTTGGCCAGCGACGTGCGGGCCCAGGGCTTCGGTCGAACGATCGGACCGTCTGAGGTCTGGCCTTGGCGGCCTCGCGCCCGGTCGAACGCGGCCGTTCGCCACGGGAAGGAACCCGTGGGCTCGCCGACGGCGCGCAGCGTGGGCACCATGGCACCCAGACGCTGCACCAGCGCTTCGTGCAGGACGATCTCCGTGTCGAGATTGGCGGAGGCTTCCGCGTGCCGGGGGAACTTGATGACCGCGCCTGCGGCCTCCCACGTGTCGAACTCACCGCCGAGCATGAGCGGCTTGAGACCGGTGGTCTTGAGCCCCGGGAAGGTTTCCTCGATGAGGTGCTTCACCACCGGCTTGGACGCGGTGTCAGCGAATGAGGAGAGGGCATCGGGGAGCGAACTCACCATACGAAGCTAGCAGGTTGAAGCGGGTTGGAGACCGGTGGTTGCGCGTCTGCGAAGAGGGCCAGAGGTGCGTTAGGAGGCGCGGTCCAGATCGTGAAGGACGCTCAACAGATCCTCCACGTTGAAGGGCTTCGGGCAATAGGCGTCGGCACCGAGTTCGGCCGCCTTGGCCCGGTCGCGGAGCGAGGCGAGCGCGCTCACAACAACGACGCGCGGCCGCTCTTCCCGGGGCAACTTCATCAATGCCTCGAGCACCGACCAGCCGTCCATCTCGGGCATCATGACATCCAGCACCATGAGCTTGGGGTGATGCTCACCGATCTCGGCCATGGCCTCCAGGCCATTGTGCGCGGTGAAGGTCTCATACCCCTCAGCCTGCAGGCTGAACTCCAACACCCAGACGACCTGCGGTTCGTCGTCAACAACCAGCACGCTGGTCCCGGGGTTCCCCATCACATCCATCCCCCTTACTTACGGCCTTCCTGCGCCAAAGCTGAATCAGCCAGCAGGACCGTTTATCGATGGACGCACGCACTAAGCGATATGGCCTTCGACCCTCCCATCGGGGGACGTGACCTAGTCATGCCGAGGGGGCCAGGAACACGTACGTGGCGCGGCTCAGGAGATGCGTACGCCGGTACCGGCCACAACGTGCCCCACCGCGAATGCGTGACCTTCGTTGCGCTGCAGGACCTCATCGACGTGCGCCGAGTGCACGGCGAGGACCATCCCCAGTCCCATGTTGAACGTCGTGAACATGTCGTCGTCGCTGGCGCCGGCAGCCTCCTGGACCAACCGGAAGATCGGATGTTCGGGCCAGGACCCACGTTCGATGGTCGCGCCCAAGCCGGAGGGCAGCGCGCGCGGGATGTTTTCGTGGAAGCCGCCGCCGGTGATGTGCGCGGCAGCGGCGACCAGTCCGTCGCGCGCGAGGGACAGCACGTCCTTCGTGTGCATCGCGCAGGGCTCGAGCAGTTCATCGACCAGCGGGCGGTCCAACCCCGGTGGTGTGTCGTCCAAGTCGAAGCGCGGCAGGAGCGCACTCCGGACCAACGAGTACCCGTTCGCATGCAGTCCGCTGGACGCCAATCCGATAAGGACATCCCCGTCGCGGACGCGATCAGCGCCGAGCAACCGTGCTTCCTCGACCACGCCCACGCAGAACCCCGCCATGTCGAACTGCCCGGCTGCCATGACACCGGGGTGCTCGGCCGTCTCGCCGCCGAGCAGCGCGCACCCTGCGCGGCGGCACCCTTCGGCGACGCCTTCGACCATCGCGGCGATCTCCTGGGGGATCACGCG
>JANXVR010000117.1 GCA_025351565.1 Actinomycetes bacterium
CCAGGTCTCCTGCTTGGTCCACGGGGACTTGAAGACACCGCGGTTCTGCTGGAAGAGCCAGGCCAGGTAGGTGATCCGTTCGTCGATGCCCACCGCGTCGCGATATTCGTGGACCGGCTTCATCGAGTAGATGACCGAACCCTTCGCGCCGGCGCCCGCCACGTACGCCGGCAAGCCGGTGTGTTCGATGACCTTCGTGAGGTTCTCCTCCATGTAGGCGTAGATGGCGTTCAGCCCCGGGTAGACATCCCGCGTCAGGACCTCGGTGAGAGCCACCCGCGAGGCCGCCATGGTGAGCGGGTTACCGTTGAACGTGCCCGCCATGTCGTAGGCCCCGTCGATGACCAGCTGGTACAGCTCCCTCGTAGCGCCGATCGCGCCGCACGGGAGCCCTCCTCCGATGGCCTTCGCCAGGCAGATGATGTCCGGCGTGACCCCGAAGAGCTCAGCCGCCCCGCCGTAGGCGAGTGCCGCCCCCGTCTTCACCTCGTCGAACGCCAGGTAGGCACCGTGCTTGTGCAGCAGGTCCTTCAGCCCCTGGAGATAGCCGGGCTGAGGCATGATCACACCGCAGTTCATCATGGCGGGCTCGATGATCATGCCCGCCACGTCGCCCTCGTGCTCGGCCAGCGCCCGCTCCACCTCGGCCAGATCGTTGAACGGCACCACTCGGACCAGATCGGCGAACGCCTGCGGGATCCCCATGGCCTGGGGCACGCTGACAGGGTGCTCACGCGGGCCGATCTCCGAGCGATCGGGGCCCACGGAGAACATGAGCGAGTCGTGGTGGCCGTGGTAGCTCCCCTCGATCTTCAGGATGATGTCGCGCCCAGTGTTCGCCCGCATGAGGCGCGTGGCTTCGAGCGTGGCTTCCGTGCCGGAGTTGCAGAAGCGCCAGAGCGGCAGCTTGTAGCGATCGACCAGGTTCTCCCCCACCGCGTCCAGATCCTTGGTGGGCTGGGCGAAATGCGTGCCCCGCGCCGCCTGCCTCTGGATGGCTTCGGTGATCTTGGGGTGCGCGTGACCCATCACCATGGCGCCGTAGCCCAGGTGGAAGTCGATGTACTCGTTGCCGTCGATGTCGAAGAGACGGTTGCCCTTACCGTGGTCGATGAAGACCGTGTGCGGGGGGGAGGCTTGCCAGCTGGACGCCACGCCACCGGCGACGGTGCGCTCGGAGACCTCCCGGTACGCGATCGAGGCCTTGTGTTTGGGCTCAAGCGTCCGTTCCTCGTCTTCGATGAGCCCATCGATCAGCTCAAGGTCGAAGTCTGTTCTGCCTGGCACTGCGCTCTCCTCTGTTTGAACGGCGATTCAACTTTCGGGGATGATAGCCCAGGTCCGGTGCCGCTGGCTAGTCCCAGCCTTCGGGCGCGGGCTGCGTTGGTATCGTGGGAAGCGCAGCACGCTCATGGTGGCCGTAGCTCAATTAGGTTAGAGCACCTGGTTGTGGTCCAGGGGGTTGGGGGTTCAAATCCCCTCGGTCACCCGCTTCGCGAAGCCCCGGTCGCCGTGCGGCCGGGGCTTCGTTCGTTGGTATCGTGTGACGGGCCTCTAGCTCAATCCGGCAGAGCAACGGACTCTTAATCCGCAGGTTCGGGGTTCAAGTCCCCGGGGGCCCACCAAGGTACCGCGCGCTCAGCGCTGGATCGTGACCGGCGTGCCCATCGGGAGATCCTTCAGCTTCAGCATGTCGGGGTTGTAGACGCGGACGCAACCGTGGCTGACCTCCTGACCCCTGTCGCTGGGGTTCGCGGTGCCGTGGATGGCCATGCGCCCGCCGCCCGGCCAATCGGTGAGTACCGTGGAGAACCCGGAGAGCCCGAGCGCGTACACGCCGTAGGGACCGAAGGGACTCGCCTGCGGCACCTTCGCCCAGACGAAGTAGTGGCCCGGCGTGGTCGGCCATTGCGGCTGTCCGACACCCACGCTGAACCGGTCGACCAGCTTGCCGTCGTGATAGCGGCGGAGGATCCGCTGGGAGAGATCGACCACCACCTTGTCGTGGATCTTGGCGAGGGTGACTTCGTCCTGGGGAACCCACGCAGTGGCTTCATTCGGCTTGGCCCCGAGCTGGATCTGGACCCAAGGATCGCCCGACGCCGACCGGTGCGCGTCAGTCACCAAGAACGAGACCTGCTGGCCGAAGGCGTTCTTCGCCGGGAACCGCCATTGCACCGGGCCCGCTTCGAAGGGATGCCGGTCGACCAGCAGCGTGGCTGTTTTCGCCCGGGCGACGTAGGTGCCGCCGCCGAGCACGGGTGCGTCGACAGGACTGCCGCTGGACGGCGCTGGGACCGACGCCGACGGAGCGGGTGCCCTTGACGGCTCCACCGTCGCTTGGCCTCCCGAGCATGCGGCCGCGGCAAGCGACAGCCCGAGGGCCAGGGCGACGGAGATGGTCCTCTTCACCATGCGTACAGTATCGGCGATCGCGGCCCGAACTCGACCGGTAGTCTTAACGGGCGCGAGAGTGGCGGAATCTGGCAGACGCGCTGGGTTTAGGTCCCAGTGCCCGAAAGGGCGTGGGGGTTCAAATCCCCCCTCTCGCACCATCGTCTTCCTCGGAAGGTGTGCCCGAACAAGATCACGACGATGGACCCGTTCCATACGCCGACACGCCTCACGCGCAGGTGCCGTCGGGAGTCGCTACGCCTGAACGGGCTCTCGCGGTCCGTCCTGCGCGGCGGCGTGCTTCGCCCGCTTCTCCGCGTACATCAGGCTGTCGGCCGCATCCATGAGCGCTTGCACGGTCGCCGGGTTGCTCGGATCAAACTCGGTGAGCCCGACGGAGAATCCCAGTTGGTATGTCCGACTAGGTTCGAGGTTCCGGCGTGCAGCGATCTCGCGGAGCCTCCCCAGCGCGATCTTCGCGCCCGGGTCCTCCCGCGTCGCCAGGAGAACGCAGAACTCGTCTCCCCCGACGCGACCCAGGAGATCCGAATCGCGGAAGGTGTCGGCCATCAGATCGGCCGTTTCCCGCAGGAGCTGGTCACCGACCGCGTGGCCGAGCAAGTCGTTGACCGGCTTCAGGTTGTCCACATCAAGGAACAGGACGGCCACGGGCTCGCCCAGGCGGGTGGCCAAGCGGAGCTGGTGCTCGGCTACCGCGAGGAAGCCGCGGCGGTTGGCCAGTCCGGTCAGTTCGTCCACGGTCGCCATGTGACGGAGTTCCTTCTGGAGTTCCGCGAGCCTGGCCCCGGTCTCGACCAGGACGCGACCGAGTTCACCGATCTCGTCCCGATCGTCACCCGCGTCCAGGAGCGGTTCGCCGCGTTCCAGACGTCTGGCGTTGTCCTTGATGCGCGAGAGGCGGGAAACCACTCGCTCGGCGGCGAGGAAGACGATCGCGAGCGCCAGCAGCACCGCGCCAGGCGTTCCCGCCACGGCCAAGAGGAATGCGAGATGACGTGCCCGATCCAGGCTGAGCTGTTGCGACCGCAGAACCGCCGCCTCCTGGGTGCCGGCGCTTCCCAGGACGGACCGGATCGTGTCCATGAGGCCCTTGCCTTCGTCCATGATCCCGACCATGGCCTTGCGGTTGGTGCTGTCGGTCACGGGTGCGAAGGTCTGGAGTACCACCAGCGACGTCAGCCTGTCCGTGATCAGATACTGGAGCCGGTGGATGCGCGCCGCCTGATCCGCGTTCCCTGCGGTGAGCGACGAGAGACGCCCCAGGTCGCCGTGGACCGCAGCAGCCCCGCGCTCGTAGGGCGACAGGTAGGAACGGTCGCCGGTGAGGAGGAAACCGCGCGTGCCGGTCTCGGCGTCCACCAGGTCGTTCATCACCAGATCGATCTCGTGCTGGACCGCATACGCGTGTTGGGTGGCCAGAAGCATGCTGCCGGATCGGCTTTCGGCCAGGAACGCGAGCGAGGCGGACGCCAGCAGGACGGCGACCGGGAACGCCATGATCGTGGCGACCTTTCCCCGCAGCGACATCAGTGCTGCCCCCCCACCACTCGAAGGCGGCCGTCCTGCGCGGCGGGCGACTGGTTGGACACGGACCCGGGCAGCCATACGACGAACCTCGCTCCGCCGCCGACCCGGTCCTCCACATGGGCGGATCCTCCGTGAAGTTCGGCGAACCGCTTGACCAGGCTGAGGCCGATGCCGACCCCTTTCCCTCCCGCGTTCGGCCCTTGACGGAAGGCGTCGAAGAGCACGGTTCGCAGCTCCTGCGGGATCCCCGGCCCTTCGTCCTCGACGGCGAGCTCGACGCCCGTGGCCCGAGCCGACAGCCGAACGCGGATGGGGGTTGCGGGCGGCGTGTGTTTGGCGGCGTTCACCAGAAGGTTCTCGATGATCCGCTCGACCTTGCCCGCATCCACGTCGACGAGCACGCCGTCGGCGTCGATCCGAACCGGATGGCCGGCGAGCGAGGTGGATTCGCGCGCCACCCGCCGGGCGAGTTCGCCGACGTCGGTGGGCTCGCGGTCGGGCTGGAGTTGTCCCCGATCCAGGCGGTCCAGGTCCAGGAGGTCGTCCAGCAGGCGGTCCATCTTTCGGCCGCTCTCCTCGATCATCGTGTAGAGGCTTTCGAGTTCCGCGGGAGTGAGCTCCAGCTGTGCCTCTCGGCGCAAGGTCTGCATCGCACCCAGGACCACGGCCAGAGGGCCTTTGATGTCGTGGGAGACGGCGTGAAGGAGCGTGTCCTTCACCGCGTTCAGCTGGCGGAGGTCATCGCCAGCGAGGCGCTCGACGTCCAGCCTGGCTTCCTGGGCTTCCAACGCTCGTCGCAAAGTCACCAAGATCGAGACGACGAAGAGCAGGACCACGAGTTGCATCGCTCCGTCCCAGTACGGCGCAACCCCCAGATCGCGCTTCACCAGGAGGTCCGCCCCGACGACCGCCGCGGTCGAAAGCACCGCGTTCGCGGCTCCGGCCCTCCCGCCCAGGTTCCACGTCACCAGGACCACCGGCATCAACGAGAAGAGGGCCAGCGTGAGTCTGGCGCCGCTGGCGTACTCCACGATGCCGACGGCTACGGCGAAGGTTCCCCCGAGGGCGTAGACGAGCGCCGGCGGGCGGCCCTCGAAGAAGCTCTGGGTTGCCCGAGGAACAGGCGCTGCGGAAGGGCCGGTCGGGTCCATCTGTGAGAGGTCGGCGCTTCGATGCCCTACCTTTAGCTGGGTATAAGGGTTCGCAGGGCCCGGAACGCCCGGCCGCGGTGGCTGATCCGGTCCTTCTGGTGGTCGGTGAGCTGTGCCATCGTCGATTCCCGGCCGTTCGGGACGAAGATCGGGTCGTAGCCGAAGCCCCGCTCGCCCGTTGGCTTCGGGACCAGTTCCCCGTCGCAGACACCTTCGGCGTGCAGTTCCTCGCCGCCCGGCCACGCGATAACGGCGGCGCAACGGTATCGGGCCGTGCGCCCACCCCTGGGAACACCTCGAACGGCTTGCATCAGCGCGGCCAGGTTGTCTTCGTCGGACGCGCGTTCGCCTGCGTAGCGCGCACTGCGGGGACCGGGCTTGCCGCCCAGCGCGTCGACCTCGATGCCGGAATCGTCGGCGATGGCCGGGATGCCAAGCGCCTCGGCCACGGCCCGAGCCTTCAACAGCGCGTTGTCCAGATAGGTCTCGCCGGTTTCCTCGACATCGGGGAACCGCGCGGGATCCTCCGTTTCTACGGTGACCCACGCGGTGGGCCAGTCGGCGCAGATCCGGGCCAGCTCGCGGAGCTTGTGCTGGTTGCGCGAGGCGATGGCGATCCGTTCCGGGAACGCCATGTCAGGCCTTCGCGAGCGCCTCGCGCTGGATGCGCGTGAGGTCGGTGATGCCGCCCGCGGCCAGGTCGAGGAGCGCGTCCAGGTCTTGACGCGAGAACGGCTCTCCCTCCGCCGTCCCTTGCACCTCGACGAACGCACCACTGCCGGTCATCACCACGTTGAAGTCCACCTGGGCTCCGGCGTCCTCGTCGTAGCAGAGATCCAGGAGCGGCTGCCCGTCGACGATCCCCACGCTGACCGCGGCCACCGAATCCGTGAGGACGTCGGCCGAGATCTTTCCGGCGTCCACCAGCCCCCGGACGGCCATGGTGAGCGCGATGTAGCCGCCGGTGATGGAGGCGGTCCTGGTGCCTGCGTCGGCCTGGAGCACGTCGCAATCAAGCGTGATGGTGCGCTCACCGAGCTTGGAGAGGTCGGTGACGCTGCGCAGGGACCGGCCGATGAGCCGCTGGATCTCCTGGGTTCGCCCCCCGGGACGACCCTTGTTGACCTCGCGCGGGGAGCGTTCGTTGGTGGAGGCCGGGAGCATCGAGTACTCGCCGGTGACCCAGCCCTTGCCCGTCCCTTTGAGCCAGCGCGGCGCGTCCTCGCTCACGCTGGCCGAGCACAGGACGCGCGTTCGTCCCATGGAGATCAGGACCGAACCGGCGGCCCATTCCTGGAACCCGAGTTCGTAGGAAACGGGGCGGAGTTCGTCGGCGGCCCGGGCGTCGGGGCGCGTCACTTCTTGATCTCCACGACTGCACCCTCACGCGCGACGTCCACGGGGCCGGCGAACGTCAGGGAGCCCTCCGCGGCGGAGACCTGCGCGTCTAGTGTGGGGAGGATGTGGGTCAGGAGGAGTTGCTTGGCGCCCGCTGCGGTGGCGTGCTCGCCCGCCTGCCCCGCGCTCATGTGGAACGGGAACTTCCGGCTCGCCTCCTGATAGGTGGCTTCACAGAGGAACAGATCGGCGTCACGCGCGAGCTCAACCACCGCAGGCGAGGGGCCGGTGTCGCCCGAGTAGGCGAGCACGATCCCTCCCGCTTCGATCCGGTACCCCACCGCCTGCACACCGATGTGCTCCATCGGGAACACGGTGACGTGGAACGGCCCGACGTCGAAGACGCTCCCCGCCACCACATCGGTGAACGCGAACGCCTGGCGCATCACGTCCAATCCTGCCTCGGAGACGAGCGTGCATGCATACCCGACGAAATCCGGAGGCGAATAGAAGGGAAGCCCCGGTGTCCCGAGGCCCCCGTAGTGGCGTGCGTAGAACGCCGCGATGGTGTCGACGAAGTGGTCGGCGTGCCCGTGGCTGATCAGCACCGCGGAGATCTGGTCGATCCGGATATGCCGCTGCAGGTTCGCGAACGTGCCGCTGCCGGCGTCCATCCAGAGATAGGACCCTTCGTGGCCGACCAGGTAGCCGCAGTTGGCCTGGCCGGGACCCGGCCAGGTCCCGCACGCGCCTAAGACCGTCAGCTCCACGGGACCTCCGGCAGATCCAGATGCTCGGCTCGAACCGTCGCCTGCTCCGTTCCCAGAAACGTGGCCGCGAGCCCGTCGAACGTGTCCGCCCGGCCCGTGGTCAGGAATCGGTGGCTCGGGGGCCCGCCGGCGACAGCGAGCTCCTCGGCCAGCAGCCGCGCCGCCACGTCATCGGCTGTCTCTTCGGCCGAGCTGACCAGGACCACACCGGTCCCGAGCTCCTCCTGGAGCAGCTCGGACAGCAACGGATAGTGCGTGCAACCCAGGATGAGTGTGTCGATGTCGGCCTCCATCAGCGGCTCAAGATACCTCCGAGCGGCCCTCCGCAACTCGTCCGAACCCGTATCGCCGGCCTCGACATGGTTCACGAAGACCGGACACGCGGCGGACGCCAGGGTCACATCCGCGCCGGTCTCCGCCACCGCGCGATCGTAGGCGCCGCTTCGAACGGTGGCCTCGGTGCCGATCATCCCGATCCGGCCCGACCGTGTGACCCTGGCAGAGGCGCGCGCACCCGGCTCGACAACGCCGATCACGGGTACCCCGTGACGCGCCGCGATGTGGTCGATGGCGCTGACCTCCACCGAGTTGCAGGCCACGACGAGCATCTTCACGTCCCGGCCGATGAGTTCGTCGGCGATCTGCATGCCGTGATGGCGGATCTCTTCAACCGGCTTGGGGCCGTAGGGGAATCGGGCGGTGTCGCCGATGTAGATAAGGGATTCGTTCGGGAGATGCTCCATGAGGGCGCGGGCGACGGTCAGCCCACCCACACCCGAATCGAACACACCGATCGGGCGCGCGTCGGTCATCGCCTCACCACCAGAGCGATACGGCGACGCCCTTCTCTGCCGCTTCGACGTCCTCGGCCCAGGCGTCGGTGGAAAGGTACTTCCAGCCGCCGTCCGCAAGGAGACACACGATGTCGCCGTGGTCGATCTCCGAGGCGACCCGCCTGGCAACGTGGACCACCGCGCCCGAGGAGATCCCGCAGAAGATGCCCTCCCGGCCGGTGACCTCACGGGTTGCCCGAACGGAGTCGGCCGAGTTCACCAGGAACTTCCGGTCGACTGCCGTTGGATCGAAGATCGGCGGGATGAACCCCTCGTCCAACGAACGCAGGCCGTAGACCATGTCTCCCAGCTCGGGTTCGGCAGCGATCACTTTGATGTCAGAGTTGTATTCGTGGAGGCGCCGGCCGTTGCCGGTGAGGGTGCCGCCGGTGCCCATCCCCGCCACGAAGTGCGTGATCTCCGGGAGGTCCCGGATGATTTCGGGCGCGGTGCCCTCGTAATGCGCGAGCGGATTGGCGGGGTTCCCGTACTGGAACGGCATGTAGTACTTGGGATCCTTCGCGAGCGCCTGCGCGACCTCGATGGATCCGTTCGTGCCTTTGTCGCCGTCACTGAAGACGATCTGGGCGCCGAAGAGCCGCAACAGGTTGATCCTCTCGGGGCTCGCGTTGTCGGGGATGACCACGGTGAGGTCGTAGCCCTTGCGGCGGGCGACCATGGCCAACGCGATGCCGGTGTTCCCGCTCGTGGGTTCCAGGATGGTCTTGTCCGCCGTGAGTTCGCCGGAGGCCTCGGCGGTTTCGACCATCTTCAGCGCGATGCGGTCCTTGGTTGAACCGGTGGGGTTGTTCCCCTCGAGTTTCGCCCAGATGCGAACCCCGGGCTTGGGAGACAGGCGTTGCATGCCGACCAGGGGCGTGTCGCCGATGGCGTCGAGGATGGAGTCATACCGCATCGGTCGAGTATCCCAGCGCACGCGCGAAGGGCCCGCTACCGCGGTTCGGGCGAACGAAACTACCCGATCAGCGGGATAGCCCTGGGACGCCCCCGGGCCGACACTGAGGGCATGAACTGCACGTTGTGCGACTCGCAGGTCTCCCAATGCGCCGTATGCCGCACGCTGAGCTGCGCCACCGTCCTGTGCAGCCGGTGCGCCGCCGCCCAGCCCGACGCGCATCCGATAACGGTCGAGTCGGGTCCGGTGGTCTCTCTGGGGGAGCCGGTCCCCGTCTCTATGGACTGGTAGGCCTAGGCTTTCGCGTAGTTGCTCGCGCCGAACCAATCGACCACGACGACGGGCTCGTCACCGACTACCCAGGCATCGTGCCCGCTGGGCAGGGAGGTTACGTCTCCCGGTCCTGCGGTGATCTCCGTCCCGTCGTCCATCACGATGTGGAGGTGCCCAGACAGGTGGTACTGGAAGTGGGGAGCCTCGCAGCTCTCGGTCTTGGCGATCGCCTTCAGGTCGTTGGACCAGCGCCAGCCCGGCTGGAAGGTCAGGCGGCCGATCTCGGCGTCGCCGACCTTGAGGATCTCCGCCTGCCCGTTCGGGAACTCGCGGACGTCGTCCGGCTCCCCGAAGCTTCGGTGCTCCGTCTGCTGCATCGTGGTCCTCCCCTTCGTTCGCGGTCCCACCGATCGATCTCCGGTAGACTGACCTACTGATAGGTCAGTTGTCAAGGAGCGACCGCAACGGGAGGGTGCAACGCGATGGAGGAGCCACCTGAGACGAACCCGGGCACGGCCACGAGGATCCTCGACGTGTCCGAGCGGCTGGTTCAGACCCGAGGGTTCAACGGGTTCAGCTACGCGGACGTGGCCACCGAACTGGCGATCAGCAAGGCCGCCCTCCACTACCACTTCGCCGGCAAGGCCGAGTTGGGCGAGGCGCTCATGACCCGGTACGCCGCGCGGTTCGCCGAGGCGCTCGACGGCGTGGACGCTGAGGGCGGGGACGCGAGAAGGAAGCTGGACGCCTACGTAACGCTGTATTCGGACGTGCTGAGCAGCGAGCGGATGTGCCTGTGCGGCATGCTGGCCGCCGAGTACCGGACCCTGCCGGAGGGGATGCGAACGACAGTTCGGCGCTTCTTCGACGACAACGAGGCGTGGCTCGAGCGCGTGCTGGAGGAGGGCAGGACGGCGGGCACGCTGCGGTTCACCGGCCGGGCCAAGGACGTCGCCCGCATGATCGTCGGGAGCCTCGAAGGCGCGATGCTCGTCGCCCGGCCCTACGACGACGTTTCGCGGTTCCGGTCCGCCGTCGGCTATCTGCTGGACAGCCTCAGCGTCTAGCGGGGGGTTCGGCTCCGCTGCTACCCCCCAGCGACCGCGGGCAGGATGCTCACGGTGTCGCCGTCCTTGATGGGTGTTTCGAGCGAGCCCAGATACCGTACGTCCTCGTCATTGAGATAGACGTTGATGAACCGGTGCAGGCCGCCGTCCGGGTTGATCACGTTCTTCGTGATGCCGGGGTAGCTGGCCTCGAGGTTCGCCAGGAGGGCGCTGAGCGTGTCGCCTTCGGCGCTCACCTTCGCCTCGTTGCCGGCGTGCTTGCGGAGGATGGTGGGGAGTTTCACGGTGGCTGCCATATCGGGTTCTCCTGGTCGGTGTTCGAGATGTCAGTTCTGCGAAGGGATCCCGCAGAACAGGTCGTAGTCGATGAGTTCGGTGATGGTCGGTTTCTTGCCGCAGACGGGGCAATCGGCGTCCCAGCGGATCTTCACTTCCTGGAAGTCCATGTGGAGGGCGTCGTAGAGCAGCAGTCGCCCGACCAGCGAGGTGCCCTCGCCGGTGATGAGCTTGATGGCCTCGGTGGCCTGGATAGCGCCGATCACGCCCGGGAGCACCCCGAACACGCCGCCTTCGGCGCAGCTTGGCACCGTCCCCGGCGGCGGCGGCGACGGGAACAGGCACCGGTAGCACGGCGCTTCCTGCCCCGGCATGAACACCGTGGCCTGCCCCTCGAACTGGTAGATGCTGCCGTAGACGAGCGGCTTGCCCAAGAACTGTGTGGCGTCGTTCACCAGATAGCGAACCGGGAAGTTGTCCGTCCCGTCGATGATCACGTCGTAGGGTTCCATGACCTCGAACACGTTCGCGCTGTTCAGCAGGGTGTCGTGCCCGATGATCTCGATGGTCGGGTTGATGGCGCGGAGATGTTCGATCGCCGACTCCACCTTCGAGCGGCCGACGTCGGCGTTGGTGTGCAAGATCTGGCGCTGGAGGTTGGAGACGTCCACGCGGTCGAAGTCGACGATCCCGATGGTCCCGATCCCGGCGGCGGCCAAGTAGAGCAGGACCGGCGAGCCCAGCCCACCCGCGCCGATGACCAGCACCTTGGAGTCGAGCAGCTTGCGCTGCCCGGCCCCGCCGATGTTCGGCAGGATGATGTGGCGGGCGTAGCGCTGGACCTGATCCTCGGTGAACGGCGTGCTCATGTGATGCTCAGCTCCTCTTCGGTGACGTCGCCGCCTTCTTCGATGAAGAAGGACCTCAGAACCGGCTGCTCACGGTCCTGGAGGGACAGCAAGATGTAGCGGGAGTCCGGGTAGAACGCGAGCTTGCGGTCGGTCTGTGACGGGTAGGCCTCGGAATGGGTGTGCGAGTGGTAGATCGCCCACAGGTCCCATCCCTGAGCATCGATCTCATCGAACGTCCGGAGCTGCTCCTTGCCGTCCAGCCGGTAGGTGACGGGGCTGGCATCGGCGTTCGTCATGGGGAACACCTTGACGGGGACTCCTCCGTCGGCGGCGATAAGGCCGCAGCATTCATTAGGGAACTCCCGGAGTCCCTGGTCAACCATCTCCTTGAAGAAGACGCCGTCGAGTTCGCTCATGGCCGGCTGTGTCCGTTCTGGCAACTGGGGGGTCGGGTCGAACCGCATCTGTTGCAGGTGCAAATGCTACCAGGGGGTCCGATATTCCCCGGTCGAGATCACGCTCCGGTTATCGTGCCTCGCACGGTTATGCGTCCGGCCGGTCCCTCGCCCGAGGTCGCACCGATGACCGCGCCGGGCACCCCTCGAGCAGCCAGCGCTCCCTGCAGGCCGCCCGGATCGGTGGTCGCGATGATGAGGCCGCCGCTGGTCTGCGCGTCGGCTAGCAGCAGCTGCTCCGGTTCGTCCAGGTCGCCCCATCCCACAAACGGGTCCACGAACGCCCGGTTGCGCACGGTGCCTCCGGCCGCGACCCCCGCCCGCGCGAGCGCGACGACCCCGCCGATGAACGGAACGGCGGCGGCGTCCACGGTGGCCGCCACGCCACTCGCGGCGAGCATCATGTGCAGGTGTCCAAGGAGGCCGAACCCGGTGACGTCGGTGACCGCCTCGGCGCCCACCTCCGCCGCCGCGAGCGCCGCGTCCCGGTTCAAGGTGGTCATCACGTCGACGGCAGTTTGGATCATCTCCGGCGAGGCCGTCCCGGCCTTGATGGCGGTCGAGATCATCCCGAGCCCGAGCGGCTTCGTCAGGACCAGGGTGGCGCCGGGCGGAACCGAGGAGTTCCGCGTCAGCCGGTCCGGATGCACCATGCCGATCGCGACCATCCCGTACTTAGGTTCAGGGTCCGTGATGGTGTGGCCGCCCGCTACGGGGATGCCGGCCGCCGAGGCGACATCTCTTCCCCCGCGAAGGACCTCACCCAACATCGACAGCGGGAGGTCCTCCACCGGCCACGCGGCGATGTTCAACGCGAACAAGGGCGTCGCTCCCATGGCGTAGATATCGGAAAGGGCGTTGGTCGCGGCGATTCGACCCCAGTCGTAGGGGTCGTCCACGATGGGGGTGAAGAAGTCCAGGGTTGCGACAACGGCCTGGTGCTCGTTCAGGCGATAGACCGCCGCGTCGTCGCCGGTTTCCGTCCCCACCAGTAGCTCGGGCGGCGCCGCGGCCGAACCCATGCCGCCGAGCACCTCTTGGAGCTGCGCGGGGCCGAGTTTGCACGCACACCCCGCGCCGTGACTGAAGGAGGTGAGGCGGGGTTCGGTCTCCATCGGGCCACGCTAACAGCACCCGGACACGACGAAGGAGCCGCCCGGCGCCGCGACGGCTCCCGTCGTTGTGCCTCCGGCCGCCGGAGGGAGGGCTCCGTTGGTGGCGGCCGGCGCACACCTATCGCCGCTCAATGCGGCAAGATCACGTTCCCGGTGGCGGAGTCCAGCACGACGCGGATGCTCTGGAGCGGCGTGCTTGCCGGCCCGGCGATCGGTTGGGCGCCCTGGGCCGGATCGAACTCCGCCCCGTGACACGGGCACACAAGGATGTGCGAGGCCGCGTCGTAGCCAACGGAGCAGCCGGCGTGTGTGCAGACCCGGCTGTAGGCCACCACCTGATCGTTGGCGAGCCGAAGGACCACGGCGGGGCCGATGCCCGGCGCCGTGAACCCGACCGCCTTCCCGACCGGCAGCTGCGCGAGCGTCGCGATGACGTGCCCCTTCGGCGCAGACGGGGCGGTGGACGTGGCGGCGGGCGGGGACGTGGGGGCGGCGGGTGCCGACGCGCGCGTTCCCGCCTTGTGCGAGGCAGCGGTGATGCCTTTCCCACCGATGACCGGCGCACCGGCGAACGCCTTGGACGCCGCGGCGATCACGAGGGCGGCCCCGCCGACCAGGCCACCGCGCACGAACTCACGGCGCCCCATGTTCTCCAGGGACGACGCGACGCTGCGGCCCGGATCCAGGGAGCGGCGCATCTCCCAGACCCCAGCCGCGAACGCGAGCCAGGCGACCGCGTAGATGGAATCCGAACCCAGGAAGTACGGATGGACATGCCATGTGGCCGACAGGAAGAGGGTGGCGTTGATCGCGAAGCCCACGGCCGCGGAGAACAGCATCCCGATCCCGGCGAGTGTGGCCAGGCCGATCGCGATCTCGACGATCGCGATGCCGACACCCACCAAGACCGGCGTCTGCGCCAGGACCCCCATGATCGAGCCCACCGGCGTGCCGTGGGCGAAGCCCGAGAGCTGCGTCCCGATGAAGTCCGGGCTCCCGCTGTGAAGGAAGTTCCCGTCAAGGAGCTTCTGCGCGCCCGCGAACACGAACGTGAACCCCAGGAACCCGCGCAGGAACCGCGTGGACCACGGCATGGCGATCCACGAGGACACGGGCGTGAGGCCGCGATGCCGCGCTGAGCGCGTCGGCGCCGTGCGTCGGCCGCCGGAACGCGGCGCGCGGGCGGCCGCGCTCATGTCGGGTCGAACGGGGGCGTTCTTCGTCTGCATACCGACGAGCATGGGGGACGAGCGGTTCGGGGCGGGTTTCACATCGGTTGGGAAACGGTTAGAACCGCGGCCGCAGAGCGCCGGCCTGGGACGATAGGGACATGCGGATCTTGCTCATCGAGGACGACCGACGGTTGGCCGAGTTACTGGCCGCGCGTCTGCGGCGCGAGGGGCACGAGGCCGAGACCGCCGACAACGGGCTCGACGGGCTCGAGCGAGCCAGTTCGGGGGCCATCGACCTGGCGGTCGTCGACGTCATGCTTCCCGGCATGGACGGCATGGCGCTCACGTCCGAGCTGCGCGAACGCGGCATCTACATACCGGTGCTCATGCTCACCGCGCGCGACACCGTGGCCGATCGGGTGAGCGGGCTCCGATCGGGCGCGGACGACTACCTGGTCAAGCCCTTCGCGTTCGCAGAGCTGCTGGCGCGTATCGACGCCCTCGCCCGCCGCGCGGGACCCCAGGCCGAGCCGGCGGTGCTGGCCTTCGATGAGGTGGCGCTCGACGTTCGAACCCGCCGCGTCACCGTGGCCGGGGCAGAAGTGGACCTCACCGCCAAGGAGTTCGACCTCCTCAGGTGCTTGCTGTCCAACGCCGGGCGCGTGGTCAGCCGCACCGAACTCAAGGAGGAGGTCTGGGACTTCACGTTCGATGCGCAGACCAAAGTGGTGGACCTGTACGTGCACTACCTGCGGCGCAAACTCGGGGCGGCCGGGGACATCATCCAGACGGTCCGCGGCGTGGGCTACGCGATCGGTCGCTGATGTTCCGATCGCTCCGGTTCCGGCTCGCCCTCTCCCACGCTCTGGTGTTGGCGGTGATCCTGGTGCTCCTGGGTGTGGTCATCCAGTTCCTCCTGGCGCGGAGCCTGAACGCGAGCACGACCGCGGAGCTGCGCGCGGTTGCGCAGGGACAGGTGGAACGGATCCAAGAGGCCGGGCGCCCGACACCGCCCACCGACTCCGATGTTCCCTCGACCTTGGGCACCCAGATCGCGATCTTCGACGCCAACGGGACATTCGTCGGAGAGCCGGCCGAGGCGCCGCCTCCCTGGCTCCATGAGTACGGAGCCACGGTCACGGACCTGGAAGCCGCGATGGAGCCCGTTCGCGTTGTGACGCTCCCGGCTGTGGTCGAGGGCCGGACGGTTGCCTGGGTCGTGGTCGGGCGTTCCACCGTCGCGGAGGAGCACCTCCTGCATCAGGTCCGGCTGCTCCTGATCGGCGGGGGTTCGCTCGCAGTGATCGCGAGCCTGGCCGCCGGCTGGTGGCTCGCGGGCCGCGCCGTTCGTCCGGTCGAACGCGCCTATGAGGCGCAAGCGGGTTTCGCCGCGGACGCCTCCCATGAATTCCGCACCCCACTCACATTCATCCGTTCGGGGGTGGAGGTGCTAGCCGAACGCGAACCCGTGCTTGGGACCGATGTGCTGTCCGAGGTCGACTACCTGACGGATCTGACCGGCAGGCTCCTCCTGCTCGCGCGAACCGAGGGGACGAAGACGCCGCAGGCGCGCCTGCCCGTTGACGTCGCCGCCGTGTGCACGTCCGCGGTCCAGCGCAGCGAACGGGCATCGGGGAACCGGCTCACCGTTGCGACAAGGCCCGGGAGCGCGCTCGGTGACCCGAAGGGGTTCGAGGCGGCGCTGGACGCGGTGCTGGAGAACGTCGCCGTCCACGGCGAAGGCGCGGCCGAGGTGTCGTGGACAACCGAGGGTGGGCAGGTGGTGGTGTCGGTAGCCGATCACGGCCCCGGGATCGACGCCGAGCACGTGTCGCGCGCGTTCGAACGGTTCTTCCGGGCCGATCCCTCCCGTGCCCGCGACACCGGCGGGGCGGGCCTGGGTCTGGCGCTCGCGCGGGCGCTCGTGAGCGCACAGGGAGGCCGGGTTTGGATCGAGCCCACGCCGGGCGGCGGGCTCACCGTCAAGCTGTCGCTCCCCGCGTCCGCGTAGCCGAGCCCCGGAGCGAAGCACCGAGCCACGCGGGATACTCCCGCCGTGGACATCGCAGGGTTCCTCGGCCGTTTCCCGCCCTTCGACGGGCTGGACTCCGAGCAGGTGAGGGCGATCGCGGGGCACGTGCAGATCGAGCATTTCGGCACCGGGGACACGATCCTTTCCCAGGCAGGCGAACCGGCCCAGGCGCTTTATGTGATCCGGAAGGGCGCGGTGGAGCTGGTGGATGGCGGCAGGGTGCTCGACCTCCTGGGCGAGGGCGAGACGTTCGGGCAGTTCTCACTGCTGGCACACCAGGGACCGACGGTCACGGTTCGCGCGCACGAGGACACGCTGTGCTATCTGGTGCCGGCCCGCGAAGGAACCGAATTGCTGGGGACCACCCAGGGACGATCCTTCGTCCTCGGGACCATGCGGCGCAGGCTGCGCGCGGCGTCGGGCCTCCGGCACGGGGAACCGCCCGACCGCCGGTATCGCCCGGTGGGCGAGCTGATCCGCCGCCCGCCCGTCTGGGCCGGCCCGGACACCACCGTGGCCGAGGCCGCCGCCCTCATGACCAACCAACGGATCTCGAGCCTCCTGGTCCGGGGGAACCCGCCGGGGATCCTCACCGATCGCGATCTGCGATCTCGGGTGATCGCGGTCGGAACCTCCACCGACACCGCGATCGGGCGGGTGGCCTCGTTCCCGGCGAAGACGCTGCCCTCCACCGCGCTCGCGGGTGAGGCGCTCTTGGCGATGTTCGCGGGCGGTGTCCACCACTTCCCCGTCATCGGCCCGGATGCGGAGGTGATCGGCGTGATCAGCGACACGGACCTCCTAGACCTGGGCCGCCACACGCCCTTCGCCCTGAAGCGCTCGATCGAACGGGCCACCGATGCGAGCGGAGTCGCCGAGGCGGCGCGCGAACTGCCCCAGGTAGTCTGCGCGATGGTCGATGCGAGCGCCGATCCCGTGGACGTCGGCCGTGTGGTGGCGCTCACCATCGATGCGGCCACCCGCCAGTTGCTGCACCTGGGCATCGAACGGCTCGGCCCGCCGCCGGCGCCGTGGGCGTGGCTGGCGCTGGGGAGCCAGGGGCGCCAGGAGCAGGCTCTTCACACTGACCAGGACCACGGCCTGGCGTTCGATCCGCAGGGCGAATCCGTCGATGGGATCGATCCCTATTTCGCCGAGTTGGCCGAGTTCGTGACGGCAGGGCTGGAGGCGTCCGGCATCCCGCGGTGTCACGGCGATGCCATGGCCAACCATCGGCTCCTACGCCGGACGCTCGAGGGATGGGAAGAGGCATTCCGCAGATGGATGCGCGAACCCGGGGTCGACGGCAGCATCATCAGCTCGATCGCGTATGACTTCCGCCAGATCGCAGGGTCGCTCGACGTCGAACCTCGGCTGCACGCGGTGATCCGAGAGGCGGCGGACGCGCCCGAGTTCCTGCGCCATCTGAGCCGCCGCGCGCTGGATCACACCCCTCCCACCGGCTTCCTCCGCGACCTCGTGGTCGAATCCCGAGGGGAACACGCCGGCCGCCTGGACATCAAGCGCGGCGGGATCTCGTTGATCGGGAACCTGTCGCGGGCCGCGGCGATCAGGGCGGGCGCGCCCGACACCGGGACGGTCGCGCGCCTTCGCGCCGCATCGGTGGCCGGAACGCTCGAGGCTGCTGTCGCCGATGAGCTGATCGAATCCTTCGGGTTCCTGTGGGATGTCAGGCTGCACCACCAGGTCGAACAGGTTCGCGCGGGCAAGGCGCCGGACGACTTCCTGGACCCGTCCGAGCTCGGCTCGGTGGCCAGGAGCGGGCTGAAGGAGGCGTTCCGCGCCATCTCGCGGGCGCAGCGGCAGGTGGCCTCGGAACTGGGCGTCGACGTTCGCTAACGGCGCCGGCGGGTGGTCGGCGGGAAGGCTAGGAGCTCTCGATCCCCATCGCGTGGAACCCGCCGTCCACATGGATCAGCTCACCCGTGATGCCCGAGGACAGATCCGACATGAGGAACGCGATCGCGCGGCCGACCGGCGTGGGGTCGGTGATGTCCCAGCCGAGCGGGGCCCGGCGCGACCACACGTCGGCGATGGCCTCGAAGCCCGGGATGCCTTTGCCCGCCATGGTCTTCAGCGGCCCGGCGCTGACGGTGTTCGCGCGGATGCCCTTGGGCCCCAGGTCGCGGGCCAGGTAACGGGTCACCGCCTCCAGGCCGGCCTTGGACACGCCCATCCAGTCATAGATGGGCCAAGCAACCTGGGCGTCGAAGTCGAGCGAGACGATGGAGCCGCCGTGCTCTTCCATGATCGGCAGCATGCCGGCGGCAAGCGAGGCGAAGCTGAACGCGCTGGTCTGGAACGCCGTGGCCACGCTCTCCCAAGGTGTGTGCAGGAAGTTCCCTCCCAGCGCGTCCTGCGGAGCGAACGCGATGGCGTGGAGGAACCCGTCCAATCGACCCCATCGCCGCCCCAGCTCCTGACGAACCGCGTCGATCTGCTCGGGGTCGTTCACGTCCATCTCCAGAACGTCGGGCGGGCTCGGGAGTCGCTTGGCCGTCTTCTCCGTGAGCGAGACGGCCCGACCGAAGTTGGTCAGGACGATCTCGGCGCCCAGCTCTTGCGCGATCTCGGCGGCCGAGAACGCGATCGACTGTGGCGTGAGCACCCCGGTGATGAGCAGCTTCTTGTCCTGGAGCAGCAAACGACCCCCCTACTTGGCGATCTGAACGTCACGTGCCCCTGATCGTCGGTCTGCGTGACATGAGCAGAGACAGAGCCTAGCTTCGCCGGGACCTGCGGGCAAACCTCGCCCTCCCGGCGTTCGAACGCCGGACCTAGGGTTTGGACAACGAAACGTTCCGGATACCCCACGTTGCCCCGGTGAGGGCAACGATGTCGACGGTGTTGGGCTGCGTGTCGCTCAGCAGCGCGTCGGGGATCGGGACGGTGACCGATGACCCCCAGGCGCCGGCCGGGCCGGCGGCGAGCGTCGTCACGAGCGTCCAGTTCACGTACACGCCCACCTCGCCGGTTCCCAGGTCGTAGCCGGTGAGCGACAAAACGCGATCACCCGGCTTGCCTCCCACGTGGTACACGACCTCGTTCGGATGGGTGGTGTCGGACCCCGGGATGTTGCCGAGTTCGGCCGGGCCCAGGGCCAGGGGCATCGCCGGATCCTCGACGGGGTTCGGGCGGATCTGGCTGAGGAGCTTCCACTGGCCTTTCGTGATGCCGGGCCAGGTGTAGAAGCTGGCCCCGATGATCCCCTTCTCCCGAACCGAGCGAACGAACCCGAGCGTAGCCTCCCTCGTCGACTCCTGGGCGATCCCGCCGATCACGTGGATCGGCACATGGGTGTCACCCACGTTCTGGCGGATGAGGTCGATGTTCTGGTTCACGATCTGGAGCGCGCCGTTCGTTCCGTGGGTGTGCCAGGAGAAGTACGTCATCGGCATCATCACGTCGTAGGTGGCCGCGAGGTTCTGATACGGGAACCCGGGCCAGTAGGCCGGGTTGTTCACGAGACCGCGCGGTTGCGGGATGATCGCCGCCAGCGGGTACGCCTGACCGGC
The DNA here is from genome assembly GCA_025351565.1 of Actinomycetes bacterium. Lineage (GTDB taxonomy): Bacteria > Actinomycetota > UBA4738 > UBA4738 > HRBIN12 > JANXVR01. The sequence continues at coordinate 19,728 of JANXVR010000117.1, forward strand.
CGCCCTTCGAAGCGAGGCGGACTCCGCGTTCAGTCGCGTCGTTCGCAGGGACGCGTCGGCCACCGCGGACGATTCGATATCCAGGCCGAACCCAGCGAACCGGTTCCCCGCCGGCGTTCGGAAGGCGATGGCCGCCATCGATCGCTTGACATCCAGCGAGGGGTTGATGAACCCGGGCAGGTACCACGCGACCACCTGCACGTGCGAGACATCGGCCGCGTCCAGGAACGCGATGACGCCGGCCTTGTCGACGAACGGCACGGACCGGTTGAAGTTCGACGTCTCCAGGTAGAGGGTCCGGACGCCGTGTGCCGCCATGTCCGCGACGGCGGCCGCGGGGTGGGCCCACGCGCTGGTGTCGTAGAGGTCGACCCAGACACCGAGGCCCTGGAACGCGCCGATGACCGGGTTCGCGCGGATGGGGATCGGGGTGGGCGTTGGGGTCGCGGCGGCGGAAGGCTCGGTGCTGGCGCGGCTCGCCACCGCGATCGCCGCGGCCAGCAGTAACACGGCCGCAGCGCCGAAGACCGAATACCGCCGCGCGGCTGGGGATATCTGCATACGTCCAGCCTACGCGGGGGTACGTCGGCGGCGAGCCGGGGCCGCGTGACGAACCTGTGACGCGACCGACCGCCTGCGGCGCCGGACGCAGGTCCCTTGGACCCCGTAGGATTCGCCTCCATGGATGAGGGAACGCGCGCGCGGCAGATCGCCGATGGGTACTGGGACCAACTCCTCTCGCTGGACCCGATGCTCGGAACGATGAGCGGGGACGAGCGGAACGACGATCGGCTGGCCGACCCCGGACCGGAGGGCCGAGCCGCCAGCGACGCCGTCCAGCGGGCCGCGCTGGCCGAGGTTGCCACGCTGGACCGCGCCGGACTGGACGAAGTCATGCGCACCACGCTCGACATCGTGGAAGCCATCGCCCTCCGATACCTCGCCGCCACCGAACACCGGACAGATCTCCTGGCTCCCGCGAGTCACTGGTTCGGTCCCGCCGCCTTGCTGGCCGAGATCGGTTCGCTCCAACAGGCGGACACTCCGGAACGGCTCGACCGGCTCGAGACGCGCCTTCGCGCCCTCCCCGCCTACATCGAGGCTTCGCGCGCCGTCGCGCAGGAGGGCATCGCGCGCGGCGTCACCTCGCCGCGCGTGATCGCCGAACGCGCCGTCGCACAGCTCCAGCGCATCCTGGCGCTGGCACCGGAGGATTCGCCGGTGGTGGCGCCGGCGAAG
>JANXVR010000121.1 GCA_025351565.1 Actinomycetes bacterium
GGGTTCCCCCCGCTTGGCGGTGCACCCCCTCCCATGTTGCGGGCCACTTGACCTAGAGGGCGATCAGACCAGCGTTGGTGGGAGTGAATCCGCAGGTGCCGAAGTAGAAGGGGCGGAGGTCGTCGTCGAAGTCGACATGTAGCCATTCACATCCTGCGCTACGGGCCCCTTCCACGGCCACGGCGATAAGCCTGGCTCCGATCCCCTGATGACGTACCGCGTCGGCGACCATCGTGTCCTGGATCCACGCATGTACGAGACCGTCCCAAGGGACGTTGACGAAGCCCACGAGCTTGTCGTCCTCATTCCGAGCCGCGACCCATCCGAGGCTGTGTTGTTCGCACATCGCGGTCCAATTCCACTCCGCCTCGTCGAACAACCGGGTTTCGAATGCCTCAGCGTGCAGGGCGTTCAACTCGCGACTGCTGATATCCCCGCGCCATCCATAGCTGATCCTCACGCCGCAACACTAGCGCCCCGCCGCGAACGCGAGCGCCCGATCGAAACACCGCTCCCCGGCAATCCGACGACGGCATTGTGGATGGCGCGGTGCCCAGGGAGGGAGTGTCTCGAGGGCGTCGTCGAGGCGACGGAACCCTGCTGGCCATGTCCGCGGAGGGTGATCCTCAAGGAGTCCGAGCAGCCCGCGAGACGCCCCGACCGCCCGCCGCGCCTGCCCCGTTCCCCCGCACCTACGCCCACGTCACCTAAGAATGTCAGACGTGTGATTCACACTTGTCCACATGGTTATCCCCACGGTGAACACACAGGTCAAGGCCGGAGTGCCAAGAAACTTCGCGATCCCACCTGCGGTTCGTGAATCCACAGGGTTTTCCCGCTGTGGGTCGGGTGGGGGACGGCGTACCGTCCGGGGGTTGAGGTCTGTGTTCGGTGAGGGGGGGTGAGCGTGGCTCGCACGGTTGAAGATATCCAGGTGCGCCGCGATCACCGGGTGCCGCCGCAGAACCTCGAGGCGGAGGAATCGGTGTTGGGGGCCATGATGCTCTCGGCCGATGCCATCGCCGACGTGGTCGAGATCCTCCAGCCGGAAGACTTCTACCGCGGCGCGAACGGCAGGATCTACGGGACGCTCCGGGGCCTCTACGGCCGGGGCGAACCGGTCGACATCATCACGGCGGTCGAGGCCCTGCGCCGGGAGGGCATCCTGGAGGACGTGGGTGGTCACCTCTATGTCCGCGATCTGGTGGACAACGTCCCGACGCCCGGTTCCGCACCCCACTACGCGGACATCGTCGCGAAGTCGGCACTTCGGCGCCGCCTCATCACCGCCGCGGCCGACATCATGGAACTCGCCTACGCACCCACCGACGACGCCGATTCGGTGGCCGACGACGCCGAACAGCGCATCTACGACGTGGCTCGCCGTGAGGATCGAGACGAAACGGCCGTCCTGCGTGACCTGGTCGACCAGGCGATGCTCGATCTGGAGTCCATGCAGAACCGGACCTCCGCGTACACGGGACTTCCCACAGGGTTCCGCGATCTGGACGACCTCACGTCGGGTCTGCAGCCGGGCAACCTCGTGGTCATCGCTGCGCGACCCGGTGTCGGCAAGTCTTCGCTCGCCATGAACATGGCTCGAAACGTCGCGGTGGAGGGCCACTCGGTGGCGGTGTTCTCGCTGGAGATGTCGCGAACGGAGATCGGCATGCGCATCCTCTGCGCGGAGGCGCGCGTGCCGTGGGACCGCATCCGCAACAAGCGCGTCGGTCCGCAGGACTGGCAGAACGTCGTGCATGCAGCCGAGACGTTGCACGACGCACCGCTGCACATCGTCGACTCCGGCAACGTGAACATCGTCGACATACGTGCGAAGGCTCGCCGTATGCGTTCGGGCCGCGGAGGACTCGAACTCATCATCGTCGACTACCTCCAGCTCATGACCTCGGCCGCGTCCCGCCGGCCCGACAGCCGTCAGCAGGAGGTCGCGGAGATCAGCCGTTCGCTGAAGCTCTTGGCAAAGGAACTGCACATCCCGGTGGTGGCCCTCAGTCAGCTCAACCGAAACCCGGAGACGCGCGCGGACAAGCGCCCCCAGCTCTCCGACCTCAGAGAGTGCGTCCCCGGCGACACGCTGGTCTCACTGGCCGACGGGCGCCGGCTGCCGATCAGGGACCTGGTTGGATCCACCCCCGAGGTCCTCTCGGTGACCCACGACGGCAGCATGTTCGAGGCCCGGAGCGACATGGTGTGGCCGGTCGGTGTCAAGCCCGTCCGCGAGGTCAGGTTCGCGAGCGGCCGGACGTTCCGCGCTACGGCCGAACACCGCGTGCTGGGATGGGACGGATGGGTCACCGTGAAGGACCTGCAGCCCGGATCCCGGCTCGCGATCGCGAGGCGCATCCCCGAGCCCGCGCAAACCTCGGACTGGCCCGAAGATCGGGTCGCCTTACTGGGTCAGCTGATCGGTCATGGCAGCTACCTCCGCGCGAAGTCCCTTCGCTACACCACGGCCTCAGAGGAGAACAGCCAGATCGTCACCCGCGCCGCCACCGAGCAGTTCGGCGCCAAGGTCTCCCGCATCAAGGGCAGCGGTAGCTGGCACCAGCTGTTCATCGGTGGGAACGGGGACCGTTGGCACCCGGCTGGGGTCAAGGCATGGTTGCAGGACCTAGGGGTGTACGGGCAGCGCTCGCACCTCAAGCGTGTGCCGGACGCGGCCTTCAGGCTGCCCGACCGGCAGGTCGCAACGCTGCTCCGTCACCTGTGGGCCACCGATGGCTGCATCCATGCTCGCAAGCCCGAACAGCGGGGGAGTCACTCCGTGTACTACTCGACCAACAGCCGCGGCCTGGCGGAGGACGTTGCGTTCCTCCTCCTGCGGTTCGGCATCGTTGCCCGTATCAAGCAAGTGTCCAAGCCGGGATACCGGGATGGGTTCCACGTCCACGTGTCCGGGGCGCTCGATCAGCGTTGGTTCCTCAAGCAGGTCGGCGTCTTCGGCCCGCGGGTCGCCCCCGCCCAGGAGTTGGCAGAGGCGCTGGACGGCGTGGTCTCCAACACGAATGTGGACACGCTGCCCAGCGAGG
>JANXVR010000128.1 GCA_025351565.1 Actinomycetes bacterium
GTGGCGGGGTCTAGCAGCCGAACCCGTCCGGTGGTGCGTTCGAGATAGACGATCTTCCCGTTGGGCAGGAGCGTGAAGCCGGCGGGGTTGTTCAGCCGGGTGGCGACGGGGTGGGCAGTAACGGCGCCGCGGGGGATGGAGGTGACCGAGCTGCCAACGCGCGCGCCGACGGGTGCGCTCGAACACGCGGCCAGCATCGCGATGGCGGCGATCCAGCTCCAGGTCGTTCTCTTCGTGGCTCTCATGCGCTCCCCTTCGCGGGTGTGGCAGCATGGGCGCGTGCCACTCCCACCTTCGATGTTCGGCGTCCCCCACCTTCGAACTGAAGACCCCCGCTTCCTCCGAGGTCAGGGTCGCTATCTCGAGAACATCGAGATCCCCGGAGCGCTGCGGGCGGTGTTCGTTCGGTCCATGATGCCCCACGCCCGGTTGAACGGCGTTGACGTCGCGGCTGCGATCGCCATGCCGGGGGTTGTTGCGGTCTACGTTGCAGGGGATCTGGCCATCGCATCGCAGCCGCCCGCGGGGAATATCGACCCGTCGTTCCGGCGCGAGGCGCTGGCCCGCGAGGTGGTGCGGTTCGTGGGCGAACCGCTTGCCGTGGTGGTGGCGGAGACCTTCGCCCAGGCGGAGGACGCCGCCGAACTGGTCTGGCCCGACTACGACCTGCTGGAGGCGGTGACCGATCCGGAGGCGGCCGAGCGCCCCGGCGCCCCGCTGCTCTGGCCTTCCGCCGGCTCCAACGTGGTCCACCGGTTCGAACATCAGTGGGACGTCGACCCGCTGGCGGGGGCCGACGTGGTGGCCCGCGGGCGGTTCGTGAACCAGCGCCTTGCGCCCGCGTCGATGGAAACGAACGGCATCGCGGTGGTTCCCGAGGCGAACGGGGGCGTAACGGTCTGGGTCTCGACACAGGTGCCGTTCGACGTGCGGAGCGACGTGGCCGAGGTGCTGGGTCTGGACAAGGAGCTGGTTCGAACGATCGCCCCAGACGTGGGCGGAGGGTTCGGCGCCAAGCTCTACACCTACCCCGAGTATCTGGTGGTGGCGAAGGCGGCAATGGCGCTCGGCCGTCCGGTTCGATGGACCGAGACGCGCTCGGAGAACCTCGTGAACATGACGCACGGACGCGCGCAGGTGCAGACCGTGGAGATCGGCGCCAAGCGAGACGGCACGGTGACCGGTATCCGGGTGGAGATCCTGGCGGACATGGGCGCGTACCCGATCGGCGGTTACCTCCCGACCACGACGCAGGAGATGCTGTCGGGCGTCTACCGATTCCCCGTTGCAGCCTGCCGCGGCCGGAGCGTCGTCACGAACACCACCCCCGTGAACGCCTATCGCGGCGCCGGGCGTCCTGAGGCCACGGCTTGCATCGAACGCGCCATGGATCTCGTAGCGGCGGAGTTGGGCATGGACCCTGTCGAGATCCGCCGGAAGAACCTGATCCCCTCGGAGGCCTTCCCCTACACCACATCCAGCGGCACGACGTACGACGTCGGAGATTACGAGCTGTCGCTGAACACCTGCTTGGAGCTGGCCGGGTATGTGGAGCTGCGCCGCGAGCAAGCCGAGCGCCGCGCCCGCGGCGATCACGTGGCGCTCGGCATCGGCGTTTGTACCTATGTGGAGATCACGGCGTTCGCGAGCAAGGAGTTCGGATCTGTGGAGGTGCACGCGGACGGGACGGTTACGGTGGTTACCGGCGTGTCGCCGCAGGGCCAGGGTCACGAGACTGCCATGGCGCAGATCGCCTCCGCGATCTTGGGGGTGCCGTTCGAGGCCGTCCGCGTGGTGCACTCGGATACGGGGCTGGTGACGCGCGGAGCGGGCACATGGGGGTCGAGGTCGCTCCAGGTCGGTGGCTCGGCGGTGGTCGAGCGTGCGGAGGCCGTGGTGGAGCAGGTGCGAACGCTGGCGGCGCATCTCCTGGAGGTCGACGAAGCCGATCTGGTGGTTGTCGACGGAGGGTTCTCCCCGGCGGGCGCCCCCGACCGCCGGCTCAGCTGGTCCCAACTCGCATCCGCAGCCGGCGACCCGGGCAAGGTTCCCGACGGGATGGAGCTCGGGCTGCGTTCCGCCGGGTCGTTCCGCGAGGCGGACTCGACGTTCCCGTTCGGGACGCACATCGCCCTGGTGGAGGTCGACACTCGGACCGGCCAGGTGGACCTGCTCCGGCATTTCGCGGTCGACGACTGCGGCCGCATCCTGAATCCGCTCCTGGTCCAGGGACAGGTGCACGGGGGTCTCGGTCAGGGCATAGCGCAGGCGCTCTTCGAGGAAGTGGTCTACGACGAGACCGGCAATCCCATCACCGGGACGTTCTCCACCTACCTGTTCCCGGCGGCCACCGAGTTCCCCCGATTCACGACGGCGAATACGGAGACGCCGACGCCTCTGAACCCTTTGGGCGCGAAGGGGATCGGCGAGTCCGCCACCATCGGATCCACCCCGGCCATACAGAACGCGGCTGTGGATGCGCTCGCTCACCTCGGTATAGGCCATCTGGACCTCCCCGTATCCCCCGCTCGGGTGATGGCCGCCGTTCGGACAGCCACCGAGAAGGGCCGTTCGGTGGATACGTCTGACCCTCCGACACGCCGAAGCTGAACCTGATGTCGAAGAAATGGAACTCACGCGCACCCTCGGCGTTCTCCAGCGCCTTCGCGGTGCTCATCCTGCTGTCCGCCGGCGCGGCCGTTGCCCAGCAGGGAGGGCTCCAAAGACTCGCGGCGGGGGCGCAGGACGCGATCCACGGGAAGGACCACTCGGGCCTGGCCAAGGAACAGGCCGCTGCGTCGGCCTCCGCTGACCCGACCACGTCCGCAGGCGGCGGGGGCAGCGGGCACGGGGGCGGCGCCACCGGGACACCGGCCGGCGTCTGCTCCGCAACGTTGGCTGCCGTCCGCGCGAACATGCCCGCGGCGGGCGACGCCACCGGCATCTCTCACGCGCTGTCCGTCCTCGGGGCGAACTGCGCTAAGAACCCCCAGGCCCACGGCCTGATCAACGCGATCCAGAACGTCGGCCACGGCAAGGGGCACACGAACAACGCTCACGGTGCGGGGAAGCCCCCCACCAAGCCCACCAAGCCCACCAAGCCCACCAAGCCCACCAAGCCCACCAAGCCCACCGAGCCCACCAAGCCCACCAAGCCCACCGAGCCCACCGAGCCCACGAGCCCCAGCCCCCATCCGCCGCACCCCACCCACGGCACGGGCAAGCCTCCTACGAGCCCCCACCCACCCCACCCGACCCACTGATTTCCGGGTCAGCGAGACACGTCCCGGCCGCGCGAGGTAGCGTTGCCGCCCATGAGCGCACATATGTGGGAAGACAGGTTCCGCGCACCGACCGTAGGGATGCCGATGTGGGGGGCGCACGCTCCCGATCGGCTCGTGTACTCGGGCACCGAATCGGGCGTATGGCAGGCCCACGTCGTGGATCTGTCCAGCGGCGAGCGGCGCCAGGTGACCGACCACCCTGTGGGCGTGATCCACGCGCAGATGACGCCGAACGGCACGCACGTCGCGTGGTTCATCGATGAGAACGGGGACGAGTCCGGACGGTGGTGGGTGGAGCCGTTCGAGGGCGGCGACTCCGGGCCCCTGCTCACCGGCGTCCCCGACCGTGGCTGGAACAACGGGCTGGCGCAGCGGGACGACGTCGTGGCCGCCGCGATCGGAACCCAGGAGGAGTTCGCGCTGTTCATATCGCGCGGCGGCGCCCGGGCAACGAAGGTATGGGCCGGGAAGGACGCCATCTCGCTGTCGGGCAGCTCCGGCGACGTCGATCAGCCCTATCTTGCCGGGCTGTCGGCGGACGGTGGGCTCGTGTCCGTTGACCACGGCGAGGGCACCGACGAGATCCATCGCGCGCTCCGGGTCTTCGACACGCGCACGGGGAAGGTGGCGGGCGACACCGCCGTTCCCGGCGTCTCGATCGCGGGCACGTGTTGGTCACCCGTGCCCGGCGACCAACGACTCGCCTACACGCACGAGCGCTTCGACTTCGTTCGACCCGCCATCTGGAACCTGGAGACGGGCGAACACCGTGACCTGGTCATCACGCAGGACGGCGACCATGCCATCACGGATTGGTGGCCGGACGCCGCGCAGGTCCTGGTCGTCCGGCGGTTCGAGGGCAGCTTCTCGCTCTTCCGCTACGACCTGGCGACCGAAGCCATGACGCCCATCGCCTCCGAGCCCGGCCAGTACACGGGCGAACGCGTTCGGCCCGATGGGTCCGTCTGGTATCGCGTGAGTACCGGTGCCCGGAAGGCGCGAGTCCTGGATGAGGGCGGCGCCGACGTGCTGCTACCACAGGGCGATCCGGCGCCGCCCGGACGCCCCTACGAGTCCTGGCATTTCACCAATCCGAACGGCGAACCGGTCCACGGGTTCTTCGTTCATCCCGAGGGTGAGGGGCCGTGGCCCGTGATGATGTATGTGCACGGCGGCCCGACGTGGCTCCACGAAGACCGTTTCGAACCGGAGGTGCAGTCCTATGTCGATGCGGGGTTCCTGGTCGGGATGGTCAACTACCGCGGTTCCACCGGCTACGGGCGTGACTGGCGCGACCGGATCATCGGTGACATCGGCGGGTGCGACCTGGAGGATGTGAACGCGGGGTTCGACGATCTGGTGACGCGAGGGATCGCCGATCCCTCGCGCGCCGTGGTGGCGGGCTGGTCATGGGGCGGATACGTCACCCTCATGATGCTGGGCAAGCACGCCGATCGCTGGTCGTGCGGTGTGGCCGGCGTTCCGGTCGGGGACTACGAGCTGGGCTACGAGGCGCTCTCGCCCGACCTGAAGGCTTACGACCGCGCGCTCCTGGGCGGCACGCCGGATCAGGTCCCCGAGCTGATGGCCGACCGCAACCCGATCAACCACGCCGACAAGGTCAGCGCCCCGGTGCTGTTCATCATCGGGGAGAACGATTCGCGCTGCCCCTACGAGCAGGCTATGGCCTACGTGAGCCGCCTGGCGGCGCGAAACTCGCCGCACCAGGTCTACCTCTTCGGCACCGGCCACGGTTCGAACGACATGGACGAGGACGTGCGGCAGCAGCGCGTGATCCTGGACTTCCTTCAAGAGAACGTGAAGGGGCTCGAGGCCGTCTAGGGCGGCGCGGGCAAGGGGCCCTGCTACGGTTGGACGGTGCCTAGTCCGGTGATCATGCTCGGCGCCGCGGTGGCGGCGTTCGGCGTCTGGAAGATCGGGATGGCGACCGTCCGTTCGTTCAACTACGACGTCCACGGCCAGCCCATCGAACCCAGGCACGAGGTCGAGGACGTCGAGGACCTGGACGTCTACCTGGTCTGCGGCGAGTGCGGCACTGAGTACAAGGTCAGCCGCCTCGGCGACCTCCAGATCCCGCGGCATTGCGGGGAAAAGATGCAGGTGGAGCGCAGGCCCGCGCAGGCCTGACCCCGGGTTATCCACCGCCGGGCCACTAGGTTTCCACAGGGTTTTCCCCAACCGCGTTCGTCCACAGCGGTGGAGAACCTGGGGAGAATCACAACCCTGTGATTCTGTCGGGGGGTTGCGGGGGAGGGTGTTTGAGGGCCTAGCGGATGCCCATGGTCCCCATGAACCCGGCGAAGATGAGGCCGAGCCCCAGCCATAGAACGATGCCCTTGGTCTGTCCGCCCGTGAACGGCAGGACGGCCATGTAGTTCAGGACGATCACGACGACGCCCAGGCCCATCACGGACAGGACCGCCGGCGCGTACCAGCGCTTCGGTGGCTTCGTCTTCTTCTTACGCGCCGGCTCCAGCTGGTAGCGCTTCTTGTCGTTCTTCGCTCGACCCTTGGACTCAGGCATGGCGCGAAGATGGTACCTGCGGGAGCTCCGTCACGCCGAGCCGGGTCGGCCTACGGCTCCCTAGCTCGTGGCTGGGGTTGGCGACACAGCGGCAGCCGCCGCGAGTTCGCCGGCGATGCCCACGACTTGTTGGGGGGTGATCCGTTCGCCGATGATCCCGAACTGCACGTCCCCTATCACGAATCCCATGGCCCCCGTCCCGCTTTCATCCGTCCCCAGCAACGCCGCGGTGCCGTCCGGGAGGCTCATGATCTCGGCGGTGGAGTGCCAACCGGGTTGTCCGTTCTCGGCGACGCGGGTCTTCCAGGCGTCGGCCCGCTGGGTCGGGTCAGGGATATCGGGCAAGGACTCGGTGATCCAACAGGTACCCGAGCGCTCGTCCCTCACCACGAACACCACGGCAAGCAAGTCCTCGGGGGTTCCGGACGGAGAGATGAAGAGGTCGGTTGCGTTGCGGCTGGAAGGAGGAGTGATGACGACCCGGTGAAACGTGGCTTGAGTGGATCGGCTACAGCAGCGGACGCAGAGCGAGCGACGTGTGGCCGGGCTCCGGAGTTGGATCACCGTCGAGCCAGGCGTTCGTCTGGTCGTTCCAGTGGGGGCTGGCGGGGTTGCCGCTGACACCGGTCGGGACGACGCCGGTGCCGGGCGCGTTCAGGTCGGCGAGATCCCAGACGGCGCGCCAGCTGGGGATCACGCTCACCGCGTAGCCGTCCCGGCTGTCCATGCCGGCCTGATTCACGGTCTGCTCGTCACCGCCGAGCGGGACCCGTGCCGCGATGAACAGTTCTTCCAAACCGGGGACTGCGGCGAGTGGGTGCGCGAACGTGGCCTGGTGGATCGCGCCCCAGGTCCAAGTGGCCGGGTCCGCGCCGAGGGTCTCGTGGAGTTCGTCGATGGCGTCTCGGAGGGCGGCGGCCTTCAGCTCGGGAGTGATCCACGCGTTCGCATCGCCGGGGCCCTCACCGCGCAGGAGCATGGGTAGGGCCTGACCTTGCCAGTGTTCCCGCCAGGCGTGGTACGTGCGGAACAGGTCTTCGCCCAGCACCGGCACGAGGGCGCGCCGAGCGATGTGCCTGCACCAGCTGTTGAAGACCGCGGCACCTACCGAGTCGGCGCGCATGTCTCCGTCCCATCCGAGGATCGCCGTCGAAACGCTTTGCGGGAGGATGAACACCGGGCCGAGCAAGAGCTCGCGCGTCTCCCGGGCGGAAAGCGAGACCGTGTCCATCTGGATCGCGCGCATGGAGTGGGCGTCGTGGTCGCTGCGCGCAGCGAGCAACTCCGTGATCCGGCGCGCGCGATCGGAGGTGTGGAAGTCGTGGCCGATATGGTGCGGATAGGCGTCGTCGTGGATCCGGTTGTTGGCGGTGACCAGGTAGCCGCGCTCGGGGTTGAGCGACCACGGCAGGTCGTCGGGCGCGATCACGCCGATCCATTCGTGCTCGCCGGTCCACCCTGGGACCGGCGCGAGGCCGTCCCCGTCTGCGCGAACGGGGAACACGCCGGTGCACGCGTAGCCGATGTTCCCCTCGACGTCGGCGTAGACGAAGTTCTGGCCGGGGCAGCCGATCTCCAGCGCCGCGGCGCGGAACTCGTGGAAATCGTTCGCGGCCGCTGCGTCCAGAACCAGCGACGGCCGGATCCCGTGTTCTGCTCCCGTCCACCGCACGGAGTAGACCGGTTCGTCTGGAAGCGGAACGAACTCGGAGTTGAGCTGGCCGACAACCGCGTGGTCCAACAACGGTCCGTGCCGTGATCCGCGAACGTCGACGATGACCGGCTCTTCCGACCCGCGAACAGAGATCTCCTCACGGTGGACGGTCAGGGGTTCCCACGTCCCGCGGAAGTCGGCGGCGGTGCGATCCTGGTTGAGGTGTTCGGCGTAGAGGTCCTGCACGTCGCCGGTGACGTTCGTGACGCCCCATGCATGATGATCGGTGGCGCCGAGCAGGACGCCCGGGCTGAACACAAGCGCCACGCCGCGCGCGCGGTAACCGGGCGCCTCCAGCCGGATCTGCAGCCATGCGCCTGGCTGCATGACGTCGAGGTGCGGGTCGTTCGCCAGGAGGGGTTTGCCGCTGGCAGTGTGGTCGCCGCTCACCACCCAGTTGTTCGACCCCTGACCGCCGGCGCGGGGGAGGACCCCAAGCAGCGCACCGCCCAGGGCGCCCGCGGCGAGCTCCGGCGGGGCGGATGGCATCGGTGGAAGCAGGGCGCCGGCTACTTCGGTCCCGGCGCGCGCGGTGATCTCGGCGCGCAGCAACTCGGTGTCCCAATTACCGCTCAATCCCCAGCCGAGGTAGGCGAAGCACGACGCCCACGCGGCAGGGTCCTGGGGGAGATCGGGCTTCGCGTCCATGAGCAGGTATTCGATCGGCGCCGCCGGCATCTGCGCGATCCACGCGAACACCCCCGCGCGGAACCGGGCGTGCATCGCGCGCGAGCGCTCGTCCCACCCCGTCACATACCGCGCGCCCGCCCGATGCAGTCCAACCGTCCGGGCGAACCGGTCTTCGGCCAGGGTCTTGTCCGCGAAGAGTTCGGATAGGCGGCCGTTCGCCGCGCGGAGGGCCAGATCCAGCTGGAAGAGCCGTTCCCCGGCCGTGACGAACCCCTGTGCGAACCACAGGTCGTCCTGCGATGCAGCCGTGATGGAGGGCACGCCGTACCCGTCCCGCGTCACCGTGACGTCGTCCGAGAGCCCCGCGACCGTCAGCTCGCCTTCCAACGGGAACAGCGACCCGGCCGCCATCCCCCGCATCTGCTCCACGAACTCGCTCACGACCCGGTGAGCCTAGCCGTCGGTGCTGTCGGAGCGCACGTTGCCCAGCCAGCTGGCGTACATCCCCGCGTACACGCCGTGCATCGCAAGCAGCTCGGCATGGGTCCCGTCCTCGACGATCTGACCGGCGTCGAACACCAGCACCCGGTCGGCGTGTTCGGCTGTCGAGAGGCGGTGCGCGATGGTGATGACCGTCCGTCCTTGGGACAGGCGGCGCAGGGCTTCCGTAGTACGGCGTTCGGTGGCAGGGTCGACCGAACTGGTCGCCTCGTCCAAGATCAGCACGCCGGGCTCGTCGATCTGCGCGCGCGCAAGCGACACTAGCTGGCGCTCCCCGACCGACAGCGCCTCGCCGCGTTCGCCGACGCCGGTGTCCAAACCGTCGGGCAAGGCCACGGCCCAGTCGCCGAGCCCGAGCTCCTCGAAGGCGGTCTCGACGTCGCGGTCGGTGGCGCCGATGCGGCCGTACCGCACGTTCTCCCGCACCGTGGTGTCGAACAGGAAACCGTCCTGGGGCACCATGCGGATCGCCGCGCGCCGGGACGCGGCGCTGACCTGACGGAGGTCGACCCCTCCGACCTCGACCACTCCCGAGGCGGGGTCGGCCAACCGCGCGAGTACCTTCGCGAACGTTGTCTTGCCGCCGCCCGTCTCGCCCACGATCGCGATGTGTGCGCCGGCCGGCACCTCCACGGAGATGCCCCGGAGCACGGGCCCCCCTTCGCGGTAGGCGTAGGCGAGGTCCCTCGTGTGGACCGAGAGGGCGCCGCGAGGAAGCGTCACGCCGTCGTGGGCCTCCTCGATCTCCACAGGGAGGTCCAGCACGGTAAGGATCTTCCGCCAGCCGGCGATCGCGGTTTGCGTTTCCGCATAGATCTCAGGCAGGTCTGTGAAGACGTGCAGGAAGATGTCGGACAGGAAGATGAACGCGCTGACGCGCCCGAGGGTGAGTCCCCATCCAGGTCCGTACCCGGCGCCGAGCCACACGATCACGCTCAACGCGACCGCGTAGAACAGCGTGGACATCGGGAACAAGGTTGCGGTTCGCCAATGGGCGACGATCTGCGCGTCGTAGCGTTCGCGGATGGCGACCTTCACCCGGCGGTCGGTCTCCTCATCCAGCCCGTAGGCGCGGACCACGGCGGCGCCCATGACCGATTCGCTCACCTCGCTCAGCATGTCGCCGACGCGGTTGCGCACGGCGTCGTAGGCCTGGGTGAGGCGCGCTTGCATGGAGCCGACGATCGCCAGGAGCGGTACGACCAGGATGCTGACCGCCACCGTCAGCTGCCACGAGTAACTGAGCATGAGCCCGAGTGCGCCGATCAGCATGAAGGCCGAGATGATCCATGCGATCCCGGCGTACTCGGTGAACTCGCTGAGCGTTTCGACATCGGCGGTCACTCGCGCAACGAATACGCCGCGCTTCTCCTCTGACTGCTCTGCGATGGATAACCCGTGGATGTGGGCGAACGTCTTCACGCGCAGGTTCATCAGGGCCGACTCGGATGCACGCACGAGCCGTCGCGCGGCGGCCCGCCCCGCCACGTAGGAGAGGACGACCAGGGCGAGCGCCACGGCACAGATGCGCAGCACATAGGCGGCGTGGAAGGACCCGCGTGCGAACCCGTTGTCGAAGATCCTCTGGATGAGGACGGGGGTGACCAGGGCCGAGACGGTGACGCCGAGCGAGACCACCACCGTGAGCCAGAGCCCCGCACGGAGCTCCGGCGAACCCTTGATGCCGAGCTTCAACACGTTCCACGCGCTCTTCAGGTGCTCGGGAACGGCGAGTTCCTCGGCAGCGTCGCGCGCCGCGACATCGGTGGCCGGCGGGGCGGAAGCGCTCATCCCCGCCCCTTCTCGTACGCGCGGATCATCGCTGCGTAGCCCGGCACGGTGGCCAGGAGCCCTTCGTGCGAGCCGTCCGCCACCACGCGCCCG
>JANXVR010000158.1 GCA_025351565.1 Actinomycetes bacterium
CGACTGTGACAGACGCGAACGCGGCCGGGGACGGCCGCCGGTCAAAGGGGAGACTCGGGACCGCGCTGTACGGGGCGGCCTTCGGCTGCGTGCTGGTGGCCGGCGCGATCTTGGCGTTCGCGGCGAAGGAGTTCTTCAAGACAACGGTGACCCTCTGGGTGTCGGTCGGATTCTCGGCCGCCGCGATCGTGCTTGCGGTGGTCAGCCTCTCCCGCGGTCGGCGTTCGTGATCCTGCGGCGGCTGCGCGCGGGTCTCTGCGCCACCCTGTTGGGGCTGGCAGCGTGCACACCGTCGACCTCGTCGTCGCACCTCGGTTCCGCGGGCTCGCCGATCCAGCACCCTTCGCCGGTTCCCTCGGGGCCCGGTTCGGCGGCGGCCGAACTGGCGAAGCTCTGCGTTCCGGCGAAGACCGCCACGGGCGGCAAGTCGCCGGGTGAGGGGCCGATCCCACCCGCGATCGCGGTCGTCGAACACCAGGTGGAGCAGGCCCGCAGCCTCACGTACGACCACCTGGTCCAGGTGGAGCAGATCTCGGCCGCCACCATGGCCACCCGCGTCACGAAGTCATTCAAGGGCCAGTATCCGGCAGCGCTCTACGACCGCCGGACGCGAGCCTGGCGGACGATCGGCGTCATCCCAGCCGGAGCCGACCTTCGGACCGCGTTGCTGGCGTTCGGCTCCGGCCAGGTGGTGGGCTACTACGACCCATCGACCGGCGCGTTGGTCGTCATCGCCGGCTCCAACCCCACGCTCACCTTGGCCGAGCACTACGTGCTCGCGCACGAGCTCACCCACGCGATCGACGACCAGCACTTCGGCCTGTCGAGGCTCGACCCCTTGATCAAGAAGTGCCAGGACGAACGGTTCGCCGCCGCTCTTGGCACGGTCGAGGGCAACGCGCAGTACTTCGCCCGGCAGGTCATCCTGGCGCATCCGTCCAGCGCAGCCGGCGTGGGCGACACCGGAGGCGGTCTTCCCGCGGGCGTGCCTCCGTTCGTCTCGCAGCTCCAGCTGTGGTCGTATACGGCGGGGGAGCAGTTCATCACGGCCGTCGAAGCCGCGGGCGGGATCAAGGCGGTCGATCATGTGCTGACGGACCTGCCCGTCTCGACCGAGCAGATCATCCACCCCGGCGCCTATCCATCCGACACGCCCGTGCCGGTCGACATCCCGGAGCTCGCTCCCGTGCTAGGTACGGGCTGGAGGGACCTGGACGTCATGCAGGTGGGGGAGGAGTGGCTGCAGCTGATGCTCCACCTTCGCCTGCCTGCGACGCAGTCCAGCGCGGCGGCCGCCGGCTGGGGCGGCAGCATCTATCGCGCGTGGACGGACGGCTCGCACACGGCCGTGGTGCTCCGGACCACCTGGGACACGGCCGGTGACGCAGCCCAGTTCGCGAACGCCGTGCAGGATTGGCTGCGCGCGGGCTCCCAGGCCGATGGGGCGGTCGTGCAGACACCGAACGGCGGGGTCGATGTGCTCTTCGCGAGCGATGCCGCTACGTTGGCGAAGCTCCGCTCCGCGGCCGGCTGAGGCTCGCCTTCGACCTGCCTCCCAGCCGGATCCCATCGAACCGAACGCCGGCTTCGTCCGTATACCCACCGCGTGTTCGGGAACAAGCCCATCAGCGCGCAAGGGAGGTCGGGGATGATCAGTCTCGTTCGCAGTCGGGCGGCCCGCTTCGGGGCCGTGTTCCTCACGTCAGCCGTCACGCTGGCCGGTCTCATGCTCGGTTCAGCGGATGCGTCGCATCTCCCGAAGTCGACGAGCCTTCCGTGCCGGTCGGGCGCGGCGGCGTGCATGGGTATCGGATTCACCGATGCCTGGTTCAACGGGACGACCGTTCAGCTCGGGTACTCCCATCCATTCTTCTGCGCCGAGCCGCCGGCCAGCGCGGCGGCGTCCGGCTGCGAGGCCGGGAAGGTCGCGACGACCCCGCCCCCGAGTGGGCCCGTGGTGAGCAACATCTACCTGCTGATCCCGCTCGGATTCACCCCGCCGGGGGCGAGCACGCAGTGCGGATCACGGTGCATCGACCAGCCCCGCCGGATGGGTCTGCCCCGCGTCTTCGGCAAGAACCTGTCGAACGCGATCCTGGGACCTCGGAGCTTCGTCATCGAGGATCCCGAGGCCTTCCAGTCCACGTGGTGGCCGGTCGTGCTCGTCGGCGTGAAGAACATCCAAGCCTGGAACACCATCGCCGCGGCGAAGACGATCGACTCGGTCGACGCATGTCAGGCGTCGGGGGGCTGCGCCACCGAGGTCGATACGAACGCGTTCCTCTACTTCCAGGTCCTCGGGCCCGGGATGAGCCCGCAGGGCCCGGTCTGATCGGCCGAGTTCAAGACCCGCCCGGGATGCCCGTCCTGGCCCCCGGGAGTTCGTAGACTGACGGTTCCGACATCTACGACCTTCCGGGGGCATGCGGTGACCAAGTTCGTGTACGACTTCCACGAGGGCAACACCACCATGAAGGACCTTCTGGGCGGGAAGGGGGCCAACCTCGCCGAGATGACGAACATGGGCCTGCCGGTCCCGCACGGGTTCACCATCTCCACCGAGGCCTGTCTCACCTACCTGGCTCAGGGAGGGTTCGCCGAAGGGCTGATGGATCAGATCGACGCCCATGTGGCCACGCTGGAGGCCTCCATGGGCAAGCGGCTCGGCGACCCGTCAGACCCGCTCCTGGTCAGCGTGCGGTCGGGGGCGAAGTTCTCCATGCCGGGCATGATGGACACGGTCCTGAACCTCGGCCTGAACGAGGAGTCCCTCAAAGGGCTGGCGGAGCAGTCCGGTGGGGATCAACGGTTCGCGCGCGATGCCTACCGGCGGTTCATCCAGATGTTCGGCAAGATCGTGATGGATGTGCCCGGCGAGGCGTTCGAGCATGCGCTGGACGCGGCGAAGGAACGCAAAGGTCCCGGCGCCGCGGACACCGACCTGGACGCCGACGATCTGATCGCGCTCAGCGTAGAGTTCCTGCGCATCTACCAGGAGCACACCGGCAGCACCTTCCCGACGGAGCCGCGCGAGCAGATGCGGCTGGCCGTCGAGGCGGTCTTCAAGAGTTGGAACGGCAAGCGGGCCGTCGACTACCGGCGTCAGAACAAGATCAGCGATGCGCTGGGCACGGCGGTCAATGTGCAGGCGATGGTCTTCGGCAACAGGGGAGAGGATTCGGGAACCGGCGTGGCATTCACCCGGGACCCGGCGGACGGGACCAAGGTTCCCTACGGGGACTACCTGGCGAACGCGCAGGGGGAAGATGTGGTGGCCGGTATCCGCAACACCCTGCCGCTGACAGACCTGGAGAAGCTCGACCTCACGTCCTACACCTCGCTGCGGGAGGTCATGACCACCCTGGAGAACCACTTCGCCGACATGTGCGACATCGAATTCACCATCGAGAAGGGCAAGCTCTGGATCCTCCAGACCAGGGTGGGCAAGCGCACCGCGTTCGGCGAATGGGTCATCGCCCACGAGATGCTCGAAGAAGGGCTGATCGACGCCGACACGGCGCTCCTGCGCGTTGATGCGAACCGCCTGGAAGAGCTGTTCAAGCGTAGGGTCGACGCGAGCGGTGCCACTCCGATCGCGAGGGGGCTCAATGCCTCGCCCGGCGCGGCAACCGGACGCGTTGTCTTCAGCGCCGACGCCGCCGTCGAGTGGGCGGCACGGGGCGAAGACGTCATCCTGGTTCGGCGCGAGACCACGCCGGACGACTACCACGGCATGATCGCTGCCCAGGGCATCCTCACGAGCGCCGGCGGCACCAACTCCCACGCCGCGGTGGTCGCCAGAGGCGAGGGCATCCCGGCCGTGTGCGGAGCCGACGGCATCAAGCTCCAGTCCGGCTCGGGCACGTTCATCGCGGACGGGCAGACGGTGTCGGAGGGTGACGTCGTGACCATCGACGGCTTCACCGGCAACGTGTACCTCGGCGAACTTCCCCTTCAGGAGTCCTTGCTGGAGAAGGCCCGCCAAGGTGACGCGGAAGCGCGCACCCAGCCGCTGTGGCGGGCGTTCGAGGCGCTCATGGCACACGCCGACGAGCGCCGGCGCCTGCGCGTCCGCGCGAACGCCGACACGCCCGACCAGTCGACCAACGCGCGCCAGCGTGGCGCCGAGGGCATCGGCCTGTGCCGAACGGAACATATGTTCCTGGGCGAGGAACGGGTGCTCTCGGTTCGTCAGATGATCTTCGCGGAGACCCCGGCGGAGGAGCAGGCGGCCTACGACATCCTGGGTCCGCTCCAGAAGGCGGACTTCGTGGGGATCTTCGCCGCGATGAGTGGCCTGCCGGTGACCGTCCGGCTCCTGGACCCGCCGCTGCACGAGTTCCTTCCCGACCAGGTTGAGCTGGCGGTGGAGGTTGCGCTCGCGGAGGCGCGCGGCGAAGACCCGACCGAGCAGAAGCGCGTCCTGCAGAAGGTGAACGAACTCCATGAGATGAACCCGATGCTTGGGTTGCGCGGTGTCCGGCTGGGGATCGTCAAGCCCGGCCTCTACGCGATGCAGGTCAGGGCCATCGTCGAGGCGGCCTGCCAGGTGCAGAAGGCGGGCGGTGATCCGAAGGTCGAGATCATGATCCCGCTGGTTGCCACGGCGCCGGAACTCCAGCAGATGCGGACCGAACTGGAGCCGGTGGCCGCACAGGTGCAGGAACGTGAGGGTGTCACCCTCGCTCACCTGGAGTGGGGCACGATGATCGAACTCCCACGCGCGGCGGTCACCGCCGCGGAGATCGCGCTGTCTGCGGATTTCTTCTCCTTCGGGACCAACGACCTCACGCAGACGGCGTTCGGCTTCAGCCGCGACGACATCGGCAAGTTCGTCGCCATGTACGAGGAGCGCAAGCTCGTGCCCGCGAACCCGTTCGTCACGGTGGACCGGCCGGGTGTCGGCCGTCTGATGCAGATCGCGACGGACGAGGGGAAGACGGCGAACCCGTCACTGCACCTTGGGATCTGCGGCGAGCACGGTGGCGACCCCGCCAGCGTGGTGTTCTGCCACGAGCTGGGTCTTGACTACGTGAGCTGCTCCCCGTTCCGGGTGGAGACGGCCCGGCTGGCGGCGGGTCAGGCCGCGGTCGGCTCGGCCGAGAGCTCAACGAAGTAGAGCGTTTCGCCCAAGAAGGTTAGGGTTCTCTCCATGGGGGATATCCTCTTCCAGACGCAGCTGACGTTCGAATCGGTGCGCGCGGCCCGGTTCCAACGGACTACCCCCGCGATCCCAGATGTCCGCGAACAGCAAGCGCTCCGCTTGGCGCGGGCGCGCCGGCTCGACCGGTTGGGCGCAGCGGGCATGTTCCCGTGCGGATCCGTGATCATGAGCGTGGGGCCACTCGGCGCGTTCTTGACGGCGACGGTGGCGGTGGTGACCTCGACCGAGTTCGTCATCATGCCCGCGGAGCCGGGCGAGGATGTCGACGTCGAGTACGGCCGGGTCGAGCGCGCGGCGGTCACCGGAGCTGTCGTGCTCGACGGAGATCGCGTGCCCGTCACAGAGGAGGTCCTGCGCTCCGAGGACGAACTGCGGCCGGACGTCGGGGGGTCGTTCGTCCTGGCCGTCGAGATGGGCTCCGAGTCTCCGATGACGCTGGTGTTCCGCTCCGCGATCGAGGCCAGACGAGCGCGGGATCGGTTCCGCGAATGGACCCTGCCGACCGGTT
This sequence comes from Actinomycetes bacterium, assembly GCA_025351565.1. Lineage (GTDB taxonomy): Bacteria > Actinomycetota > UBA4738 > UBA4738 > HRBIN12 > JANXVR01. Next base: position 5,673 of record JANXVR010000158.1, read on the forward strand.
AGTTGAGCTTGGTGCTGCGATCGGCGGCGGCGTGACGGGCGTCACGGAAGTCGACCCACCTCCCGCGTAAGGTCGAATCCCCCCAACCTCCCCCGAGGTCCACAGGAGGTGGTGCACATGGCGGGGTTCTCCTCGCGCTGGCGTTCACGAGTCGCGGTGATGGGTCTGGCGGTATGGGCAGCGGCGCTGGTGGCGCTCGTCCCCAGCGTCGCTCAGGCACATCACATGGATTGGTGGGTTCACGATCATTCGTCCGCCGGAGTGCCGCCGCGCCCGAGTGGGTTGAGCGCCTTGGTCGCCGACTTCGGTCCTCATTGCAGTGTTGCGGCGAACGGCGCGCGCTCATACTGGCCGGTTCAGTCGTCGCGGACACAGCCCGGCTACGTCTACGTCAATACGTACATCGGACGCGACGTCGGCTACAACATCCGCAACCACATCAGTGCGGATCACGCCGACGGTGCGGTCGACTACGGCGTCTATGGCTACGACTGCCGGTACATCTCCGGGACCACGACGTGGTCGGCCCATGCGTTCGGCGCCGCCGTCGACACGAACTCGGCGCGTAACCCCCAAGGCCAAGGTCGATGGAATGGCATCGGCGCCGACGGCATCGATCACGGGACCTACATCCCCAGCGTGTGGAAAGGCGACTACCCGGGACACCACTTCTACTGGGGTCTCAATTTCTCCAATCCAGATCCCATGCACTTCCAGTACGTGACCAACTACTAAGGACCAGCTAGTGAGGGAGGGGCTCATGAAGAAACGAACCTGGATCGCCTCGATCCTGTCCGTCGCGACCGCCGGCTCGCTGATGGCGAGCGCCTGGGGCACAGATCGGAGCGGGGCGGCATGCGGCCGGCTCACGGGCGGGGCAACGACTGTGCTGGGCTTCGCGGCAGCCTCGGCCGTGCCTGCCGAGGTCGCAGGACGGTTGGCCCTCGTCGGGGCCGGAGCCGCGGCGGCGGCGGGCCCCGCGATCGACGGCGTGGTGAGGCACGTCGCCGCCGACGCCCGATTCGGCGTCGCCTACGTCCAGGATCTCGCCGGGCCAGATGTCGTTGTCATCGACCGCCCACAAGGCGTGGTCCGCCTACAGGCGTCCGGAGAGGCCGCGAACCCCTCGTGGTCACCGACCGGGGATGTCGTCTGGGCCGAGGCCCGCGGCTTGCGTATCTGGGAGGCGAAGACCGGTGGACTGCGCTCCATCCCTTCACCGGAGCGCGGTTCTCTCGTCTTCTCGCCGGTATTCACCGGCCCCGACACGATCGTGGCGGGCGTTTCCGGGCCCCCGACCGCTGCCATTCCCGAAGGGGAGTACCTCAGCGATCTGTGGCGATACGAACTCCGCACCCACGCGTGGACCCAGCTCACGCACTTCTCGGCGGGCACGACCAGCTGGTCGGTGGTCCGGACACCTGTTATCGGCACTGCAGGGACCGTGGAATTCGTGCGGGTGACCGGCGATGCCACGGCCACGACGGCCCCTCGCTTCGAACTGTGGCGGCTGGACGGCGACCGCGCTGTCCGCGAGCGGGCTCTGCCGAGCGAGCGGTATCTGGCCGGGTACCAGGGGGCAGCCCGCCTTTGGAACCTTCGGGACGAGGCGGCCGCGACCTGGCGGATCGCGCGAGAGGAACCATCGGGGCAACTCACGCCTATCGGCTGCGGCGCGGTGCTCGTTGATCCGGCCGACGTGGGTGACCCTGATCGGTCGAGGGAGTCTGCGCGGACGGCTCAACTTTCCACCCCGTCGCCGAGCCCGTCCACGAGCCCGTCCACGAGCCCGTCGCCAAGCGGGCTGGCCATCCTGGTCGGCGACTTCGGACGGCAGCA
>JANXVR010000175.1 GCA_025351565.1 Actinomycetes bacterium
TTCGTCGAGGCGGCGCGTTCCATCGGAGCCAGTGACGCCCAGATCATGTTCTCCGAACTCCTGCCGAACCTCATGGCGCCCATCCTCGTGTACGCCACGCTGACAGTCCCCGGGAACATCCTGTTCGAGGCCTCGCTGTCATTCCTGGGCGTTGGAGTGCCGCAATCGACGCCGTCGTGGGGGCGGATGCTGTCGGACGCCACGAGCGGATCACTCTTCAAGTACGCGTGGTGGATGATGGTCTATCCGGGGGTGTGTCTCCTGGTGACTACCATCGGCTTCTACCTGGTCGGGGACGGATTGCGAGACGCCCTGGACCCGCACCGAGGGGCACACTAGCGATGTGGCAGTACGTGATCCGCAGGCTGCTCGGCGTCGTCCTCGTGCTGCTGATCATCGCCGCCATCACCTACGGCATCTTCTTCGTGATGTCGCCTGTAGACCCGGCGGTCCTGTTCGCCGGGAAGCAGCCGACGCCGGAGCTCATCGCCCAGGTCAGAGCCCAGTTCGGCTTGAACCTGCCGGTGTGGGAGCAGTACGGCATCTTCGTGAAGCACGTGTTCCTGGGCGATCAGTACGGCTGGCCGGGGCTCGGCTTCTCGTTCGTCACGCGCGCATCGGTGCGTTCGCAGCTGACGTCGAGGCTGGTGGTCACCTCGACGCTGGCGATCGGCGCGGCGTTCGTGTGGCTGCTGCTCGGGATCCCGATCGGCGTGGTGTCGGCCGTCAAGCAGCGCTCACTCCTCGATCGACTGGCGATGGGGTTCGCGCTGTTCTTCGTCTCCGCCCCGGTCTTCTGGATGGGGCTCATGTTCCTGTGGGCGTTCTGGTTCAAGCTGAAGATCGCTGCCGGAACCGGCTACTACGGACCGACGCAGTACGGCGTGCGCACATGGCTCAACCACATGCTCATGCCGTGGATCGTCCTGGCGCTGGTCGAAGCGGCGTGGTACGCGCGTATGTCGCGCGGGAGCCTCATAGAGGTGATGGGAGAGGACTACATCCGCACCGCTCGAGCCAAGGGACTGTCCGAAGCGCGCGTCGTGGTCAAGCACGGGCTCCGGGCCAGCCTGCTGCCGGTGCTGACGATGTTCGGCATGGACCTGGGCCTGCTGTTCGGCGGCGCGATCATCGTGGAGACCGTCTTCAACCTCCAGGGCTTGGGGCAGTGGGCCGTGTCCTCGGTTGCCACTGGCGACCTGCCCGTCATCCTGGCGGTGACGTTGGTGTCCTCGTTCGCCATCACGCTGGCCAACGTCGCGATCGATATCTGCTACGCCTTCCTGGACCCACGCGTGCGCCTGACCTGACCCTGTCGCGGCAGGCTGGAAGCCGCCCCTGAGCTGCCCGGTTCCGCGTACAAGGGCCCGTGCAGGAGGGGCCGTTCGACACCTGGTGGAACCCCGTTTCCCGACCAGAGTGGAGCCAGACAGGTCAGCGGAATGAGATCCAGAGGGGTGATCAAGATGCAGCCGGTCGAAGAGCTCGGTGCCGTCACGTATAGGCACCACTACGTCTCGTTGAAGCGTCTGGTCTGGGCGACGCTGGCGATCACGGGCGTGATGGGACTCCTGTACTTCGTGGTTGGATTCCCGCCTGCGTTCGACACCTTCACCGAGAAGATGTACTTCCATTCGATCGGCATCGGGCTCGCAGCCCTTGCCGCGTACCTGGTCATCGTGACGTTCGAACTGGAGCGTCGCGAACCGCCGCTCGACCTTCCGCTCTCCTACCGCGCGTTCGGCGCGGTGGCGCTCGCGGCGCTCGGCGGGTTGGTGTTCCTGTTCCCCGCGGTGAGTCGCGCGCTTCCGCACGTTGGCATGCTCCTGTTCATCGGCGCGTTCATCTTGATCTTCGACGTGGGCGGTGCCCTCCTGATCGAACTGTTGGTGTTGCCCAGGAAGCTGGCCGGAACGTACCGGCCCGAGAGCCACAACCCGATCCAGTACGTGTCGAGGCTCGTGCCGCTCTCGATGCCCGACTTCCGCGCCTACCGGAAGATGGGGCTCGGGTACTGGCTAACGCTCTGTGCCGTCGCCTCGGTCTTCTTCGCCGAGATCATCGGGTTCGTGAACCTCTTCGTGATGGAGGTCGGCACATCGGTGCTCGGGCACTACATCAGCTGGCTCGGGCTTGACCGCCAGGGGTTCCTGGACGCGACGCTCGACCCCCACTCTCACATGATCGCGATCGCGATCATGGCGGCAGCCATCGGGGTGGCCGCCGTGGCGTTCAACGCGATGGACGCGGGAACGAAGATCAAGCGCGCGGTGGCAGGCGTGGGCCTCGGGATCACGATCCTCGGGGTCGTGGGTACGAGCCTCATCCTGGGCCTGGTCGCATTCTTCAACTATGGGCCCCCGACCTTGTTCCAGAGCGCAGGGGGCGTCAACGGGATGGCGGGGGACGACGCGGTAATGGCCATCGTGCTGATCGGTGCCCTGGTCCTGTCGGCGGCGCTCCTGTGGGACAGCTCGTCGCGCCGGGATGGGGTCAGGGTTCTGTTCGCTGCGTCGTGGGCCGGGGTGTTCCTCCTCACGCTCGTCGAGGGCGTCTACATCGAGCTCCACGAGACCGTGTTCCAGAACTCGGGGCTGGCGAAGGACGTCGTCTACAGCACCGCGCACCCCATGACGGGGATCTTCCTGCTTCCCACGATCGCGGTCGGGTTGCTGCTGCTCAACTACTACCGGATCGAAGGGCCTCGGCGGAGGGTTGCCGGGTGGGCGTTCGGCCTGGGCCTCGGCGCGGCCGTCGTCGGCTCGACGCTGTGGACGTTCGCCGATCCAGCCAAGTACGGCGCGGCCTTCTGGCTCTACATCGCAGGGACCACGGTTTCCTACCTCGCGATCCTGTTCACCGCCTACTCCATCCGTGAGGCGAAGGTTCGGAGATACGAGCGGTCCGTCGGTGCGAGCGAGGAACCGGCACCACCCGAGATGACACCCGGCGACGTCGTCGGGGGCAACGGGAGGACGGGCAACGTTCCGGCTCAAGGGGCGCGGGTCGGCAGCGATCGATAGCGGAGTCGACGTTTCCGCCGGCGACGCCGGGACTATCCGCGCGAAAGGAGCATCCTGGCGCGAAGAACCGACCGGCGCTGGATCTTCGCCAGGGCCAAGAGGGCCGCTCGGTGCCCGCGGATCCAGGTTGAGGCCGCGGAGAAGCCGGCTTCATCCCAGGCGGAAGCAAGTCGGCTCGTGGTCTGGCACGTCGCGTCAGTCACGGCCATGGCACGCTCCGCCTGACTCACCGTTCGACTCAAGGCGGCAACCGGGCTCGAGGAGGTTCCTCTGCCGTTAGCGGCCGGCGTGGGGGGACCAACGGATGCAGACGGGGTCCCGAAACGCACTTGCGCGGCTGCGAACGCCTGCGCGGGCCCGGTCGCGGCATATCCCGACCTCTTCATGCAGTCGGAGTATGCGCTCAGCGCGGCCTTGACCGCGGGATCCGCGTAGATCTGGTTGCCGAAGCGGAAGAGGTAGGCCGGGAACTCCGCAACCGAGATGAACCGGCGAACGGAACCATAGATGGCCGAGCGAGCCGCTGCGGCGCATCCCCGCGTCGGCACCTCGCGCACACTCCCATCAAGACCGGTGACGGACACGTATGCCGAGATGGGACCCGCGAGCGCCATCATGAATCGATGCTGGTTTCGCGCGGACAAGGTCGCTATGTACGTGCTGAGCGGGGTCGTCGGTGGCGTGGCCTGTTGCGGCGTCCTGCCGAGCGCCGCACCATATCCTTCCGCTTCGGCGGCTTGCACGCTGAACAACCCCGCGCGTATCCACCGGGTACGCGAACCCCGACCGGCGCATACAGGTGGCGGTGAGGCGAGCTTCGGCCTGAGCCAGGACCGGCTCCGGCGTCGCCAGCGCCGTCACCACCTCCCGCAACGAGCCCACCAGCGGGGTCACAACGCTCGTCGGCGCGGAAGGCGAGGGGGATGCGTGATGAGGAGAAGCCCCCGAACAGGCCGCGAGGGAAGCCGCCAAGGCAGCAGCTCCACATAGGAGCAGCCGGAACCTTGAACCCTTCATCCCTGCGACCACCTACGCCAACCACCTGAGAGAAGCGAGCAGCCCCCCGCCTTGCGGCACCGACGGTGCCGGGCTGGCGAGGGGCTGCTCTTCGTCTCTACGGGGAACCTACGAGCAGTACTGGACGGCCGGGGACACCCCGAACCACACCGCGTCGGCCGTGTGATCCGCGGTCGGCAGGCTGGAGTAGTTCGTGAGCGGGATGAGAAGGTCGAGGTAGACCCACGAGCTCCCGCTGATCTGGTTCATCGGGCACGCAGTGTAGGACGACCGATTCTTGAACGACTTCATCCTGTCTCGGCACGAGCTGCACAGCATGTCTTGGGTTCCGTTGTGGGGGGCGCCATCCCCAAAGATCTTCGTGCCGAGGTAGTTCGTCGAGTCCCAGGCGCACGCGGCCCCCGGGTTCGGATTGCACGCCGTTGTGGCATCCGCCACCGGTCCGAACGCGAACAACCCCACCACCATCGCGCTCGCTAGTAACGCTCCTGAAACTCTGCGCATCGGCAAACCCCTTCCCCTTGTGAGCCGAACCGATGCGGGCAAACCCGATCCAAACTCGTCCCTATCCAACGAACGCGGGCGGTAGCGTGGGACAGACGGGGATGTCAATGCTTTCGGCATTCTTCTCCGCGAGCGATCGACCTTCATCGAACTCTGTGGGCGACTGATCTCTCAGGTCCACGTCTCGTTCGTCGCGTCGCGCGAGTGACGTTGCGCCTCCGGGGGCGGCTGGCCGTATGTGGCAGAGACCGCGAAGAGCGCGAGGAACCCCAGGTAGAGGAACCAACCCAAATCGAAAGATCGCCGCACCAGCCCGGCAACGACGACCGTTGTCACGACCCCCAACCCCGTCCACCACGCCCATGACCACTCCATCCAGAGGCCGCATCCGATGGCCAAGCTGAAGATCGCTAGGAGTAGCAGTTCGGGTCCGAACCAGGCCGTGCCCGGCGTGGTTTGATGCCCTGCGTTGAATCCCGCGCAACCGCTACCGACGCTTGCCCACACGAAGACTCCAGCAAGGATCTTCGTCTTCGTCCCGAACTTGGGTCTCATGCAGGTTGTCTCGACCGACGGGGCTCGGCCCTTGAGAGGCCGCAGCGCGCGGAGACCCCACCGCCGATCCCTGGGCCGGGAGAGCCGAAAGGCGGGCTAGCCGCACCCGGGCCCTTCCCATAGAATCCCGGGAATGGGTTTCCCGGCAAGACATCGGAGTCTTCGGCCATCCGGATGGCTCATCCTCGTGGCCCTCGTAGCCCAGTGCCTCCTGCCCATCGCCGCTTGGGCGGTCTCTCCTCCCGTCATCACCTCGTTCACGCCCTCCTCGGGTGCGATCGGCGCGCTGATCACCGTCAAGGGCGATCATTTCACCGGTGCCACCGACGTGACCTTCAAGTTCATCCCCGCATCGTTCACCCTCGTGACGGATCAGAAGATCACCGCGACGGTGCCGGTTGGGGCAGCCACCGGCCGGATCCGCGTAACCACGCCGGCGGGCACGGCGGCCAGCCCGACGAACTTCAAGGTGGGCGGCGCCGCGCCCGTCATCAGCGGGTTCTCGCCACGCTCCGGACCCGTCGGACAGGTCGTGGCGATGTCGGGCAACAACTTCACCGGCGCCACCCGCGTCACGTTCAAAGACAACATCCGGGCGATCTTCTCGGTGATCTCGGACCAGAAGATCTCCGCCACGGTTCCCGGGGGCGCACAGACGGGCAGGATCCACGTCACCACCCCTTCAGGCTCGGCGCTCAGCGACACGAACTTCGTCGTCCTGCCTCCTCCGCACATCAACTCGTTCTCTCCCGCATCCGGCACCATCGGAACGAAGGTCGCGATCCTCGGTGACCACTTCGGAGGTGCAACCGAAGTCAGGGTGGGGGCTGTCACGATGCCTTTCATCCAAGTCTCCTCGAGCCACATCGCTGCGACGGTTCCCTCCGGCTCGGCCACCGGCCTGATCACGGTGAGCACATCCGCGGGCTCCTCCACCAGCACCGGCGTATTCACGGTGATCCATCCTCGGAAGGTGACGATCCAGCGCCCGAAGCCGCTGATCGTCCAGGGCTCCGTGATGGCCCTTGACCACTTCGCCGCGTGCGCGTCTCGTGCGCGCGTTCACATCCAGCGTCGGGTCGCGGGGAGCGGCTGGAGGGCAGCCGCCAAGGGGAGAAGCCGGGCTGACGGCACGTACCGGATCAGGGTGCATGCCAGAACCGGCACGTACCGGGCTCAGTTGAACCGGTCGCTACTCTCGTCGGGGGATGTATGCGATCGCGCGACCTCTGGCCACCATGTGCCCGTGCCACAAGGTCCGCCGCCTCCGGGTCCCCCGGGTGCGACCGGGTCCAGATGGGGCGTCTTCGCATTTCCACGCGACGGGCAGACCGCCGCTGAGCAGATCCAGCGCATCGAATCGGAGATCGGCCGTCCCTTCGGCGCCCAGCGCGTCTACACGAACATGAACGAGAGCCTGCCGACCAGAACCGACGTGCTCGTGGCCCGGCAGGGCCGCATCCTGTACCACAACTTCAACTCGTTCCGGCCGCTGAACGGCCAGAAGGTCTGCTATCGGTGGTCGGATATCGCCGCAGGACGCTGGGACACCATGCTGATCAAACGGGCAGACGAGATCCGGGCGTGGGGCTACCCCGTCATCATGAGCTTCACCCACGAACCGAACGTCAACAGTTCGGTTCACCCGAGCTGCGGCTCGGCGTCGGAATATCAGGCGGCCTTCGACCACGTCGTCACGATCTTCGAGCAGCAAGGCGCGACCAACGTCTCGTGGGCGTGGGTCCTCACGGCCGCCAACTTCAACGGTGCCGACGGCGGCCCGGCAGCGTGGGAGCCTCAGCAGTACGACATCGTGGGCGTGGACGGGTACAACCACGCCGGAAGCTGGCGCACGCCGCAGGACCTGTTCCAGACCGCGGAGGCGTTCGCGGTCTCGCGCGGGAAGCCCCTCATGATCGGCGAGGTCGGCTGCGAGGAGCGACCGGGCGATCCCACCGCGAAAGCGGGGTGGGTCACTGCAGCGGCCGCCCTCTTCAGTTCGTGGAACGTTGACGTCGTGTTCTGGACCCATACGGGCAACGGCGGCCAGTGGTGGCTGGACAGCTCAGCCCAAGCGCTGAACGCGTTCGCCATCGCCGGACAGAACCCCTACTACGGCTAGCCCCGGCGCCCTCAGCCATAGAAGAACACGGTGACCCAGAGCCTGCCGCCGTGTTGGTAGACGCCGATAGCCACATGCTTGAACGCGTGGTTCAGGATGTTGTTGCGGTGCGGGGCGCTGTGCATGAACATCCGCTCGATATGTGCGATGGAGCCGCTGGTCATCCCGACGTTCTCTCCCCAGGCATGCCAATGGACTCCGGATAGATAGGTCTGCACGTTCGATGTGTGGAAGAGCGTTCCGGCGTTCGCCATCGCCACGCTATGCCGATGGGCCACGCGCGACATGCGATCGTTGAGGAGAAGTCGCGGCACGGAACGGGACGCGCGCGAGTCGTTGGTGGCATCCAGCATCTGGTGTCGGAGGCCGGTGGTGGCTGAAGCGGGTGCGGCCAGGAAGAGGGTGAGCATCAGGCTCATGCCGACGATCACCGCTCGCATCCGATCCATCTTGCCCATGTCGTCTCCCCCTTCGTTCGGTGCAGTCGTGAGGTTTGAACCTCTGACCATCGGAGCAGTATGCGGTATGAGCGTGGGGATGACCGACAGCAAGTGCGGTAGGCGTCGGCGGCTCAAACGCGATAGGCTCCCCACATGTCCGGCAAGGCAACAGCTCCGGAACCGAGGATCGGCCAGGCGCCCCCACCAGAACTGTTCCAAGAACTACTCACGCGTGCCCGCACAGTGACCTACATGGTCCGGATGGATGAACCCACCGGGACCCTCGTCTACATGAGTCCGCGATGCGAGGAACTCCTGGGCATCACCCCCGAGATATTCCTTGGTGAAACCCAGGAGGAGCGTCTGCGGCGGATCCATCCGGACGATCACGAGAAGCTCGCGGCCGCGATCGAAGCGGGCGCCCTCACTGGAAGGTTCGACGGGCGGTATCGCTATCTCCACCCCGACGGACGCGTGCTCCATCTGTTGACCCTCAGCCGCTTGGTGTCCGAATCCCCCGGAGCACCGGCTATGCGGATGGGTCTGGTCATGGATCTCACCGCAGAGATGGAGACGTCTCAGTCTTTGCGTGACTCAGAGACCCGCTACCGGGCGTTGGTTGAGCATGTTCCCGCGATCGTCTACATCGATTCCAACGAACCCGAGCCGGCAACCATCTACGTCAGCCCGAAGGTGACGACGCTGTTCGGCTACGAGCCGGACGAATGGATGCGGGACCGGTCGCTCTGGCCCAGGAGCATCCATGCTGAAGATCGTGCGCGTGTCGCAGGGCTTTGGGCGGCAGCCGTCCGGTCGGGAGAAGACTTCCATTGCGAATACCGCTACCTGCATAAGGATGGCCACGTCGTGTGGGTGCGCGACGGAGCGACATCGATCCGGGACAGCGACGGGCGGGCGCTGTACTGGCAGGGCGTGATCCAGGACATCTCCGACCGCAAGCATGCCGAACAGGCTCAACGCGATTCCGAAGCCCGCTATCGCTCGTTGGTTGAGCAGGTTCCCGCCGTTGTCTATGAGATGGACCCGGACGACGAGCGTCGAACCGTCTACGTGAGCCCACACGTGCAGGAAGTCCTGGGCTACTCGCGCCAGGAGTGGCTGGATCAGCCCGACATCTGGATCGAGCTGCTCCACCCCGACGACCGGGAGCGTGAGCTCGAGGCCCACGACCGGCACAATCGAACCGGGGAACCGTGGATCCGGACCTATCGGCTCATCGCGGCCGATGGCAGGACGGTCTGGGTTCGTGACCAAGCGATCCTGGCCCACGAGCCCGGCCACCCGGACGGCCCAGGCACGTGGCACGGCGTGATGCTCGACATCACCGCCCAGAAGTCCGCCGAACAGGACCTTCTCCTGGCCAACGAACTCCTGGAGCATCGGGTTCGCGAACGCACCGCCGAACTCGAAGCGGCGAACGAGCTCATGTCCCTGGAGATCGCCGATCGCCAACTGGCCGACTCCGGACGGCGCCAGGCGGAGGTGCGGTACCGCACGCTGGTTGAGCAGGTTCCGGCGGTGGTCTACCGATCGACCGTTCTCCCCGGCAGCGTGAGCAGCGCCGACTACACGAGCCCGCAGATCGAGGGGATGCTCTGTTACACCCCGGAGGAGTGGATGCCGCTCAACTTCTGGATCGAGCGTCTGCACCCCCACGATCGCGAACGCGTCCTCGAGGCGTGGAAGGTCTCCAAGGAAACGGGGAACCCATTCTCGGAGGAGTTCCGGTTCCTGGCCAAGGACGGTCGAGTGGTGTGGGTGTTGGATCAGACCGCCCTTCTGTCACGGGACGAGGCAGGGCGCCCACAGCGGTTCCAGGGCCTCATGGTCGATATCACCGCGCGCAAGCTCGCGGAGGAGGCCGCCGTCGACGCCGAGGCCCGGTACCAGGCGCTCGCCACACAAGGCCCCGTTATGGCGTACGTCCGGGAATGCGATCCTGGCGGCGGTGGCCGGTATCGCTACATGAGCCCGCAGATCGAACGCCTCTTGGGCTACCCGATGGACGCTTGGAACGGGGACGATCAGTTCTGGCTGTCGCTGATCCATCCGGACGATCGCGAAGCGGCGCATGCCTCGCAGGTTCAAACCGAATACACGGGCGAAGCCTGGTCGCGGGACTACCGCGTGATCACGCGCACCGGAAGGATCCGGTGGCTCCACGACGAGGGCAGCCTGCTCTCACGCGATGCCGACGGCCGCCCCCACCGTTTCCAAGGGGTCTACATCGACATCACGGACCGCAAGGAGACCGAACGGGATCTGCGCGAAGCCGAAGACCGCTATCGAACACTGCTGGAGCAACTCCCGGGCGTCCCGTGGACCGAAGAGGTCGACACGATCACCGGCCGTTCGCAGATGGTGTACCTGGGCCCCCAGGCCCTGTCCGTCTTGGGCTGGCCCGCCGAAGACCTCGTGGGCGATCGGTGGGACCACCAGCGGCTCCTGCACCCCGATGACCGAGAGAGAGCCGCCCTGGCGAGCCACGTGGCGGACCGGGAAGGCCACTGGGACGAGACCTACCGGATCATCGGTCGCGACGGTGAGGTCCGTACGGTTCGGTCGGTGGGACATCGGGTGTCTGAGCCGGATGCACCCACGCACGTCTGGAAGGGCATCACGCTCCAGATCCCACCACACGACGAACCAGCCGCACCACCGGCATCCGAGGACGCCGAGATCAGCCCTTCGGCGTGAGGATCCTGGCCTGCTCGGGCAGGTAGGGGTGCAGTTTCTCGGGTAGCACCACCGAGCCGTCGGCCTGCTGGTGGTTCTCCAAGATCGCGATCATCGTGCGTCCCAGCGCCGTCGCGGTTCCGTTCAGCGTGTGGAGGGTTTCGATGTTCCCGTCCCCGCGGCGAACGCGGGCACCCAGCCGGCGAGCTTGGTAGTCCGTGGTGTTGGAGCAGCTGGTGAGCTCCCGGTAGCGACCTTGCGCGGGCAACCAGCCCTCGATGTCGTACTTCTTGGACGCGGGGGCACCCAGGTCTCCCGCGGCGATATTCACCACCCGGTAGGGGATCTCCAGGTTGGACATGATCTCCTCCTCCACGCTCAGCAGGAAGTCGTGCTCGTCCCAGCTGGTTTCGGGCGTGGCGAAGCTGAACATCTCCACCTTGTCGAACTGGTGGACGCGGAACATCCCGCCCATGTCCTTGCCGTAGGTCCCCGCTTCGCGACGGAAGCAGGTGGAGTACCCGGCGTAGCGCGCCGGCAGGCCGGCTTCCGGCAGGATCTCGTTCATGTGGATGGCGGCGAGCGGGACCTCCGCGGTTCCCACGAGGTAGAGATCGTCTTCGCGCGTCACGTAGAGCTGTTCCTCGTCGGCGGGCAAGAAGCCGGTGCCATACATCGCCTCCTCACGAACCAACACCGGCGGGATCACCGGCATGAAGCCCTTCAGCGTGAGGATGTCCAGGGCATGACGCACCAACGCGAACTGCAGGAACACCATGTCGCCCATCACATAGACGAACCGGGATCCGCTGGTACGCACGGCGCGGTCGACGTCGAGCATCCCGAGCCCCTCGCCGATCGCCACGTGATCGCGCGCCTGGAAGTCGAAGACGGGAGGCTGGTCGTGGTTCCGGCTGACCTCGACCGCGTCCTCATCCGTGAACCCATCCGGTGAACTCGGGTGCGGGAGGTTGGGGGTTGACGCCAGCAGCGCGTTCAGGGACGCATCGGCCTCCACGAGCTGCGGCTCCAGATCCTTGAGTTCGGCGCTGACCTTCGCGACTTCGGCGATCAGCTGATGCTTGCCTTCACCCTGGGCTCCGCCGATCTGCTTGGAGGCGGCGTTCTGCCGCGCGCGGAGTTCCTCGACCTGGGCCGTCAACACACGACGGCGCTCGTCTGCGGCAAGGAGTTGGTCAACGGCGCCCGCGAGGTTCCGCCGGGCCAGGCCGGTTCGGTACGTCTTGGGGTCGTCTCGGATGGCCTTGATATCGAGCATGTTCGAGGACCTTCTTCCTGCGGGCTACGGAACCTTGACCTGACCGGTGTCCTTGCCGGCAGCCGCGGAGGGAGCGGTTCCCTGCGCGGCTGCCGGACTGGACCCGGAGGACTGGGCACCGGAGCCGGAGCCGGCGCCGGGCGCCGGGCTCGAGGCCGCGGCGTCCATGATGCTCTGCCCGTGGAAGATGCCACCCTCTTCGATCACCAGGGTCTTCGAGGTGATGTTGCCGTCGACACGACCGCCCCGAGCCAGGTGCGCCTTGCCCTTCACCACGATGTTGCCCTTGAAGCGGCCGCCGACGCTGACATTCTCGGCCCGGATGTCGGCATCGACCTGACTCTGGGGGCTGAGTGCCACATCGCCTTCGGCGTTGATCTGCCCTTTGACCTGTCCGTCGATCCGCAGCGAACCCGCGGAGACGACGTTGCCTTCCAGCCGCGCGCCCGCACCGACGATCGTGACCTCACTGTCCGTCATGTCTTCCTCCCGTCGCTTCGAAGCTGGCGGCCCTTCCGCCGAACCTTCGTGGAGCGCCTCCGCATCCTGCCTGCGGAACATCATCGGGCCGCCTGTTCCCGTGTGGACGAGAGCGCCTGACTGATGGCTTCCTGTTCCTCCGCAGAGAGGTTGTAGCTGCTGTTGGCCATGGTGACCGGCTTCGCGTAGACGCGGGTCTCTTGCCGGCCGTTGATCGACGTCAGGACCACGCCTGTCCCGTGCTCATCCAGGAGCGCGCAACTGAAGCTGAGCCGTCCGCCCACGTCCTCGAACGCGTCGTAACGGAGCAGTCCCACCCGCCGGATCCCGCCCTCGATCCCCACCTGCTGCCGCTTATCCGTGGCGTTAAGGGTTCGCACCGCCTTCTCCAGCCGTTTGATGTGGTTGGCTTGGCCTTGGAGGATGCCACGGAGCGTCTCGTCCAACGCGATGGGCTCCCCAGGAACCTTCAGCCGCCCGGCCGCACCGCCGCCGGTCAGGCTGAACCCGACCGCCAGCACCCCGAGGCCCAGGGCGAGGAGGCTGAGGAGCGTGAGCGTGTGTGTGGAGAAGTTCATGCCGCGAGACTCCGTTCCGCCCGGACATCGACGTTCCGGAAGGGAGCCCGAAGTATACGATGGCCCTCCTCGTGGACGAACGAAGCCTCGAACGACTGCTCGATGACGTAGCCGCAGGCCGCACGCCGGTGCCCGACGCGGTGGAAGTGCTGCGTACCCTGCCGTACGAAGCCGTGCCCGACGCTCGCGTCGATCACCACCGCGAACTACGAACCGGGCACCCCGAGGCCATCTACGGGCCGGGCAAGACCCCCCGGCAGATCGCCGACATCGCCCGTTCGCTGGCGGCGAAGGCGGCCGGGGCGGTGCTGATCACGCGAGCCACGCCGGAGCAGGCGGCGGCCGCACTCGCCGCCGTTCCGGGCGCGCACTACGACGAACGATCACGACTCGTTGTGGTCAAGCCTTCACAGGACTCCGTTGCGGCGACCGTGGTCGTGGTCGCGGCGGGCACATCCGATCTCCCCGTGGCGGAGGAGGCATCCGTGGCACTGGAGGCGGCGGGCGTGGCAGCCGTGGTTCGGATCACCGACGTCGGCGTCGCCGGCGTTCATCGGGTGCTGGAGCATCGCGCGGCGTTCGAGGCAGCGGATGCGGTCGTCGTGGTAGCAGGGATGGAGGGGGCCCTTCCGAGCGTCGTCGCAGGCCTCACGTCCACACCGATCGTCGCCGTTCCCACCAGCGTCGGCTACGGAGCGTCGTTCGAAGGGCTGACCGCACTGCTGGCGATGATGTCCTCGTGCGCTCCCGGCGTCAGCGTGGTGAACATCGACAACGGGTTCGGCGCGGCGCAGGTTGCCTTTCGGATCGCGAGGCGCGTGGCCGGGACGCGAGAAACGGATGTGAGCCCGTGAGGATCCTCTACTTCGACTGCATCGCCGGCATCTCCGGTGACATGGCCCTCGGCGCGCTGATCCAGGCCGGCGCAGACGCCGACGTGATCCGCGACCATCTGTCCGTGCTCCCGGTTGAACCGTTCGAGTTCGAGGTGGGTTCTGTCGACACCCACGGCATCCACGCGGTGAAGGTCACCGTGCGCACCGGCCCCAGCGCCGTGGTCCGCACCTACGCGAACATCCGGGCGCTGCTGGAGGAAGCCGACCTTCCGCCGGCCGCCAAAACCCTGGCCCAGCGGATCTTCCGCCGGTTGGCCGTGGCGGAGGGCGCCGTCCACGACCGTGAGGTCGAGCAGGTCGTGTTCCATGAGGTCGGCGCCGTGGACTCGATCGTAGACATAACCGGAACGGCGCTGGCGCTCACGATGCTCGGAGTGGAGCGGATCTTCGCCTCGGCGGTGCCGACCGGCCTCGGGATGGTGAAGACGGACCACGGGATGATGCCCATCCCCGCCCCGGCCGTGGTCGAACTCCTCCGCGGCATCCCCATGTACTCGCGCGGCGTCCCCATGGAGCTGGTCACCCCGACGGGGGCCGCGATCCTGGCCTCAACGGTGGAAGGGTTCGGCGAGCTCCCGCGCATGCGCACCGACGCCGTCGGATACGGGGCGGGGACGTCGCGAACCGACTTCCCGAACGTCCTGCGGGTCTTCATCGGAGAGGATGAGCCCACCGCCGACCCCGATCAGGGGCACCCACCCACGTCGGGAGAAACCCTCCTGGAAACGAACATCGACGATCTGAATCCCGAGCTCTACCCCTATGTCCTGGAGCGGCTGTTCGAAGCGGGCGCGCAAGACGCGTGGCTCACGCCGATCATCATGAAGAAAGGAAGGCCGGCCGTGACGGTCAGCGTGCTCTGTCCTCCGGCCCGCGCGGAGTCCCTCCGGCAGGTGCTCTACCGCGAGACCGGAACGCTCGGTGTTCGCGCGAGCGCGGTGGACAAGGTGGCCCTGGAGCGGGAATGGCTGGAGGTCCGAACGGAGTTCGGGCCGGTCCGGGTGAAGCTGGGGATGGTGGACGGGGCAGTGGTGACGGCAGCGCCGGAATTCGAGGATTGCGTGAAGCTGGCTAGGGAGTCCGGCGCCCCCGCCCGCGATGTGTACGAACAAGCGGCGAGACTGGCGAGAGAGATGCTCCGCGACCAGGCGCGCTAGATCGGTTCAGCTCAGTTCCTCCACCCTGCACCTGCGGCCATCAGGAACGCGGCCACGGCGCCGAGGGCGAGCAGCAGGCGACGGATACGGTCGGCCATCTCGCTCAGCTCCTTTCGTTCTCGTTCAGTAGGTTTCCCTGCCCTGCTTCTCGGTTCGTCCGTGTGGGTCCTTTAGGGGTTCGGCGAAACCCCCATCGGCCGAGTGACCCGTGGCATCAGACCCAGTACGTTGGTTCACGAACGCAAGGAGGGCCCGCGCCCGTGAAGCTCATCCTGGCGACCATCGTGGTCGCGTTCGTGATCGGCCTGGCTACCGGCGGGTCGCCCTCCGGCTTTCCCGGGGTTCGGTGGGGGTGGCTAGCCTTGGCCGCTATCGCCCTCCAACTCCTGCCCCTGAACGGGCAGCCTGCGTTCGTCACCCTGATCGGATCCTTCGGCCTGCTCCTGGCCTTCGCCGCGGCGAACATCCGGGCTCCGGGATCCCTGCTGATCCTGGTGGGCCTGGGGCTGAACCTGCTGGTCATCGGCGCGAATCACGGGATGCCGGTCACCGCCCGTGCGTTGCGGGAGTCGGGCCAGGCCTCAACCATCACCGACCTCATGATCCACGGCGGCGCGAAACATCACCTGGCCGGCAGCGCAACCGTGCTGTCCCCTTTGGCCGATGTCATCGCGGTTCCGAAGCCGATCGGTCAAGCCATATCCGTCGGGGATATCTGCGTGCATCTGGGGGTTGGATGGTTCATCGTTGCCGGGATGCAGCCCGTGCGGGCGAAGCGTCGCCGGGTGGCGTCCATGTCGGAGGGAACAGGGTTGTGAACATCGGGACCAAGCAGACATCGATCGTGAAGGTCCCTGAGGCCTCGGAGACCCCGGAAGTCCACGAAGCTCCGCGACAAGCATCGATCAAGATGGTGCGCCTGGAGCTGAGCCTGGCGATCCCGTTGATCGCCTGGTTCATCTGGGAGGCGAGCTTCCGCGGGGGCCTTCGGGGTATCACGTGGGCGTTCGGCTTCTTCGTGGTGTGCACCATAGCGGTGGACCTGATCCCTATGCCCGCGTGGGAGAACATCGAACTGTCGCTCTCATTCCCGATCCTGGCCGGCGTGGCGATGCTGTTCCCGCCGGTGATGGCCGGAGCCGTCGCGTTGATCGGCACGTCTGATCCGCGGGAACTTCGCGGCCAGGTCAAGATCGGGCGCGCCCTGTGGAACCGGAGCCAGATGGCGCTCGCCGTGGTGGCAGGGAGCGTGGTCTTCCACCACGTCAGCTCGCACGGGCGGCCCGCGTTCGAAACGTGGTGGGTGCTGGTTCCGGCGGCGCTTGCCACCTCGGTGACGGCGTACGCCATCAACACCTTGTTCGTCGCCGGGCACGCAGCCATCGAACACCGCATGCATCTGCGCGAGGTCCTGGCCAAGATGCACGGGAGCCAGCCCTGGGAGTTCCTGGCCAGCTACATCGGACTAGCGCTGCTGGGAGCGGTCATCGCCGTCTTCTACGTACGGGTCGGGCCCTGGTCGGTCGTGGTGTTCCTGGCCCCGCTGGTGTTCGCCAGGCAGATGTACTTCCGGAGCCGCGCGCTCACCGACCGGCTGGCCGACCAGAACGTCGTACTCCAGACGCAGGCCGAACGCCTGGAACAGCTGCTCGAGAAGGAACACGACACCGTGGACGAGCTGCGCGAACTCAACCGGATGAAGGGTGAGTTCGTCGCGGTGGTTTCGCACGAACTCCGGACCCCCGTCACCGCGCTCATCGGCTACGCGAAGACCTTGCAGCAGTCCGAGTTCAGCGAGAACCCGGCCATGCGCGGGGAGTTCCTGGAGCGGATGGAACGCCAGGGTGACAGGCTGCTTCGATTGGTCGAGAACCTCCTCACGACAGCGAAGCTCGAGAGCGACGAGCTCACGATCTCGGTCGGGCGGGTGCTGTTCGAGGATCTCTGCCGGGAGGTCGTGGAGGGCCTTGCCGGCGAGGGATCGCGGGCACTGGTGGACGTTCCGTCGGACCTGCCGGTCCTGCACTCGGACCGCCAGCTCCTGGGCCGGGTGCTGTCGAACCTCCTGGACAACGCGTTGAAGTACTCGCCCGATGGCTCTCCCGTTGAACTCGCGGCCGTGGCGAACGGAGACGGCGTCCGGTTCTGGGTTCGCGACCACGGGATCGGGATCGACGCCGGGCAGCTGGATCGGATCTTCGACCGCTTCTACCAGGTCGATTCCTCGAGCACGCGAAGGTTCCGTGGAGCGGGCCTGGGGCTCTCGATGGTGAAGGAATTGGTGGAGCATCTGGGCGGCTCGATCCAAGTCGAGAGCGTCCCGGAGGCGGGCAGCACGTTCACGGTGACCCTCCCTGGGAGGGCTCCCATGTCCGCCGCCACACCCGGGTAAGTTCAGCGGGTTCACCTGCCGATACCCGCTCCATGAGCCTGTATCGGAGCGACGTCACCCTGCCCGAAGCCGTGCAGCGCCGGATCGACGTCTGGCGGGGCATCGGAGCCCTGTTCCTGGTGGCGTTCTACGCGTGGGACGCCTGGAAGTGGAACGAGAGCTTCATGTTCTTCCACCTGATGAACACCGCGATCCACGAGAGTGGCCACGCGTTGTTCGGGATCTTGTCAGGCCACAACGAGTTGATCACCCTGGTCATGGGGAACGGATGGGAGTCGCTGTTCCCGTTCATCATCGGGGTGTGGTTCCTGGTTCGGAAGAGGAACTGGGTGGCGTTCGGGATCTGCATGGCGTGGGTCGCCAACACGCTGGTCGACGCGGCGGTCTACATCTACGACGCGCCCCGCGGCGCGTTGCCGTTGATCGGCCTGGGCTCATGGTCGGACGCGGGGACTGCTCAGCTGGGCGACTGGGCACGCGTCCTGGGCCCGGAGCACTACGACAAGCTATTCCTGGCCGATCCGATCGCGCGCGACGTCCGGCACGTCGCGGTCGTCTTCATCCTGGTGGCGTTCGGCGCGGTGATCACCGGGCTGGTCCTGAACCAGCAGAAGCTGAGAGAACTCGAACGCGGTCCTTCGGCGGTGAGCGTTCCCAAGAGCCGTGACCCGCTCCCCGACGTCGCCCCCGAGGAGATGTGGCGCTGAGGTCTACGTGACGTCGCGGCCGCGGAACGAGATGGCCGCGGCGCCCACGAGGATGGCCGCATAGATCAAGAGCACGACGGCGCCGTGCACCGGGGTCACGGAGATACCGCTGGCGCCCGACGTGAACGGCCGGCCGCTCACCCACGCCGCGGCGTTGTCCCCGATGAGATAGTGCGCGAGTCCCGGTCGGTACCCGCGGATGAGCCCCTCGATCACCGCCAGGTAGATGAACCCGGAGGCCATGGCGGCGGTCACGCTCCGCGTATACATCGCGATGGCCATGCCGAACACCCCGGCCACAGCGGCAAGCGCGCTTACCCGGAGCAACGATCCGAAGATCCCGTGCCACAGCCCTGGATCGGGAACGTTCACGCCGCGAGTGGCGGCCAGCAGCCAGAGCGCGCCCGCCAGGACGAGCTGGAGTGTCAGCGTGAGAACCAGCACCGTGATGATGGCGGCGGCAAGCTTGGCCAGCAGAACGCGGATCCGGCGCGGCTCCCACGTCAGCAAGGTGGTCATCGTTCCCGCCGCCCATTCAGCTCCGGCCAGCGATGCGCCCACCAGCCACCCGATCACGATGAGGTTGATGGACGTGCCCCGCAGGAGGTCACCGATGTGGTTCACGTCGAACGCGTTCGGGAGGTAGTTGTCGAGGCTCTCCCGGCAACCCCGCTGCTTCGTCATCCCCCCGAACCCGATGTTCGGGTCCTGCAGGCACCGCTGCATCGCCTCCTGCGCGCTCGTAGCGGTGATCTTGTGCGAGTTGAACGCACCGATCGTGACACCGACGACGATCCCCAGCACACCGACGATCAACAGGACCTTCACGAGTCTGCGCGACCGGGCACGCAGGAGTTCGGACGACAGGAGGCGGATCATCGGACCTCCCCCGAGTCGTCCTTGGTGAGCTCCAGGAACACCGTCTCCAGGTCGACCTCGTCGGGTCGGAGTTCGCTCAGGTAGAGCCCGGCTTCGGCCAGCGTGCGCGTGATGCGCGCGCCTTCGGTTGCGGGCAGCGTGACGCGGAGCACGTCGGCATCCACGGCGGCGGTCATCCCGGCCGCGCGCAACGCCCGTTCTCCGGCGGCCAGGTCGTCCACGCGCGCAACCATCCCCTCGCCGCCGCGACTTGCCAGGACCTCGTGCACCGGACCGTTCGCCACGCACTTCCCGCGGGCAAGGATCGCGACCCGGTCGGCCGTCTGCTGGACCTCCGTCAGGATGTGGCTGGAGACGAACACCGTTCGCCCATCCGCGCCGAGCGACTTCAACAACCCGCGCACCTCGACGATCCCGGCCGGGTCCAACCCGTTGGCGGGTTCGTCCAGGATCAGCACCGCGGGATCCTTGAGGAGCGCGGCCGCGATCCCCAGCCGCTGCTTCATCCCCAGGGAGTAGGTCTTCACCATGTCGTCGCCGCGTTCGGCCAAACCGACCCGCGCTAGTGCCTCGGCCGCGGCCTTGGGACCGACGCCCTGGAGCTTGCCCAGGATCTCCAGGTTCCGAAGGCCGGTGAACTTCGGGAACAGCGCGGGGCTCTCTACGATCGAGCCGACCCGGCCGATCACGCTGGGGAGCCCGCGCGAGACATCTGCGCCGAGGAGGTGCACCTTCCCCGCACTTGGATGCACCAGACCGAGCAGGCATCGGATGGTGGTCGTCTTGCCCGCGCCGTTCGGTCCGAGGAAGCCGAACACGCCGCCCTCGGGAACCTCCAGGTTTAGTCCGTCGACGGCCACCGTGGTGGGCCGCCGCAAACGCCGGTACTCTTTGCGAAGACCCTCGATCGTGATGACCGCCACATCCGCCCCCTCGCCCGATGCCGAAGCCTACCCGGCGCGCGCCGTCAGGCGTGCTTCACCATCGAGAGCACCGTCACGTCGTCGCCATGCTCCGTGAGTGAAGGGACCAGTCGGAATCCGGACGGATGCTTCCATGTGCGCAGGTCGGCCGGCTGCGAGGCGGGGTTCTCCAACAGATATCGGACCAGGGCGCCCTTCAGATGTTTGTTCCAGTGCGAGACGGCGCTGAGCGAGCCGTCCGGACGAGGTTCCAGGAACCGAACGATGATCTGGGTGAGCCCGGCGGGCGCGTCCCACGCGGCCGCGTGTTCAGCGGGCAGGAGATTCCACACGGTGCGGCCGGCCGCGCGAGCGGCCACCGCAGCCGAGAGGTCGCCACGCCACCAGGTTGAGAGTTTGCCCAGATGCGGGAGCGCAGCGCCCATCTTCAGCTTGTAGTCGGGGATGGGATCGGCGGGCGCGACCGCGCCCCACAGGCCGGAGAAGATCAGGACGCTCCGATCCAGACGCTCGCGCTGTGCGGCGGGCAGCGAGCCGCGATCCAGCGCGTCGTAGAGGACGCCCGTGTACCGCTCGATCGCGGGCAGGGTCGGCGCGGTTCGGGCCGCGCGGTTCGCCGCGCTGGCCGCGGCCAGCGCCTTGCCCTTCACGCCCAGGAGCGTGGATCGCGCGGCTTCCGGCCCGCGCATCGCGGCGGCAAGCGCGGCCGCGACCTCCTCACGCTGCGGATCCAGGGTGAGCGACATCGAACCCGGCGACCACGGCGGACCCGTCCCGGCGGCGGCCTTGCCTTCGGACGGGGGCAGCAGGATGAGCGGCAGCACCGTGGCCATGGTG
>JANXVR010000154.1 GCA_025351565.1 Actinomycetes bacterium
CTGGGCGACGCGGTAGGCCTTCGTCAGGTCGTCGTCGGTGAAGGCGAGCCGTTCGAGCAGTTCGATCGGCGCGCGGCGGAACGAGACACCAAGGATGAGGACGGCCATAGGACGCGTGGATTCTAGCCGGGTGAGCCGGGTACCATCCCCGTCCATGAGTCCGCGTGCCAGAGGCCTGGGGATCCGCATCGGGCGAGGCACCCCGGGCGAACTGAACGCCATCACCGACGTTCCCGGCGTCCGGGTGGGGCATCGAACGGTCATCCGGGGCGCCGACGGCGACTCGGATGCCGTTCGGACCGGGGTCACCGCGATCTTCCCGCACGCGGGCGCCCCGTGGGAAGTACCCGTCTACGTCGGCACGCACATCCTGAACGGCTACGGCGAGCTCATCGGGATCAACCAGCTCCGCGAATGGGGCATCTTGATGAGCCCGGTGGTGCTCACCAGCAGCCTTGCCATCGGCAAGGCGTACGACGCCACGGTGAAGTGGATCGCGCGGAGCTCACCGGGGTCTGGGGAGGAAGTCATGCCGGTGGTGAGTGAGTGCGACGACTCGTTCCTGAACGCGATCCTCACGTTTCCGCTAACCGACCAGGATGTGGCGGCGGCCCTGGACGATGCGGTCGGCGGCCCGGTGGCCGAAGGGTCGGTCGGCTCGGGCACCGGGATGCAGTGCTTCGACTTCAAGGGCGGGATAGGGACCGCGTCTCGCGTGCTGCCCGCCGATGAAGGCGGCTTTACCGTCGGCGTCCTGGTTATGACTAACCACGGCGATCGCGCGAACCTCCTGGTGGACGGGGTGCGCGTCGGCGAAGCGATCACCGATGGCATGCCGGTGGAACATTCGGAAGGGTCGTGTGTCGTGGTGGTTGCCACCGACGCGCCCCTGCTGCCGCACCAGTTGAACCGCGTGGCGCAACGCGCCGGGCTGGGCCTGGCACGCGGAGGCTCCATGGCATCGAACGGTTCCGGTGAACAGATGCTCGCGTTCAGCACGGCGAACCGGCTACCGCGGGCACCGCGCGATGTTGCCGAGGTCCGCGCGGTGTTGGACGGGCCCGACCGGCCGCCGTGGCTCTTGAGCGCGTTGTTCGGGGCCACGGTCGAAGCCACCGAGGAGGCCGTGGTCAACGCGCTCGTCGCCGCGACCACGGTGATCGGCCGGGGTGGGAACACGTTGTTCGCCATGCCGCACGAACCGGCACTGGCCGCCCTGGAGGCCGCCGGGCGCCTCGAGCGCTAGGCCCGGTGGGCGGCTGGCTACAATCTGCGGCGGAGACGTGCCTGAGAGGCCGAAAGGAGCCGCCTGCTAAGCGGTTAACGGGGTAACACTCGTTCCCGGGTTCGAATCCCGGCGTCTCCGCTTCTTCAGCCGGGCCGTGATGAGCGGCGGCGCATACCGAACCACGGTCTGGGCCGCCAGGCCGACGGGCGTCCCACCGAACCCCACGAACAACGAGGTTCCGCTGAACACCAGGGTTCCGCCGGTCACCGCGTCGTCTGTCACGACGGCGGCCAAAGCCACCAACCCGATCAGGTGCCAGGACAGGTACCAGGGCGTGAGGAGCACGTAGGCACCCAACATCAGGGCGGCGGCGCCCCACGGTTCTTCGCCCGCTCGTCGAGAACGCGCGGCGTGGACCACGGCCAGGATCAGCAGGAGGCTCGCGGCGATCCGGATGACGGCGCCCGCGGGCGATGACCCCGCGGCGGCCCCGTCGGAGAGATGGCCCGACATCACGCGCATGAGGCTTCCCGCGAGCGATCCCGACGCCGTTCGCCCGACGTCTGCAACCCCACCGAACGTCTTCAGCCCGTCCCAGAAGGGGCCGTAGCAGAGGGCCGCGAGCGCGGCGGCCGCCAGGGCGTGAGCGGCGGCCGTTCGCCCGCCGCGCCTTCGCATCAGGTAGATGAGCCACGCGACCAGGGCGAGGCCGGAGTACGCCTTCACCAAGGCGGCCACGGCAAGGAACACGGTGGTCAGGACGCTGTGTCCCTTCCGTTCGGCAAACACTGCCGCGCCCAACGCCGCGGCGACCCCGATGTCGGCGTGCGCGCCCAGCCCAACCGAGAACAGCACCATCGGGTTGTACGCGAACGCCAGGATCGTGAACCCCGCGTCGGTCGGGGTGCCGCCGCCCGGCCGGCCCGCGGTCACGCTCACGGCGCGCGTCAGGGTCCACGTCGCGAGCAGCGCCAGCGCGGCCGTCGTGGCCTTGAGCATGAGGAACGCCGCGGTCAGGCTGTTCCCCGATATGCGGACCACGCCCATCGTGAGCATCGTCCACACCGGCCCGTACACAGAGCGTGTGTTGTCCCAGAGCGTCCATGCGCGCCAGGGGTCGTGCAGCGTCGCGGCGTACACCACGTAGGGGTTGCGCCCCGCCAGCGCCATCCTCGCGTACAGCAGCGTTTGGTAGACGTCCTGCGACTGTTGCGCGGCGGCCGGGATCAGTGCGACGTAGAGCACCACGGCCCCGATGAACAGCGATCGCGTGGCCGGACGCGCGCCGCGTCCGTACGCACGCAGCGCCAGCCCGTACGGGATGAACGCGGCCACCACCACGTACCAGTAATCGTTGCCGGTGCTGGTCCTAGGACCGTAGTACGGGCCCTGACCCGCAAGCGATGGCCGCACCAAGAAGAAGACGACGAACCCACCCAGGCCGAGGAGCAGCGCGAAGGTCGTCGAAGCTGAGGGCGTTCCGCTCTCTCGTGCCACCGACCCGCAACGTATCCCGCGGAGACGTGCTGCGGAAAGGGTTCTGTATGCTGACGGTCCCGCGCCGGTAGCTCAGTCCGGATAGAGTGTCTGACTACGGATCAGAAGGTCGGGGGTTCGAATCCCTCCCGGCGCACAGTCAAAACTGCAGGTCAGCGGCCGAATGTCAGTGGGCCGTCCTAGGCTCGCAGACCCGTGACGGGGCAAATGATGACGCGAGTGGTTCCTCGGGTCTCGGCGCGTGAACTTTGAGATGAGCCTCAGTAGGCCCTGGTGTCGGGGAGATCGCGGCATTGGGGCGCG
>JANXVR010000214.1 GCA_025351565.1 Actinomycetes bacterium
AGGAGCGCGGTCATCTGCCTCGTCCTGACGCTCGGCAGCGTCGTGCAGCATCACCCGCCCCGGCCGCCTCCCCGGCGCCGCCGGTGGTCCTCATCGTCATGGAGAACCACAGCTACGGGCAGATCGTAGGGTCGGCACAAGCGCCCTACCTGAACGGGACCTTCATCCCGGCCGGTGAGCTGTTCACGAACTCCTGGGCCGTCAGCCATCCGTCGCTTCCCAACTACCTCGCGATGACAGCCGGCTCACGGCTGGGATGCGGAACCGATTCGTGTCCGCCGGGCAGCTTCCGGAGCGACAACCTCTTCGCCCAGTTGGATCGCGTCGGCCTGGGTTGGCGCGCGTGGGAGGAGTCGATGCCCTCGAACTGCCACGCCTCGGATGCGGGCAGCTACGTCGTTCGCCACAACCCCCCTGCGTACTTCGCCCGCCTGGTGTCGAGAGGGGTGTGCCGCCAGTGGGACGTTCCCTACTCTCACACGCTCCCACCGCTGAAACCGTTCACGTTCATCACGCCGAACATCTGCCACGACATGCACTCATGTTCGATCGGGGCCGGAGATGCGTGGCTCGCCGGCCACGTGCCCGGTCTGCGGGCGGCCGGTGCCGTCGTCATCATCACGTTCGACGAGGGGACGAGCGCGGACAACCAGGTGATGACGGCGGTGGTCGGTCCCGGGGTCGGCGCGGCGACCCGCGACCACCATCGGTACACCCACTACTCGCTCCTGGGAGGTTTGGAAGCCTATTTCGGCCTCCCCGCGCTGGGTACGGCGGCGAAGGCCACGCCCCTGCCTATCTGAGGCCGGCTGCAAACGAGCCCGACGACCGATCCTGTGGAGACTGCGGCAACGCACTCGTCGCGGAGGGGGAGCCCGACGAGGTCCGTGAACAAGACGATCCGGAAGAAAACGACCTGAGAGGAGGGCCCTCATCGGACAAGCCCGGGCCACCCAAGACGCGCCGCAGGCGCGGGCTCAAGGGCCTCGCGGCTCAGGTAAGCGGCCCCGAGAAGCTGTCGCACGCGCGAGGGTCGCCGGAGCGATACCCCGTGTTGAACCACGACTCCCGTTCCGCCGAGGAACCGTGGGTCCACGTCTCGGGGTTCACCTGTCCCTGGAACTCCTGCTGCAGGCGGTCGTCGCCGACGGCCCCGGCTGCATCTAGGGCAGCCGCGATGTCCGAAGGGGTGATGGAGGCGATGAAGCCTGTGCTCACGGCATGGTCCACCCACACACCGGCATAGCAGTCGGCCTGTAGTTCGATACGGACCGACGTGCTGTTCGGTCCTTGGCTGCTGCCTCCGCCTCGATCGAACACGCCGAGCAGGTCTTGGACGTGGTGGCCGTACTCGTGAGCCAGTACGTAGGCTTCGGCGAGCGGGCCCCCGGTCGCACCGAGCTTCGTCGTCAGCTCCTGATAGAAGCCGAGATCGATGTAGACCTTGGCATCGGCCGGACAATAGAAGGGGCCGACAGCCGTGGTCGCCGGACCGCAGGCCGTTGACGTGCGGCTGGTGAAGAACACGGTCGGAGACAGCTCGTATCCCTTGATCTGCCCCGACCAATACTCCTGGATGCTGTTCACGAACGCCACGATGCGGCAATCCTCGCTGGCCTGGGCGTCGGCGCCGGTCCGGCAGTGAGCAACGTTCGCCGTGGTGGTGCCGCCCGTCGACGTTCCGGCGAGATCCTGCAAGGTGCTTTGGATCCTGGATGCACTGGTACCGCTGATAGCGTTCGCGATCACGATGACCAGGGCGACGACAACACCAAGCCCGCCGCTGCCGACGACGATGCCCCGGCCGCCGCCCATCCCGCGGCGGTCCTGGATCTGTGAGGAGTCAAGCTTCGCGCGCCGGTTGAATCTCACAGGGCTATCTCTACCCCATCGTCCGTCAGCCGACACCCATTCCGTGAGATCAAGCCCCCGACTCTTAGGGGGCTGATGCTCCTCCACGGTCGATCCGTTTAGTCGTGTCCCATGAAGTGGTGTAGTTCCGAGCCCTGATCACCGCGGCTACCGCGATGAGAAGGGCCACCGTGCG
>JANXVR010000031.1 GCA_025351565.1 Actinomycetes bacterium
CCTTCGCGGGTTCGCGAGCGACGGCCTCGTGAACATCGTCGGGGGTTGCTGCGGAACAACCCCCGATCACATCCGCATGATCGCGGACGGCGTGCGAGCGATCGAACCCCGAACGATCCCAACGTTCGACCAGCGGTTCACGGCGTGGAGCGGACTGGAGCCGTTCCGCATCACCCCGGAGACCGGCTTCGTCATGATCGGCGAACGCACGAACATCACCGGATCGAAGAAGTTCCGCGGGCTGATCGAGTCCGGCGACTACCAAGCGGCGGTGGATGTGGCGGCCGAGCAGGTGCGTGCCGGGGCGAACGTCATCGACGTGAACATGGACACCGACCTCCTGGACGGTGAGCTGGCGATGACCACGTTCCTGAACCTCATCGCCACCGAACCCGACATCGCCAAGGTCCCCGTGATGATCGACTCCTCGAAATGGTCGGTCTTGGAGGCCGGGCTCAAGTGCGTGCAAGGCCGCGGCATCGTTAACTCGATCAGCCTGAAGGAAGGCGAAGCGGACTTCCTGGACAAGGCCCGGAAGATCAAGCGCTACGGGGCGTCGGTCGTGGTCATGGCGTTCGACGAGAAGGGGCAGGCCGACACCCTGGAACGGCGCGTCCAGGTGAGTGAGCGCGCCTACAAGCTCCTGACGCAGGAGGCGGGCTATGACCCGGCCGACATCATCATCGACCCCAACATCCTGGCTATCGCCACCGGCTTGGAGGAGCACAACGACTACGCGAAGTGGTTCATCGAAGCGGCCCGTGAGATCAAGCGTCGCTGTCCGGGCGTGAAGATCAGCGGTGGCCTCTCCAACCTGAGCTTCTCGTTCCGGGGCAACGAACCCGTGCGGCAGGCGATCCACTCGGCGTTCCTCTACCACGCCATCTCGGCCGGACTCGACATGGCCATCGTGAACGCCGGTCAGCTCCCGGTCTACGACGACATCCCCAAGGATCTCCTGGAGCACGTCGAGGACATCATCTTCAACCGCCGCCCGGACGCCACCGAACGGATGGTGACCTTCGCCGAGACCGTGAAGAGCGGTGGTGTGGTCCGCGAACGCGACCTCACGTGGCGCGAGGCCGATGTGCAGTCCCGGCTCTCGCACGCGCTCGTGCACGGCATCGACGACTTCATCGTCGAGGACACCGAGGAGGCACGCCACCTCTACGAGCGGCCTTTGGAGGTGATCGAAGGCCCATTGATGGACGGGATGAAGATCGTAGGCGACCTGTTCGGCGCAGGGAAGATGTTCCTGCCTCAGGTGGTCAAGAGCGCCCGCGCCATGAAGAAGGCGGTCGCTTATCTCGAGCCGTTCATGGAGGACGAGAAGCAGGTCCTGGTGGCGGCGGGGGGCACGCCCAGAGCCAACGGGAAGGTGATCCTGTGCACCGTGAAGGGGGATGTCCACGACATCGGCAAGAGCATCGTGGGGGTCGTCTTGGGCTGCAACAACTATGAGGTCATCGACCTGGGCGTCATGGTGCCGGCGGACGTCTTGCTGGATACCGCCGTGGCCGAAGGTGTCGACATCGTCGGTTGTTCGGGGCTCATCACGCCGTCCCTGGACGAGATGGTGAAGGTTGCCAAGGAGATGGAGCGCCGCGGACTCACGCTTCCCCTCCTCATCGGCGGGGCAACCACCTCTCGCCAACACACCGCCGTGCGCATCGCCCCGGCGTTCACCCAACCGGTGGTGCACGTGGTCGACGCGTCGCGGGTGGTCGGCGTGGTCAGCGCGCTGCTGGACCCCGATCGCAAGCTCACCCTGGACAAGGAGAACCGGGCGTTGCAAGACCATCTGCGGGCCCAGCATGCCGAACGCCAGAAGACGCCGCTCCTGCCCTACCGCAAGGCTTTGGAGAATCGTGCCCCGATCGAGTGGAAGGCCGGGGACATCGCGACGCCTTCCTTCACCGGCCTTCGGACCGTCGAGGCTTCCATCGAGGACCTACGGCCGTTCATCGACTGGACGTTCTTCTTCACCGCGTGGGAGTTGAAGGGCCGCTACCCTCAGATCCTCAACCATCCCGACCACGGGGAGGCCGCCCGCGGCCTGTTCGCCGACGGACAGGAGCTGCTCGATCAGATCCAACGGGATGCGTCGCTTCAGGCCAAGGGCGTCTACGGGTTCTGGCCCGCCGGCGCCGAGATGGATGACATCGTCCTGGACAACGGGCTCACGTTCCCCATGCTGCGCCAGCAGGTGAAGAAGGATGGGGGTCCGAACCGCTCCCTCGCCGACTTCGTGGCTCCGGCGGATCTTGGGCTCGCCGACCACATCGGTGCCTTCGCCGTGACGGCCGGGCTGGGGTGCGACGAGTTGGTGAAGGGCTACGAGGCCGCCCTGGACGACTATCGGGCGATCATGGTGAAGGCCCTCGCGGACCGCCTGGCCGAAGCCTTCGCTGAATACCTGCATCAGGAGGCGCGTATCGCGTGGGGCTACCAGACCGAACGCATGGCCAACGATGCCCTGGTCGAGGAACGTTACCGCGGGATCAGGCCCGCCTTCGGGTATCCGGCGTGCCCGGACCATGTCCTGAAGCGGCGTCTGTTCGACCTGCTCAACGCCGGTGAGATCGGGATGGATCTGACCGAGCACATGGCGATGACGCCTGCCGCCAGCGTCAGCGGGCTCTACTTCGGGCATCCCCAGGCGCGGTACTTCAACGTGGGAAGGGTCGGCAAGGATCAGGTCGAGGACTACGCGCGCCGCGTGGGAGAAAGCCTCTCGGAAGCCGAGCGGTGGCTCAGGCCGAACCTCGCCTACGACCCGGACTGAATCCCCCGGCGCGATGCCCGCCCGGGGCGGCGGTCAGTGGAACGAGTTCCCGCAGGCGCAGCCGCCGGTCGCGGCCGGGTTGTCGATGGTGAAGCCCGACTGCTCCAGGCTGTCCACGAAGTCCACCGTGGCCTCCGACAGGTAGGGAACGCTCATCTTGTCGATGACCAGCCGGACCCCGAACTGCTCCTGCGTGGCGTCCTTCTCCGAGACCTGATCGTCCAGGTACATCGCGTAGCGAAGACCTGAGCATCCGCCCGGCTGCACCGCCACACGGAGTGCGATGTCGTCTCGCCCTTCCTCTTCGAGCAGGGCCTTCACCTTGCCCGCGGCGGCCTCGGTAAGCGTGATCATGTCTCTTCCTCCGGGTGTGGTGGTGGGATGGACCGAACGATACCCGGTCATTGTAGCCGGGGCCGGCCCGAACGCTCAGGAGCCGGGCGGGCTCTCTAACCGTTCTGCCAGCTCAGCGGCTAGATCGGTCATGCATCTCCGGGGGTCGGACAGTGCGGCATCCAGTCCGAAACGGTCCGCCAGCGCCCAGACCTGGGCGCCGGGAGGCAACACCTCGGCGACCCCGCACACGATGAGCACCGGCACACCGGCCTCTCGCCCGACCCTCAGCACCCCCGCGGGAACCTTGCCGTGCATGGATCCGGCATCCAGCTTGCCTTCCCCGGTCACGACCAGGGCGGCTCGGGCGAGTCGGGCGGCCAGGCCGACCGCGTCCATGACCACGTCGATCCCGGGGCGAAGGCGTCCCCCGCAGAACGCCATCAGCCCGAATCCGAGCCCCCCGGCAGCCCCCGCGCCCGGCTCGTCCTTGAGGTTGATCCCCATATCACGGTTCACCACCGCGGCCAGGTGTGCCAGCGCCTGATCCAGCGTCCTCACGTCCTCCGGCGACGCACCCTTCTGCGGCCCGTAGATCGCGCTGGCGCCCGACGGGCCGCAGAGCGGATTGTCGACGTCGCTCGCCACCGTCACCTTGACCGTGCGGAGCCGCGGGTCCAGCTGGGAGACGTCGATCCGTGCCAGATCCGCGAGGGCTCGTCCGCCCGGTTCAACGGTGTTCCCCGATGCGTCCACCAGACGTGCGCCCAGCGCCTGCGCCATCCCCGCGCCGCCGTCGTTGGTCGCGCTCCCGCCGATGCAGACGACCAACCGGACGAGGTCATGATCCAGCGCCAACCGGATGAGTTCACCTGTGCCGAACGTGGTGGCGCGCCCCGGATCCCTGCGCCCGGAGGCAAGGAGCGCGAGTCCGGACGCTCGCGACATCTCAACCACGGCGACGCGGCCCTCCGGCCCGTCCGCCAGG
Source organism: Actinomycetes bacterium (assembly GCA_025351565.1). Taxonomy (GTDB): domain Bacteria; phylum Actinomycetota; class UBA4738; order UBA4738; family HRBIN12; genus JANXVR01. Next base: position 4,107 of record JANXVR010000031.1, read on the forward strand.
CCGAACATGGCGTCCACGCGCTCCCCGAGCGGCCCCGTCACAACCGCCTCGACGATCGAGCCGCCGAGAGCGTCCACCAGGGTCTCGAGGGTGCCCTCTCCCCCGTCGGCGAGCGGCGCGATGTCGTAGGTGTCCTCGGGCCGCACGCGCCGCCACCCGGTCTCGAACGCCTCCGCCGCCTGTCGGCCCGTGAGCGTGCCGCGGAACTTGTCGGGGGCCAGAAGGAGGTGCATGCCGCGAATGTACAATCCGCGCCGAGTCCCTGGTCAGGGTGCAATTCTTGGGCGCTTGCTGCCACTCTTGCTGCCAGTTGTACGCCGGTCCCTCAATACGGTTCCCAGCGCCTCTTAGACCGCCTCGGACGACCCCCAGGCCTCCCGCCTCTCGCAGACTGTTTGCGGACTCCCCCGAGGGGCTATGAGCAAGGAGGAACAGCCGTGCCGAGAAGCTATCCACCCGAGTTCCGCCGCAAGGTCCTGGACCTGCTCGCGGCTGGTCGAAGCGTCACCGAGGCAGCCACCGATCTTGGTATTACCGGCGCCTGCGTCTACAACTGGCGCAAGCAAGACCGGATCGACCGTGGCGAGATCCCAGGCCTGAACACGCCCGATCGTGCGGAGCTCGTGGCCGCGCGCCGGCGGATCAACGCGCTGGAGGCCGAACTCGCCGCGGAGCGCCGAGCCAAGGCGCTGCTGAAGGAGGCGGTGCTCACAAAAGGCCGGTTCGCCATCATCAAGGTGATGGTGACTGAAGGCCACTCGATCAAGACGAGCTGCAGCGTGCTGCAGGTGACCGAAGCCGGCTCCTTCGCCTGGCGCAAACGAGCACCATCGGAGCGAGCGATCCGCCACGCGTGGCTCACGGACCTGATCGTCAAGGCGCACGTCGATTCCCGAGGAACCTACGGCGCACGCCGGGTCCACGCCGAGCTCACCATCGGGCGAGGGATCACGGTCAGCCATGGCGCCGTCGAGCTGCTGATGCGCCGCGCCGGCCTGCAGGGACTGCCGAACAAGCGGCGGTTCAAGACCAAGGTCCAGTTCGCCACCGCGAGGGATCTGGTGGAGCGATCCTTCGCACGAAGCGAGCCCGATCACGAATACCTGGAGATCTTCCACAACTGGTCTGCCCCCAGTTCGGTTGACTCGAACGTTGGCAACATCTCAAGCAGCATGAGCCACCTGAAACACGGTCTCGAACTCGACCGGGGTGAAGCTCGTCGCCGCGACAAGGACCAGCTTCCTCAAGGCGTGGCTCCGGGCGATTTCCCGCTGGCCGGAGGTGAGCAGTATTGTGCCGATGCCACGGCCCAACTCTGGTCGGGAAGCTGTCCCGCACTAAACTGCGCGACGAGGTTGCCGTTGATGTAGAACATCCCGTTGCTCGCGTCATAGCGTGTGGGACCCGAGGCGGAGGCAAGCGCTTGGTCGAGCTGAGATTGGGTCGCTACGCCGTACCGTGCTAAGACGCCAGCTTCGCCCTGCAATGCCTCGGCAGCGGTGGCGCTTCCCTGGCCGTATGTGTTGAGGTCGAGCGCAATCTGGCCAGGGCAAGCCCAAACGCCCGCCGCTCCGGCGCCGATCGCCGATCCGACGGCAAAACCGACTGCCGCGAATGCGGCGACGGCAAGAAGGGCGACACAGATCTTCGCTCTTCGCGTCATCCCAACACCTCCGAGACCCATGTTAGTGGGACGCTAACATGGGATGCGGAGGAACGCAACCGACGGTTGAGATCGCGAAAGAGAAGGACGTGGACAAGGGCCTTGTACACGTGGCTCCCCCACATCTGCACCCGGATCCGTCCGGCCACCTTCTGGCGAT
>JANXVR010000099.1 GCA_025351565.1 Actinomycetes bacterium
AGTTCGTACCGACCAGGCGGAAGACTGATGGAGTAGCTCCCCCCTGCACCGACCGCAACGGTCTTTGAAGTCCCATCCCCGGTTATCGTCACCGACCCGATCAAGGGCCGCCGCTTAACTCCGGGAGGGCCTCCCACCGCGAACAGGTGGCCCGAAAGGGTCCCGACGTTACCCTGTCCATCCAGACCGGATGGAATCACGAGCGTGTTGAGTTCACCCTGGGCTGCCTGTAGGTCATTCGCGGTCGGAGACTGAGCCCCGAAATACACCCGAACGAGTACGTTCTGTCCGTTCACGACCCCATGCGCTTCGTAAACGGTCAAGCCCGGTGGCTCTTCGGCCTGGGGTGCTCTGACGCTGAAACTGGTGAGATTGAGCGGCAGGCTCAGATCGTCTGGTCGGTTCGACCCGAGGGTTTCAACTGTAAGCACGACGCCTGCGGGTGGTGAGGAACGGAGGGTGAGTAGGGGAAACCCCGTCCTCTCCGGAAGGTCTCCTGGATCGAACGCGAGGTTCGAAGCCCATGCTCCGCCCGTCGGCCCGGGATTCGATCCACCCCAAGCCATTCCCCGATACGTGCTCGTCGACCACCCGCCGGAAGGCGCGAAGCTCACTCCCGATGCGGGCTGAACAGGAGCGCCCGGTTGCCACGCGATCGGCGAGATCCCGTAGTGCGGCCAGGTGGCGAGCTGATGGCGGCTCCCAGTTGGATCCGCGAGCCAGACCTGTGGCTCACCACCGATCACCTTAGGGAACGCGATCTCCGTCGCATCCGGTGACCAGACGATCGGTCCGTAGTCCGAATCTGCGCCGGTATCCAGCAGGTCGTGAGGATCAGAGCCATCCGGCGCGACGGTCCAGAGGTGATAGGTCTGATTCTTGTCCTGGCGTAGGAACGCGATCAGATCGCCGCGTGGAGACCAGCGCGGGTGGGAGAAGAAGGTTCCCGCACCCGAAGCGATCGTCATCCGACCGGTCCCGTCGGCGTTCATCGTCTCGATGCTCCCCGTCCCGTCCGGACCGACGCTGACGAACGTGACCCGAGACCCGTCCGGACTCCAGCTCGGTTGGGTCTCTCCGACCGCATCGTTCGTGAGCTGGGTCGGCGTTGCTCCGCTCGCATCGATGACGTAGAGATCCGGGAGGCATGAGGACAGCCCCAGGCACCCTGGCACGAAGTTGGCGCCTCGGTAGCTCGCGTAGATGATCGAGCGACCATCGGGTGCCCACGCGGGCTTCCCGTCTACAGCGTGGTCATGGGTCAGTTGCTGAACGTTGGCCCCATCCGCGTCCATCGTGAAGAGCTCCGTCCCGTACACCTTCCCGGCCGGGTCATAGCCGTACGCGGAGAACACGACCTTCGAACCGTCCGGGGAGAACGCGTAACCACTGCCGATCGCGGCTTCGTTGACTCGACCTGATGACGTGCCGGTCGCGCCAGGCCAACGTCCATCGGTCCACATGATGGACGTGTGCCCGCTCATCGGGTCGACCCGTGAGATCGCGACACCGCCCTCCCCTCCACCGATCGCAGCCCAGATGTCGCCGTTGGTGTGGACGGCGGCGGTAGTCGCCGGAGGTGAGACCGGTGAGTGAGGTCCCCTCTTCCCATCGAACGCCACGGTTACGAGCCCGAGTGCGGCGACAGCAACGATGAAGGCCACGATGCCTGCGGCGAGGCGGCTCCGCGGTTCGGCTGAACGATCCGGTCGCCGAATTCGACGCCGGAACGGTGCTCCCCGCTGCGGCGTGACCTCAGATACGTTCGCGAGGATCCGGTCCAGCGCATCAGAGGCCGGGGTCACGGTGGCTTTCGCCTGTAGCACCTCTCGCACGCGGTCTTCGACGTTCATCCGGTCACCGCCTTCCGGAGCTTGGTAAGCGCCCGGCTCGTCTGGCTCTTCACGGTGCCGACCGAGCAGCCTAGGAGAGTGGCGACCTCGATCTCGGACAGGTCTTCGTAGTAGCGCAGGACCAGACACGCCCGCTGGCGAGGAGGGAGGGCGACGATCTCTGTCCAGAGTCCGTAGTCGGACGTCGCGGCCGGATCAGCCGTGCTGGCGGCGATGGCGCGATGCTTGCGAGCCTCCGCTCCCAGACGCCGGCGTTCGTTCCGCCACGCGTTGACGACTCCTGTTCGAAGGTACGGCCCAACCTCCGCCGGTTCGAGCCCGGGGAGGTGATTAGCCGATCTCACGAATACGTCCTGCACGATGTCCTCCGCGTACGAGCTTCCGCCAGCCAAGAGGGTCGAGAGCCGGAGCCTCGGGACGTAATGCGCCTCGAACGCTTGGC
>JANXVR010000134.1 GCA_025351565.1 Actinomycetes bacterium
GTCAACACCCGAAATCACCCCGCGGCACGAGGGAGCGCCACATCTGCACTCCATGTGCCAGGCCGGCGAACGCGTGAACAGGGCGTAGTCGACAGTGAGCTCGCCGCCGCGCTCGACGTCCCGCCTGGCAACGAGTGGGACGGCGCCCAGCATCCAGAGGTTCGGGTCGCACGAGTGGTTGCCGTGGATCCCCGGCCAGTCGCGCGGTTCGATCCGTAGGTTCAGATCGCTCCCCAGGGCGATCCCGTCGTAGCGCTCCCCCCGGTCGATCATCGCTTGCACTTCGGCGTCCGTGAGGGTGCCACCGCCGAGGACAAGCACGACCTCACCCTTGGTGATGGCACGCGCCGCGAACAGCCCCTGGCCATCGATGGGCGATGGGCCGACCACGGCCGCCGGATGGAGCCACGAACTCGCGGGGATCGAGGCGTCGGCGTTCATGAAAGTGGAGGTGGCGGGATTCGAACCCGCGTCCCCGGGCGACCGACTGAGGCTTCTCCGGGCGGAGCCGGTGGGTAGATCTCGCTTCAGGGCTCCCACCGGCGGAGGACCCTTCAGCCAGCCCTGGTTCGATGTCCCTCGACGGCCCCAAGGCGGAACCGCTGTGGTGAGCCTGCTAAGTGACGCCCTATCCCCGGCCGCAGGCGCTCCGAGGAGGACGGCTACCTAACTAGTTAGGCAGCGAGCGCGTAATTGTCGTTGGCGCTTGTGTTGGTCCGGCGTTTAACGTGACATCCGGGATCACGGCCCGCTTCCCCCAGACGGCAAACGTCCGAGTCGAAGCCAGTACACCCCCATATGTAGTTGTCTCTCCCGAGTATACGGCCCGTCGGCGACACGACTTGAACGCGAAGCGGCGGGCCCGCGAAGGACCCGCCGCACACAGCCGACCGAGGATCGGGCGAACTCAGTACTTCTCGGACTCCGCCTCTTCCACGATCCACACCTGCGGCACAGAGTCCACGCCGGCGCGGGCCATGACCTCCTTGAGCGAGGGATCGGTCATGAACGCCTTCGCCCCTTCGACGGTCGCGAAGTCGTTGACGATGATCACGGCGTTCGGGTCGTCCACGCCCCTGGTGACTGTGTGGCCGGTCGCGCCGTTGGCCCTGCGAGCCTCCCCGTGCTCCTTGAACACCGGCAGCCACCGGTCGTAGTCCTCGACGTGGTGCTGAACGATCACCTTTGCCATGACTGTCCTCCCGTTCTTCGCGGCCCGACCGTCGAACCGTTAGGGGCCGAACTATAGTCCTATGGACCCGTATCGTCAAGTCCCGTATCATCTGCCTCATGGATCCGATCCGGATGCCGGAGGACTACTACGACCAATCGCCCGATGGGAACATTCGCGCGACTGAAGCCGTGATGAACACCGTTCGAGCGGCCGACCTGCTGATGGATCGCATCGGGCGAGCCCTCCGACCCCTTGGCGTGTCGCAGGCCGGGGGCCTGGTCCTGGGGGTCCTCCGCGATCACGGCGCGATGCCGCCGAGCCAACTCGGAGAGCGTCTGATCGTCAGCCGCGCCACCGTCACGGGGCTCGTCGACTCCCTCGAAGGCGCGGGGTTCGTGCAACGAACCCCGCATCCGGAGGACCGCCGCAGCCTCATGGTCGAGCTCACACCTGCGGGGCTGGACGTCGTGGCCCGGCTGCGACCCCTCGTGCATGAGGCCGAGAAGGCTTGGCTGTCTGGCCTCTCGGACGAGGAACTCGCGCAACTGATCGGGCTGCTTCACCGGGTGCAGCAGAGCCTGGAGGACAACCCCGAGGCGTAGCCGTTACGCCATCTACCTTCGGCGACCCGCCGCTTGCTCGATCTCGCGTTGGGATTCGCGTTTCGCGAGGGATTGGCGCTTCTCGAACTGCCGCTTGCCCTTGCCCAGGCCGATCTCCACCTTCGCGATCCCGTGGGCGAAGTAGATCCGCATCGGGACCAGGACCAGTCCCTTCTCGGCGGTCTCGGCCGCGAGCTTGTCGATCTCGCGCCGGTGCAGGAGGAGTTTGCGCGGGCGCGTCGGCTGGAACGTCCGTTTGTCGCCCTGCTCGTACGGGGGGATATGGAGACCTTCGATCCACATCTCGTGGCCCCGCACCCGGGCGTAGCAGTCGGTCAGCGATGCCCGGCCTTCGCGGAGCGATTTGACCTCGTCGCCGGTGAGGACCATGCCGCATTCGTGGACATCCTCGATCTGGTAGTCGTGGCGCGCCCGGCGGTTCGTTGCGACGTTCTTCTCGCCTTGATCGCGCGGCATGCCACCGGCCCTCAGACGTCCAGGAAGCGGCGCATCCCGACCGTGCCCGCGATGAGCGCGATGATCGTGGCCGCGATCAGGATGAGCGGAGCGATCGATAGCAGATCAGAGTTGCGAACCCACGGCAGGAATCGGATCTGGTCGCGGAGCCGGTCGATCAC